>SHVO01000040.1 GCA_009694245.1 Rhodospirillaceae bacterium | reverse complement strand
CAGCCCGATCCACATGACGCCGCTAATGACGTGCAGCAACCGGAAGACGAAGGCAAAGAAGGCCATTCCGTATCCGGTTTGAGCTTGGTCCGTCACAATAAGCAGAGCGAATATAACCACTGCCATAATGACCCCGGCGATAACGGTATTGCGTAACGAGATGAGAATGGCGCTCATGGGTGGTTCCCTTCAATTGCCGCGGTGGTCATGCGACCGGCTTTTTACCAGTCGCCATGTTACTCCATTCTGTATTCCGCACAATCGGTCTATAGAGTGATCCGCGGCTAATACGTCAGACCATCAAAGGGACGGCCCCGCCACCCCATGCCCGCCACCGCGCACTACGTGTCTGAAATAGTCAAGCGGGATGACCGCGATCGCTTTCTGACGGCGGTCTTCGCCCCTTTGCCGGCGCGCGGAGGCGTGATGGCGCTTTACGCGTTCAACGCCGAAGTTGCGAGGGTGCGCGAGAGCGTGTCCGAAAACCTTATCGGACAAATCAAGCTACAATGGTGGCGTGACGTGGTCGCCGCGATTTACGCAGGCGGCGACGTGCCCGCCGGTAATCCGCCGGCAGGTAACCCTCCGACAGGCAACCCCGTGGTGGAAGGCCTGGCGTCGGCGATCCGCGGACACAGTTTATCGCGAATCCATTTCGACGCCTTGCTCGACGCGCGGGCCCAGGATTTGACCGATGAGTCGCCGCCCGATGTCGCGGCCTTGGAGAACTACGCCGAAGGTACGTCGGCGAGCCTGACCGCGCTGGTGCTGGAAGTGCTCGGGGTTGGCGACGCCGACAGCAAACTGGCGGGTCGCCACGTCGGCATCGCTTGGGCGCTGACCGGATTGCTGCGGGCAGTTTTGTATCACGCCCGCGCCAATCGTTTCATGCTGCCGCACGACCTGCTCGCGGCGGAGAACCTGACCCCGCACGATTTGCCGGAGAAACGCAACGCGGCAAAAATAGCGGCCGTGGTTGAACAGATCGCCCGCCGAGCCCGGGCGCATCTCGAAACGGCCCGCGATTTTCGAAGACTGATCGACCGGCGTGCGCTGCCGGCCCTGCTGCCCGCGACGCTCGCGGACCACTATCTGAAAGGACTTGCCCGAAGAAGCTTCGATATCTTCGATCCGCGACACGCGCTCCAACGTCCGGCGGTCGTGCGGCTCGCCTGGAACGCTTGGCGCGGCGTATATTAATCGTGCGGCTACTCGGCTG
Organism: Rhodospirillaceae bacterium; assembly: GCA_009694245.1. Lineage (GTDB taxonomy): Bacteria > Pseudomonadota > Alphaproteobacteria > Rhodospirillales > Rhodospirillaceae > SHVO01. The sequence goes on along the minus strand of SHVO01000040.1, from coordinate 16,066 downwards.
CCACTTGCGTGACCCCTAACCAACGGTCGATATCGGAAAGCGCGCGCAGAGCGATCGCTTTTTTGCGATCGCGACCTTTGAGGATACGACCTTTGGCGTCGCGCCCCCGACCGTCGTTCGCTTCGATATCAGGGAATAGTCCGAAATTCACGTTCATGGGCTGGAACGTGGCGGCGTCGGCCCCGCCGGTAATATGCGCGAGGATCGCGCCCATGGCCGTCGTCACGGGCGGCGGCGCCTGCACGACGCCCCTTCGCTCAGCCGCGGCAAACCGTCCGGCAATCAAACCCACGGCCGCGCTTTCAACGTAGCCTTCGCAGCCGGTGATCTGCCCGGCGAAACGCAGACGGGGCATGGCTTTTAGCTTGAGGGTACGATCCAGAAGCCTTGGCGAATTGATGAAGGTGTTGCGGTGAATTCCGCCAAGACGCGCGAATTCGGCGGATTCTAGGCCAGGGATCATGCGGAACACACGAACCTGATCGGCGTGCTTAAGTTTAGTCTGGAAGCCGACCATGTTAAAAAGCGTGCCCAGCGCGTTGTCCTGGCGCAATTGTACGACCGCATGGGGACGTCGCCCGACGCGCGGATCGCGTAAGCCCACCGGCTTCATCGGCCCGTGGGCGAGCGTTTCAACCCCGCGTTCGGCCATCACTTCGACCGGCAAGCAGCCTTCGAAGTACGGTGTATCCTTTTCCCATTCCTTGAATTCGGTCTTTTCCCCCGCGCGCAAGGCGTGGATGAAGTCTTCGTACGGCGTTTTGTCCATGGGGCAATTGATGTAGTCGGCGCCCCCGCCTTTAACTTCGGCCCCGCGGTCGTAGCGTGACTGGAACCAGGCGATGTTCATGTCGATGCTTTCGCGATAGACAATCGGCGCGATGGCGTCGAAAAAGGCCAGCGAATCTTCACCGGTGAGACCGCGTATGGCCTCGCTCAGAGCCGGTGAAGTGAGCGGCCCGGTGGCGATGATCACGGAATCCCAATCCTCGGGCGGAAGCCCGGCAATTTCCACGCGATCAACGGTGATCAACGGATGCGAAACCAGGGCGGTTTCCACGGCAGCGGAAAATCCGTCACGGTCGACGGCCAAGGCCGAACCCGCCGGCACACGATGGGCATCGGCTGAGCTAAGGATCAACGAATTCGCCCGGCGCATTTCTGCGTGGAGCAGCCCGACGGCGTTGTATTCGGCGTCGTCGGAGCGGAAGGAATTGGAGCAGACCAACTCGGCCAGGCCTGCGGTGTTATGGGCCGCGGTCGTTCGAACCGGGCGCATTTCGTGTAGGACGGCGGGAATGCCCGCCTGGGCGATTTGCCAGGCGGCCTCGCTGCCGGCCAGCCCGCCGCCGACGATATGGATGGGCCTCGCCGTGGGCGCGGGAGAACTCATTTCGCCACCATAAGCTTCCCGGTCCGAAGTTCAATGACGCTCCCTTCCGCGGCTGGGCTATTGTATGTCCGGCGCGGATGCCTCGTATTCAGGAGTTCACCGGGTTATGTTTTCTCAGCGATTCTACGTCGTCGGCGGCGAGTATGCCGATACGTCCTTCACGATTCCAGCCCCGGGCACGCAGCTGGAAGTGCGCGGCCTTTTCAACGAGCGCGAGGCCAAGGTGTGCTGGCGCGAGCTTACCAGCAGGACCGTCGACCATGCCACGGTCCGCTACGTTCTGAAGGCTGAGGAGGAGGTCGCCAGCAACAGCTACTGGGTGGTTGGTGGGGAATACGCCGACCCCTCTTTCACCAAATTGCAGCTGGGGAAAGAGCTTGAAGTCTACGGCCCGTTCGGAAAGTGGAAAGAAGCGCTGGGATTCTAGCGTGGCATGACCTCGAAAAGCGTCGATGATGCACTGGCGCGCTATGATATTCGCGAGAACTATCAGGCCGGTGAAGGCGGCCCGGGCAGGCAGAGCGGAAAACTCGCTAGACCGCTGCATCCTACCATCACGAAGTCGATTGCCATGGCGTGTGAGCCAAAGAAAGTTTTCGATTTGTTGATGGAAGCCCGCAATTGGCCTCGGTAAGCTGTGCACATCAACAAGACCGGCGCGCTTCGAGGGGACGGCGCCTGGAATGTTGAGACGGCGCGCGGACCCGGCAGCTTAATGCTGACCGGCAATGCAGCGAGCGACGTATTCGATTACGTCTTCGGCGATGTCGACGGCACGGAATGGGCCGTGCCCGGGTGCGTGGTGCCAGGTGGTGCGGTCTACGTGCTGACCTTCACCAAGCCAACATACATGGGTGAGACGCAATTCTCCCAGTCCATGAGGAAAGTTGATGACGATCTGGCGTCGCTGAAACGGCTTCTGGAAGGCGCGTAAGTCGCGGGGAGGCTTACGGTGCGGCGGCAGGTCGGTCCGGGAGTTCCAAGCATCCCTGGGGTCCGCAGAACTGAACGCCGCCGGCGAGCCGATCAATGCGGTACATGAAACAGTTCGCCGAGTTCGGTGCCGGGACAAGATCTTATCGGCTGCCAAAAAGTCCCGCAGCAAGGCCGGCGAAGCTGGCGATGACTCCGGTAATAACGATTGCCCGCGAAAGTCCCGTCGGCAAGGTCCTTTGCTTGAGAACTATGGTATCACCGGGCCTTTCTTCGCCGTCATCGTCGGTACTGGGCTTGCCCTTTTTCGCGATACCAGGCGGTACGGCGCTCTTTACTGGTTCCTTGGGAGATTCTGGGCAACCATTTTGGACTCCTGCATTTCACTGCGGATCATCAACGATCCGCCGGAACACTCTAATCTGTCGGCCGGTTGCCGCAAAGCAGCGATGTCATTGGCGAGTGGCCAGCCAGGCCTGGGGGGCGTTAGTCCGGCCGTGCGAGGTCGTCCTTGATCGCTTCTTTGATATAGAGCTGCCCGGTCGGCGCGACGACAAGATAGTGGCTCAACTGGGCGGCGATGTCCGCAGGGTAGCGTTCATGCGCCGCGATGGCGGTGATTTCAGCTTCGGTCAGGCTGGAAAGCGCAATGCAATCCTCACGAGTCAGCATGATATGGACCTAAATCTACAATTTTTTCTCGGGACTTGGTTGCCAGCAACGATGGCAGGAGGACTGACCGGGGCCTTGACGACGATCAAACCTCTCGCTCAAGCATTGCCACTAAAAGCAAGCCCCCGAATCGCTCGACATTATTGTTAGATTTACTTCCGGGCGCTGTGCTCGTGGAGCTTGCCCGGCTGGACGTCCGGTACGAGCCAAACCGCCGCCGCCGCGATCACCGCGATGGCGAGCGTGACCCAGAAAACGTTGGCAAGGGAATCGCCGATTGCGACGGTGAGGCGCTGGATCTCGGCGGTAGGAAGGCTCTCGCGCAAGGTCGGATCCATGACTGCCTGTACCGGGTCATGGAGGAGGGGAAGTTTCCAGGCCAGGCTGAGGTTGAGTACGGCACCGAGGATCGCCGTACCGAAAGTACCACCGACCATACGCATGAATGACTGCGTGGCGGTGGCAATGCCACGGAGGCCGGCGGCGGCTTCCTGCATAGAGATATGCTGAGCTGAATTCATGACGCCCAGGCCCGCGCCGATGAGAAACGCGGCGGCGGCCGGCCACCAGCCGCCCAACACCTGTGCGCTCATCTCCAGCGGTAGGGCGGCCAATAGAGCCAAGACCAAGCTGCCGATCACCAGGATCGCGGCGCCGCCGATTGCCGTCGTCCTATAGGTCGTGCGGATCATGATGCGGGTTGCGATCGTACTGGCGATCGGCCAGCTAAACGACATGATCGATAGCGCGATGCCGGCGACCAGGACACTATCGCCCAAGACTCCCTGCAGGTAAGTCGGCAGAAAAACGCTCACGCCCATGAGGGCGCCGCCGGCCGCGAAGCTGCCGACGTTGGCGGCGAACAGAGTGCGGTCGCGCCATAGGTGCGGCGGCAAGAGAGGCTCCGGTGAACGCCTTTCCACCCGCAGAAACAGGAAGAAGAGCAGAGTCGAAGCCGCTACCAGCGGTAAAATCCACCAGCCAAGTTTATCGGCCTGGAGCATGGCGACAAGGACGCCGGTAATCGCGGTCATGAGGAGCAGCGCGCCGGCGGCGTCGATGGAATGGCGGACAACGCGCGGGGTTTCTTTCAGGAAGACGGCGAGCATGATGACGGCGACGAGGCCCAGCGGCACATTGAACCAAAAGATCAGCGGCCAACTTAGGTGTTCGACGATGAAGGCCCCCAGCACCGGTCCAATGATCGACGAGCCGGCATAAACGCTGGCAAGGTAAGGCTGGACACGCACGCGCTCCAAGGCAGGGTAGCTGTCGCCGACGATGGTCAAGGTCACGGGCATGACCGCCCCGGCGCCCACGCCCTGTACGGCCCGAAAGACCACAAGCATGAGCATGGACGAAGCGAACCCGCAAAAGGTGCAGCCGATCAGGAAAAGGCCAAGGCCAAAAAATAACACGCGTTTTCGGCCATAGAGGTCGGCGAGACGGCCGTAGATCGGGATGGTGACCGCCTGGGTCAGCATGTAGGCCGCGAAGACCCAGGCGAGCAGGGAAGAACCGCCCAAATCGGCGACGATCGTCGGCATCGCCGTCGCGACAATGGTGCCTTCGACCGCCACCGTAAAAAGCGCGGCAATGCATGCCGCAAAGACCAGGCGCCGTTGGCGGGGAGCGAGTTCGGGTGACATGGAAGGCTGGGGTGTCAGGTGCGGGATCTTGACAGCTGGATTCTGTGCGGCATTACGCCGTCGACTACTGGGATATCCCGTATTCGGGCGGCTGTCATGGGGATATCTCGAAGCGTAAAATGCAGGGCCGCGAAGCCTTTGATCGGATCGCCGAGTGGGCTAGATTTATTGATATAGAAGTCTTCTTCAGCACGGCGATTCACCGTGCCGAGACGGAGTCTAAGTCTAAGTCCCGCAGGTGCTGAACACGAACGTAGGGGGGGAAGCCCATGCCATCGCCGCTACCGGTCACACTCGTATCCGCCTGTGTGATGACCCTGTTCTATCTCGCGCTGTGCGCGCGGGTCAGCCGCGGCCGCATGCGTTATCACGTATCCCTGGGCGACGGCGGAAATCAGGACCTCCTTGCCCGCATGCGTGCCCATGCCAACTTTATCGAGTATGTGCCGCTGTCGTTGATCCTCATGGGAGTGCTGGAGACGGCCAGCACCAACCCCATTGTCTTGGCAGCCGGCGGCGGGTTGCTTTTCCTATTCCGCGTCCTGCATGTGGTTGGGATTCCGCGTCCGGCGCCGAATATTTTCCGGTTCATCGGTGCATCGGGCACGTATTTGCTGCTGCTGGCCGCGTCGATCTGGGGGCTGGTTCTGGTCTTTGTGGCCTAGATTTCCGTTGAGACTACTTGCCCTAGGCGTCGCGCAGCGTTTAGCATGCCGCCGGTGAGGATATACGCCGGTGAGGATATACTTCGGGCGCTCTTACCAGCGTGCAATGGAGCGCAACGATTTGATGCCGGCCTTCGCCGGTTGGGAGAACACTGACGATGCACACGAATTGGCAGAGACTTATTCTTGGAACCGGAATCCTCTTGGCGGCGTTAGCCAACAGCATTGCACCCCATGCCCTGGCGGCGGACCCGCCCTGGAGTCCGGTCGAGATCAGCGTCTTCGAGACAGCCACCGGCTTTGACTTCGCCAACGACGACGGCATTCCGTTCTTCACCAACGACCGCGATAGCGGCGGCAAAGTGATCTGCGACGATGCTTGCACGGGCATCGTCTGGCTGCCGGTCTGGGCGCGCGCCAGCGCCCAACCTATGGGCGGATGGTCGATCGTCATTCGTCCCGACAAAGCGCCGCAATGGGCCTACAAGGACAAGCCGGTTTATAACTACAACGGCCGCGAAACCCGCGACGAGATTATCGGGCTCGCCAAGCAGGATGGGCACTGGCACACGCTGGTGCCGTGAGGAATTAGAAGGCGCCCGATTCTACAGGATGGCGGCCTGCGCCGCCGCCAATGCCGCATCCTTTTCCCTGACCTGGACCGATGCTGGGCGCGCGGCGACTCGCTTTATGTAGTCCATGATCGCCGGATGTTCGGGCACAAGCTTGAAAGCCGTGGTCCAGGCGAGCGCCGTCCCCCATAACACGTCGGCCGCCAAGAATCGTTCGCCGAGAATGTATGGCCCGGCATTCAACTGACCGATGAGAGACTGCAGGGTGATGTCGTAGTCGCCGTAGGGCGAGGTCGATGGCCGTGCGGACTCGCGTTTCATGGCGCGGTCGACCACGGCGGGTTCGAAGCAGGCGCCGTAGAACGCCATCCAGCGAAGGTAGGGTCCGCGCAAGGGATGGTGAAGGCGGGCGCCAGCTTGGCCTCGGGGAAAAGGTCGGCAAGGTAGATGAAAATCGCCACCTGTTCGGTAATCAGCGCGTCGCCATGGGTGAGGGCGGGCACCTTGCCCATGGGATTGATTGCGAGATAGGCGGGCGCACGCTGTTCGCCGGCCGTCATGTTGTTGAGCACGTGCATGTCGTGAGGTGCCGCGAGTTCTTCCAACAAGACGCGCACCCCGGAGGATCGCGTGTTGGGTGAATGGTAGAAGGTGAGGCTGGGCCTGGTGGGCATGGCGGACTCCAGGTGGTGGGAGCGGGAATACTACGCGCGTTTCTTGGCCTGCCGATTCGCAGCCGTCTTCAGCCGCGCCGTCAAGAATTGCCCGGTATAACTTTCTTTGACGCGCGCCACATCCTCCGGCGTGCCGGTGGCGACGATTCGGCCGCCGCCGTTGCCGCCTTCGGGGCCTAAGTCGATGATCCAGTCGGCGGTTTTGATGACCTCGAGATTGTGTTCGATCACCACCATGGTATTGCCCTGATTGACCAGGGTATGCAGCACTTCCAATAGTTTGCGCACATCTTCGAAGTGCAGGCCGGTGGTGGGCTCATCAAGAATATAGAGGGTACGTCCGGTCGCGCGTTTACTGAGTTCCTTGGCCAGCTTGACGCGCTGAGCCTCACCGCCCGACAGCGTCGTCGCCTGTTGGCCTAAATGGATGTAGCCGAGGCCAACCTGATTCAGGAGATGCAGCTTCTCGCGAATCGCGGGCACGGCCTTGAAGAACTCGACGCCCTCTTCAACCGTCATGTCGAGCACGTCGGCGATGCTTTTGCCCTTGAAATGCACTTCCAAGGTCTCGCGGTTGTAGCGCTTGCCCTTGCAGACGTCGCAAGTGACGTAAACGTCGGGTAGAAAGTGCATCTCGATTTTGATCAACCCGTCACCCTGGCAGGCTTCGCAACGCCCACCCTTGACGTTGAAGGAAAAGCGCCCCGGCGCGTAACCGCGCGCCTTGGCGTCGGGCAATTCAGCGAACCACTCTCGAATCGGGGTAAAGGCGCCGGTATAGGTCACCGGATTGGAGCGCGGCGTGCGGCCGATGGGCGACTGGTCAATGTCGATGACCTTATCGAGGTGATTCATGCCATCGATTTTGTCATGGGGCCCGGGAATGTCGCGCGCGCCGTAAAGGTGCTTGGCGAGGCCCTTATAGAGCGTCTCCAGCACCAGCGACGATTTGCCGCCGCCGGAAACGCCGGTGACGCACGTCAGCGTGCCAAGCGGGAATTCGACGCTGACGCATTGGAGGTTGTTAGCCGTGGCGCCTCTGACGGTTAGGGTCTTGCCGTTGCCGACGCGGCGCGTGGCCGGCAGAGGCACCTCGCGCGCGCCAGTGAGATAAGCCGCGGTGAGACTAGCTTTGGAAGAGAGAATGTCGTCGAGCGCGCCTTCGGCCACAATCGAACCCCCATGGATTCCGGCGCCAGGGCCCATGTCGATAATGTGATCAGCGCTGCGGATCGCGTCCTCGTCGTGCTCGACGACCAGCACGGTGTTACCGATGTCGCGTAGGTGGCGCAGGGTTTCCAGGAGGCGGTTGTTGTCCCGCTGGTGCAGGCCGATCGATGGCTCGTCCAGCACGTAGAGTACGCCGGTGAGGCCTGAGCCGATCTGCGAAGCCAATCGAATCCGCTGGCTCTCGCCGCCCGAGAGTGTGCCGGATTTGCGCGCGAGGGTCAGGTACTCCAAGCCAACGTTATTGAGAAAATGCAGACGGTCGTCGATCTCACGCAAGATCCGGCGGGCGATTTCGAGTTGCTTCGCGCCCAACGACTTCGACAGGCCTGCGAACCACGCGGCGGCGTCGGCGATGCTCAGCTCCGAGATCTCAGCAATGTTCTTTTTGGCGACCTTGACGGCGAGCGCCTCGGGCTTGAGGCGGTGGCCGTTGCAGACCTCGCACGGCTGGCTGGTCTGGTATTTCTCCAATTCCTCGCGCATCCAGGCGGAATCGGTCTCGCGCCAGCGCCGCTGAAGGTTATTGAGCACGCCTTCGAATGCCTTGCGCGTCTCGTACTTGCGCACGTCGTCGCTGAACTTGATGGTGATTTCGTCGTCGCCCGTGCCGTTGAGCACCGCGTCCTTTACTTTGGCCGGCAGATTCTTCCACGGTGTGTCGACCTTAGCGCCGAAGTACCCGAGCACCCCCCTCAGCGCTTGGAGATAGTACGGTGACGGCACCGACGACGACGACCACGGCGCCACCGCACCGTCCTCAACGCTCAGGTTTTCGTCGGGCACCACCAGCACGGGATCGAACAACATCTTCACGCCCAAACCGTCGCAGGCCGGGCAGGCGCCAAAGGGATTATTGAAGGAGAAAAGCCGCGGCTCGATTTCATCGATGGTAAAGCCCGAGACGGGACAGGCAAATTTGGCGGAGAACACCGTGCGCGCGGAATCCCCTTTGGCATCGGCGTTCTCGGTAAAGGCAATACCGTCGGCCAGGCCAAGGGCGGCTTCGAAGGACTCGGCGAGGCGGCTCTGGATGCCGTCGCGCACTACCAAGCGGTCCACGACCACTTCGATGTCGTGTTTGAGCTTCTTGTTGAGCGCCGGCACCTCGGCGATCTCGTACAGCGCGCCGTCCACCTTGACGCGCTGGAAGCCTTTTTTTAGCAGTTCCTGTAGCTCCTTACGGTATTCACCCTTGCGGCCACGCACGATCGGCGCCAGCAAATATAGGCGCGCGCCTTCGGGCATGGCCATGACACGGTCAACCATCTGCGAAACCGTCTGGGCCTCGATGGGCAGCCCGGTCGTAGGCGAATAGGGCACGCCGACGCGCGCCCAGAGGAGGCGCATATAGTCGTGGATCTCGGTCACGGTGCCGACGGTGGAGCGGGGATTGCGGCTTGTCGTCTTTTGCTCGATGGAAATCGCCGGCGACAGCCCCTCGATCGAATCGACATCGGGCTTTTGCATCAGCTCCAGGAACTGCCGCGCGTAAGCCGAAAGCGATTCGACATATCGCCTCTGACCTTCGGCGTAGATCGTGTCGAAGGCGAGCGAGGACTTGCCCGAGCCCGACAAACCCGTGACGACCACCAGCCGATCGCGCGGAAGATCGACGTTGACGGAACGCAAGTTATGCTCGCGCGCGCCCCGCACCCGAATTTGGGGCAATTTGATCTGGGTATTCGTGCTCGTAGGGGGCTTGCTATCGGCGGCCATTCGGGGTAGACGTTCTTCTTATGTTCCAGTCGGGTCTTCCTTCATACGCCGAACAGAGAATTGGAGCAACGACTGGTTTAGTCATTGAAATAACTTAGTTTTTACACTATCACCAAAGCGCCCGGGCGATGATCGCGCGGTGATTCCACCGCCCCGGGAAGGGCTCTAGGCAATTCTCAGGAGAACAGCATGGCCGGAAGCGTCAATAAAGTCATCCTCATCGGTAATCTGGGCCGCGATCCCGAAGTGCGGACCATGCAGAGCGGCGGCAAGGTCACCAACCTCAGCATCGCGACGTCCGAGAATTGGCGCGACAAGGCAACCGGCGAGAAGAAAGAAAAGACCGAGTGGCACCGTGTCGTCATTTTTGGGAATTTGGCAGAAATCGCCGAGAAGTACCTGAAAAAGGGCAGCAAGGTCTATGTTTCAGGCGCGCTGCAAACGCGCAAATGGACCGACCAGTCCGGCGCCGAAAAATACACGACTGAAGTTGTGCTCCAAAGCTACGGCGGCGAATTGACCATGCTCGACGGCAAGGGCGGCGGTGGTGCCGGGGCCGGCGCGGGCGGTGGGGCGGGCGATGACGCGGCTGGCGGCGGCTGGGATTCCGGCGCCGATTACGATGCGCCAAAGAACGGCGGCAAGGCGAAGGCCGGCGGCCGGCGCGGTCCCCTGGACGACGACATTCCGTTCTAGGGCCTTCGGCTCCTGATACTGCGTCGCACAATTTTCCCCAGGATACAAACCCGAGGGCAAAATTTTGGGGGTGCCGGAGCCGGCGTGCCGCGCGCATTGCTGGCCCCGGGTCTCCTGGCATTTTCAGGCCAGAGTTGAACGACCGGATGCACAACGCTCAATGTCCAATTCATGCCGTCTTTTTTGGTTCATACCGTAGATGAATAAATTTGAATAATTATATGTTGTATATTATTTAGTTTATGATGATTTCATGGCGCGCTCGGCCACCGTTTCCGTCAATATTTGCCGCCAACTAACGTTATGAGAGGCCTCCCCTATCTGCTAGGTTTAATGCTTGCTGAGGTCTCTTTTTTAGCTGTCGCCGTGGCGCTTTGGGCGGTATTTATCTAAATCCGTTTCCGGAGGTGCGGTGCAGCAATCCGAACGTAAACGGGCAAATTTTGGTGTGAATTTATGCGCGCGATGTTGTTGCGAGTAATCCGGTGAGCGAGACCAATCCAAGTACTTCCGGGCCCAAGCCCCCATCCTTCGACATGATTTCCGTGACCATCGAAGACGAGATGCGTCGCAGTTACCTCGATTACGCCATGAGCGTGATCGTGAGCCGGGCGCTTCCCGACGTTCGCGACGGCCTCAAGCCCGTTCACCGCCGCATCCTCTACGCCATGAAGGAAAGCGGCTACGAGTACAACAAGCCCTTCCGTAAGTCGGCGCGCATCGTCGGCGACGTCATGGGTAAGTACCATCCCCACGGCGACCAGTCGATTTACGACGCCATGGTGCGCATGGCCCAGGACTTCTCGATGCGCGTGCAGCTCATCGACGGCCAGGGCAACTTCGGCTCCATGGACGGCGACCCCGCCGCGGCCATGCGCTACACCGAATCACGCCTGGCTAAACCGGCCCATTCCCTGCTCGACGACATCGACAAGGAAACTGTCGATTTCCAACCCAATTACGACGAAAGCCAGTCGGAGCCGTTGGTGCTGCCGGCGCGCTTCCCCAACCTCTTGGTCAACGGCGCCGGCGGTATCGCCGTCGGTATGGCGACCAACATTCCGCCGCATAATCTAGGCGAAGTGATCGATGCTGCCTGCGCGCTGATTGACGACCCGTCGACCGGTGACGAACGCCTCATGGAATTGGTGCCGGGGCCGGATTTCCCGACCGGCGGCGTGATCCTCGGCCATTCCGGCAGCCGCGCGGCGATGATGACCGGGCGCGGATCCATTGTCATGCGCGGCCGCTGCGAGATCGAGGACATCGGCAAGGATAAGCAGGCGATCATCATCACCGAGATTCCCTACCAGGTGAACAAAGCTTCGATGATCGAGAAGATGGCCGAGCTGGTGCGGGATAAACGTGTCGAGGGCATCGGCGACCTGCGCGATGAATCCGACCGGCGCGGGGTGCGCGTGGTTGTGGAAATCAAACGCGATGCCGTTGCCGAAGTGGTTTTGAACCAGCTGTACAAGTTTACGCCGCTGCAAACCAGCTTCGGCGTCAATATGCTGGCGATCAACGGCGGCCGACCGATCCTGATGAATCTGAAACAGATTCTTCAGGCCTTTATCACCTTCCGCGAAGAAGTCATCCGCCGCCGCACGGTCTATGAACTGAATCAGGCGCGCAATCGCGCGCACTTATTGGTTGGCCTCGCCATCGCGGTCGCAAATCTCGATGACGTCATCAAACTGATCCGCGCCGCCCGCGATCCGGCGGTGGCGCGCGAGCAGCTCATGGCCCGCGATTGGCCTGCTAACGACGTCGCCCCGCTGGTGGCGTTGATCGACGAGCCCGACCGTAAGGTCATTGAGGGTAAGTACAAACTGTCCGAGGACCAAGCCAAGGCGATCCTTGATCTGCGTCTGCACCGCCTTACCGGACTGGAGCGCGACAAGATCCACGCCGAACTGCGCGAAATCGGCGACGAGATCGTCAACTATCTTGAAATCCTAAGGAGCCGCACGCGGCTTTTTGAAATCATGCGCGCGGAGCTGGTCGACATGAAGACCGAATTCGGCACACCTCGCCGGACCGCGATCGAGGAGCTGGAGTTCGAAACCGATATTGAAGACCTGATCCAGCGCGAGGACATGGTCGTGACCGTTACCAACACTGGCTGGATTAAGCGCGTGCCGCTGTCGACTTACCGCGCGCAAAGGCGCGGCGGCAAGGGCCGAGCCGGGATGGCCACCAAGGAAGAGGATTTTGTGCGCGCACTGTACGTCGTCAATACGCACACGCCGGTGCTGTTCTTCTCGACCCTTGGCATGGTTTATAAACTCAAGGTCTACAAGCTGCCCGTAGGCACGCCGCAGAGTCGCGGTAAGGCCATGGTGAACCTCCTGCCGCTCAAAGAAGGCGAGACCATTTCCACGGTCATGCCGTTACCTGAGGACGAAAGCACCTGGGCTCAGCTCAACGTTATGTTCGCGACGGCCAGCGGCAACGTGCGCCGCAACGACCTTTCGGACTTCGTCAACGTCATGCGCAACGGCAAGATCGCCATGAAGCTGGAGGAAGGCGGGCAAGGCGGCGGCGACCGCTTGATCGGTGTGTCCACATGCGACGACAAGAACGACGTGCTCCTGTCCACCCGGCAGGGCAAGTGCATTCGGTTCACGGTCGACGATGTGCGCGTGTTCGCCGGCCGCTCCTCGATCGGTGTTCGTGGCCTTAAGCTTGGAGACGCTGACGAAGTGATTTCGATGTCGATTCTGCGGCACGTCAACTTCGACACCGAGAGTCGCGACGCCTACCTCAAGATGGTGCGGAAATTGCGCGGTGGCGATGAAGCCGAAGAGGCTGCGGACGAGCCCCTTGGCACCGGCAAAGTGCTGACCGAGGATGAATTCAAACGCTTCGCCGCCAGCGAGGAATTCATCTTGACTGCCACCCGTCGTGGATTTGGCAAGCGCACATCGGCTTATGAATATCGCATCACCGGGCGCGGCGGTTCGGGCATCGTTTCGATCGCCACCAGCAAGCGCAACGGCGACGTCGTGGCATCGTTCCCGGTCGGCGACAAGGACCAGGTCATGATGATCACCGATGCCGGCCGACTCATCCGGATTCCCATCGGCGATGTTCGCGTCGCCGGGCGGGCGACCCAAGGTGTTACGCTATTCGCCACGGGCGAGGGCGAGCACGTCACCTCGGTGGCGCACCTACCTCTGGAGGAGAACGGCGACGGCGCGGGACAAGACGCCGGTGACCTTCAGCAAGATGCAGTGGCTGAAGAAAGCTGGAAGAACCCGCCAGCGGACGAGAGCAGGGGATGAGGATGGCCAAGAAAACGCGGGCGCCGGCTGCGGAGAGCGGCGGACGATACCGGACCGGCGTTTATCCCGGGACCTTTGATCCCATCACCAATGGGCATCTCGACATTGTCAGCCGCGCGGTCAAGGTCGTGGACAAACTGGTCGTGGCGGTCGCGGTCAATATTGGCAAGGGACCGTTGTTTTCGCTCAAAGAGCGCGTCGCCATGTGCCGGCGCGAAGTTGATAAACTCGATCTCAAGGCCGCCAAGGTCGAGGTCGTGCCATTCGATACGCTGCTGATGGATTTTGTCACCACCCGCGGCGCGGACCTGATCATCCGAGGTTTACGCGCGGTGTCGGACTTCGAATATGAATTCCAGATGGCTGGCATGAACACCCGCATTAACGGCAAGGTCGAGACTCTTTTCCTCATGGCGTCGGAGCGCAATCAGTTCATCGCCTCGCGTCTGGTCAAGGAAGTGGCCCGCCTGGGCGGTGACATTTCCAGCTTCGTGCCGGCGGCAGTGAACCGCAGCGTCCGGGCGAAGTACAACGCCTAGCCAAATCCCGAATTTAGCCATATTGCCCGGCAATGTTGGCGTCTGCGCCTTGTGTAAGACGAGGCCGGGCGTTATGACTGGGCGGATTTTTGGGCACGGAACCACATGACGCAGACCTTAGTTGGAGCTTTTGCATTGCGCAGGGCACGGATGTTTTTGATCTTGATCGCGGCCAAGGTCTTCCTGCTCGTGTCAGCTGGGTCCACCTTCGCGCAACAACCCGTTCAGCCATTGGAGATGCCGAACTTGGAAAATACCCTTTACCTCGATTTGGAGCATGGCTTGGTGGTCATCAAGATGCATCCGGAGATCGCCCCGAATCACGTCGCGCGCATCAAGGAACTGGTCCGCCAGGGCTTTTACGACGGCATTGTGTTTCACCGGGTCGTTGACGGATTCATGGCGCAGACCGGCGATCCCAAGGGCGATGGCACGGGTGGTTCGGGCAAGACCCTCGCCGCCGAGTTCAACGAAGGTAAGCACGTACGCGGGGCCGTCTCCATGGCGCGCTCGCCCAATATCAACAGTGCCGACAGCCAGTTTTTTATCGTGCTGAGCGAAAGCGACTTTCTCGATGGCCAATACACCTATTGGGGCGACGTCGTCTCGGGCATGGAGTTTGTTGACCGTATCCGCAAGGGTGATCCCAACGAGAACGGTGCGGTACCCTATCCGGATCGCATCGTGCGCCTTCAGGTCGCCGCCGACGTGCAAAAAAGTGGGGGAGCGAAGCCCAAAGCCGAAGCGCCCGCAACCAAGCCGGCGGCCGGCGCCAAGTGAGTCCGCCGCCAGCGGAAAACCGCCGGCCCTATGACCGCAAGTCTTTGAATATCTCGACACCTCGGCTCGAATTGTTAGCCGCAACGGCCACCTTGGCGCGTGCCGATGCCAGTGACCGGCCACGCTTCGCCGCGCTGATTCAGTCGGAGATTCCGCAGTCCTGGCCGCCCGACACGCTGGCCGACGTGCAGGAGTACTTCGCCGATCAGTTGGAGAATGGCTTCGCTCTACCGGGCTGGTGGAACTGGTACGCGATTCTGCGCCAGCCGCGAGTCTCCATCGGCACCGTCGGTCTGGCCGGCCAGCCTGACGATCAAGGCACCACCACCCTGGGTTATAGCGTCGTGCCGGGCTATGAAGGGCAGGGTTATGCCAGCGAAATGGTCGGCGGCCTCATCGACTGGATGGCCGGCACGGGGCGTGTCGCGCGGGTTTTCGTAACGACCTTCGAACGGCATTTTGGCTCAATCCGCGTCCTGGAGAAGAATGGGTTTGGCCTCCGGGGGTTAAGTTCCGAGGACGCGGCGGCTTCAGAATCCGATCGTCAGGGACGCGGCCAACTCATGTTGTATGTCGGAAATTGGCTTGAGATGAGGCCGCGGAAATTAGCGCCGTAGCAGTTTGCCCCATTCGCCAGCGCTGCCATCTCGCAGCCCCCGGCAACAAACGCTAAGCCTCGGGAACGGCAGATTATACCAACGGCCGTAATCCCTGACATAGCCTTCTAACCACGCCATTTGAGCGCCTAGGTGTGCATACAGTTACCCTTCCGACGCATGATCGAGCGCCTGGTGCCGCTGCCAGCGCCAAGCGTCCCTGACACTCTATCTAGAGTCCTGTGTCGGGCCTTCCCGGCCTGACGGGGAATGGACCCAACGCACCCTTATTCTGATAGCTGACCAGCTCCGGGAGGCGCTTGACCTGTGCAATGCGGATAAAGCCGCGATTCGGGCTGTTCTGGATGCTGTTCCCAAAAGTCCAAAACCAAATTGAAGTTAAATTAAATCCAACTTGGTTTTGGCAGTCCAACCGCCCGAAATTAGCGCCCGAAATGCCCGAAATTACTATCGGGCAGTAATATCGGGCTGTTGACAGGGAAGCAGATCAGATTCGGGAGGCGCTTGACCTGTGCAATGCCGACAAGGCGATCAGGGCGATAGTCAAAGAAACTCGACACTAAAAAGGGGGCTGAGTTTCTATGCGGCTGATAGGGCTATTACCGGCAAAAATAAGCGGATTGGGTTGTGGCGTAGTTGTGGC
>SHVO01000039.1 GCA_009694245.1 Rhodospirillaceae bacterium | reverse complement strand
CCTCGTTCTTGCGTTTTTGCTCCTCGTACTTGTACTTGCCGATGTCGAGGATCTTGCAAACGGGCGGATCGGCGTTTGGCGAAATTTCCACCAAATCAAGACCGGCCTCGTCAGCTTTGCGGAGGGCGGTTTCGCGGTCTACGACTCCAAAATTTTCGCCGTCTGCGCCTATGAGTCGGACCGTACGGTTATCGATTTCTTGATTGGTGCGCGGTCCATCGCTTTTGGACGCGGGCGCCTGCTGGTCGAATCTAGCGATGTATCAGTCTCCTGTTGCCGTTGTTCCGAAGGGCGTGAGTCCGTAGCGCCTCAAATAAAACCACGGTTCCCCGCGTTTACGCGCCGGGAACCGCAGACTCGCGGGCAAGTCTATCGGCTGCCTCGGTCAGCGCAAGGACTTCTTGGTTGGCACCGCCCAAGCGCCGCAGGGCAACGCTGCGGGTTTCCGCCTCTTTCTTGCCCACCACCACAAGTACTGGAACCTTCGCCAGCGAGTGCTCCCGTACCTTGTAGTTGATCTTCTCGTTGCGCAGGTCGCTGGTGACCCGAAGGCCGGCGGCTTTCAACGTTGCGGCAACCTCTGCGGCGTAGGCGCCGGCGTCATCGGTAATGGTGCAAACGCACGCCTGAACCGGCGCCAGCCACAGCGGGAATCTACCGGCGTGGTGCTCAATCAGGATGCCAAGGAAACGCTCGAACGTGCCCAGAATGGCGCGGTGGAGCATCACCGGCCGGTGCTTCGCTCCGTCCTCGCCGATGTAGGTCGCATCGAGACGTTCCGGCAGCACATAGTCGAGCTGGATTGTGCCGCACTGCCATGTACGCCCGATGGCATCGGTGAGGTGGAACTCGAGCTTCGGCGAGTAAAAAGCCCCTTCGCCTGGCAGTTCTTGCCATCCGTATTCCGGCCCGGCTCGTCCGGCGAGGCGAACGGCGTCGCGCAGGTTGTTTTCGGCACGGTCCCACATTTCGTCGGTGCCGAAACGCTTCTCGGGGCGCAACGCCAGCTTGATCGCGTAACGTTCAAAGCCCAAGTCCTTGTAAATAACGTCGAGCAGCTCGCAGAACTGACGAACCTCGTCGACAATCTGGTCCTCACGACAAAAGATATGCGCGTCGTCCTGCGTGAACTGGCGCACACGCATGATTCCGTGAAGCGCGCCGTGGGGCTCGTTGCGGTGACAGCAGCCGAATTCCGCCATGCGAATCGGCAGATCGCGGTAGCTTTTGATGCCTTGGCGGAAGATGAGGACATGCGCCGGGCAGTTCATGGGCTTCAGCGCCATCAACTCGCCCCTGCCCGACAAAACCGGCGCATTCTCGTCGGTGCTGGGAACTTCGTCCGGCACGACAAACATATTTTCGCGGTACTTGCCCCAGTGACCCGAGGTCTCCCACTGCTTTGAATTCATCAACTGCGGTGTCTTGACCTCGACATAGCCCGCGGCATCCAAGCGCCGGCGCATGTAATGCTCCAGCTGGCGCCACAACATGAATCCCTTCGGGTGCCAAAAGACACTCCCTTGAGCTTCCGACTGGAGATGGAACAGGTCCATGTCCTGCCCGATCTTGCGGTGATCGCGTTTCTCCGCTTCCTCGAGCATGGTGAGGTATTCGGCGAGCTGTTTTTCTTCAGCCCAGGCGGTGCCGTAGATCCGCTGCAACATGGCGTTGTTGGAATCGCCGCGCCAATAAGCGCCCGCAAGCTTGGTGAGTTTGAATGCCTTGCCCAATTTTCCGGTGGAGGGCAGGTGGGGGCCAAGGCACAGATCCATCCAATTGCCTTGACGGTAGACGGAAATCTCCTCGCCTGACGGCAGGTCGCGAATAATCTCGGCTTTGTATTGCTCGCCGATCGAGAGGAAGTGAGCGATCGCCTTATCGCGCGCCCACACTTCGCGGGTGATTGACTCGTCGCGGTCGACGATCTCGCGCATGCGTGCTTCGATCTTCGGCAAGTCGTCCAAGGTAAACGGCTCGTTGCGGGCGAAGTCGTAATAGAAGCCGTTCTCGATGGCCGGACCGATGGTGACTTGGGTGCCGGGAAACAGCTCTTGCACCGCCTCGGCCATGACGTGGGCCGCGTCGTGGCGGAGAAGCTCAAGAGCCTCGGCATCCTTGCGGGTGACGATGGCCACCTTCGCGTCGCGATCCAGGGGTGATTTTAGGTCTCTTAGTATGCCGTCGATCCTGATTGCCAACGCGGCCTTGGCGAGGCCGGGGCCAATATCGGCGGCGAGGTCCGCGCCCGTAACCGCGCGCTCGTACCGGCGAACACTTCCGTCGGGCAATGTAATGGCAACCATTTGGAATCGGCTCACTTTATATAGGTCGGCGCAATCTAAGGCGGTGGGATACCAAGTCAAGCAATGGGGGCGCGGCGCGCGTCAGGGTTTGATCCTTTGCGATTGAGTCGGATCAAACCCCATTACGGCCTGGCGCGCTCGCGCCGGCTCCGCTGCAGGGCCGCCATCGCTTCGCCTACCGGCACGTCGGCTAACTGATTGCGCCTTAGAATGGTCACGGCGTCGATGGTCACGGCGTCGCCCCGCTGGCCGACGAGTGCCGGGTCGGAGGCCAAATCATAAAGCACGACCGACGGGCACCCGGCCACGGCGGTGACGTGCATAATGCCGTTGTCGGGGCCGAGAGCGGCGGACGCTGCCCAGGTTAGGAATATCAAATCACCGACACTGGTCCGGCCGGTGAGATCCACCGCCGTTGGGCAGCTCTCGCACACCTGGCCGGCGATGCCCTCCAACGGAGCGAGCCCCACCAGCACCGGTATGCGGCCCTCGGCGGCGAGCAGATGCGCCAATTCCACGAAATGTTGCACCGGTCAAATCGTTCCCGGGCCAGGGTCCAAGGAGATGAGGACAAAAGGCTTTGACATACGAAAGGGCAGGTTGAACGTTTTCACCTGCCGCGCGACCCAGGAAATGTCGGTGCGCAATGCGCCATAGACGCCGGCGGCGCGGAGTTGCGCATTCCAGCGATCGATCAAATGCATGGCGGGGCGGCGCGGCTCATCGTGTAAAAGCGCCGTGCCGGGGATGGTTCCCGACCAAGGGATTGCCGCACGATTGAACGGCAAGGCCTGCCAGCCGTACATCAGCCAGAACAATCGGCGGGAGTGCGGCGAACACGCGAAGTCGTAAACCCGATCGAATTCCGCGGCGCGCAACCGGGCGCGAAGCCGAATCTGAGCACGAAGGCCGGCATTATTTATCGTATCGTCGATCTACACTTCGTTGAAATAAGAGGACGCGGCGGCAAGCTCCGCCGCCGCACCCGCCGTGAGCAGAACAATTTTCGCGTGGTCATGGGTGGCGCGGATGGCGGCCATGGCGCCTAAGGCGGGGATAAGCCGCGCGAGCCCGTCGGTCGCGACAATTAGAATCCGGCTCGGCGTATTTATGACCGCGGCGCGCGGCGCGCCAGGACTTCGTCGTAAACCGCGACCGTCTTCGCGCACATGTCGGTTTTATTAAACAACTCTCGTACGCGCTTAATGGCAATATCGGCAATGCGCGCGCGCTCGTCCTTGGAAAGATTGATTGCCCGGGTGAGGGCATCGGCCAGCGACACCGGGTCGCTTGGCGTAAAGAGCCAACCCGTGACTCCCGGAACAATGATTTCCGGTGCGGCGCCATGGGCAGGCGCCACGACCGGCCGGCCCATGGCTTGGCCTTCGGCGACCACCCGTCCGAAGGCTTCGGGACGCGTGGATGCCGACACGACAACATCGGTTGCCATGTACGCCGCCGCCAAGTCGCCGCAGTCGTCGATCACTTGAACGTTGCCTTCAACACCGCGCGTGGTGGCGTAGTTCTCGATGCTGGCACGGTAGCGGCTGCGGCCTTGATCCTGGCCAACCATCAGGCAACGGATATCGAGGGTTCCGCCGCCGCGGTGCTTCAGCTCGGCCAAGGCGTCGATCAAGACATCGTGGCCTTTCCACGATGTCAGGCGCCCCGGAAGCATGATCACCGGCGCCGTCACGGGCAGGCGCCATTTCGAGGTCAGCTGGATCAGGCGTGTGGGCGTTACGGTGGTGGGATTCAGGAATTGAACATCGACGCCGCGGTGAATGACCCGGATACGCTCAGCCGGCACGGCGTACGCGGACAAAATGTGATCGCGGGTGAAGTTGGAAATGGCGATCACCAACTCGCCTTCGGTCATGACGCGATTATAAAGTTTTTTCAGACCGAAGGGCCCGGCGCCGTAAATCGCGTGAAAAGTCGTGACGAACGGCACCCCCGTCTTTGCCGCCGCCTCACGTGCGCTCCAAGCGGGCGCGCGGGAACGCCCATGGACGATGCTCACGTTCTGGGCGCGGATCACCTCGCTCAGGCGTGCGACGTTGGCGCGCATGGCCCAGGGATTTTTGGTGGCCAGCGGTAAGGTGATGTGCTCGGCGCCGGCTCGCTCCAATTCCCGCACCATCGGCCCCCCGGCCGAGGCGACCAGCGCGCGCCATCCCGCCCGCACCAGGGCCTGGGCGACGTCGACGGTCCCGCGCTCCACGCCGCCGGTCACGAGATTCGGCAAGATTTGCAGGCTGGTCTTAGGCAAACTTGCCACGGCTTCTTCCGATGTTAAGGTCGCGCGTACCCGTGAATGACCACGGCCAATGCGTTTGTAACACGTCGCGGACCGCCCCTGCAGCCATGACTCTCGGACCTGAATTCCTGCCCCGTGCCGGCGGCGCGCGGCTTGCCTACAACCGCCTCCAAGGCCGGGCACCTGGGGTTATCTTCCTCCATGGGCTCATGTCGGACCGCGGCGGGAATAAGGCCATGGCGCTGGAAGCTCACTGCGCGCGCAGGGGGCAGGCGTTCGTGCGTTTCGACCTGTTTGGCCACGGCGCGTCCTCCGGCCGATTTGAGGACGGCACCATTTCCCGCTGGACCGAGGACGCCATCGCCGTCATCGACGGGTTAAGCGAAGGGCCCCAGGCGCTGGTGGGATCGAGCATGGGCGGCTGGGTCATGTTGCGCGCGGCCCTGGCGCGGCCGCGCCGCATTGCCGCCCTGGTTGGTATCGCACTCGGTCCCGACTTCACCGAAGACCTTATGTGGACGAAGTTCAGCGAGGACCAACGCCAGACGCTCACTGATACCGACATCGTCGAGCTGCCGAGCGAATACAACGATGGTCCCTACCGCATTAGCCGCCAACTGATCGAAGATGGCCGCCGCAACCTCTTGCTCGGAAACCCCATCGCTATTTCTTGTCCGGTGCGGCTCATTCAAGGCCAACAAGACAGCGCCGTCCCCTGGCAAACGTCGCTGCGGGTGGCGGAAAATATTACCGGCGCGGATGTGCAGATCTTGCTTGTGAAGGACGGCGACCACCGTCTGTCGCGCCCCGCCGATTTGGAAAAACTCTGCGCCTTGATCGACGAAGTCTCAGCAAAGGTGTCCACATGAAACGTCACGCGAACCGTACAGCCGCCGCGCTGTTCCTGATCACGACCGGCGCCTACGCCGCCAGCCCAGCGCCAACCGCGCCGCAGTTGCCGGAGCCCGACACAAAACGCCCAGATGTGACCTACGAATTCTGTCTCAACATGACGCGGCAAGAGCCGGAGAAGAGCTTTCTGTTTTCGGGCCGCTGGCTGGATCTCGGCGGCGGTGATCCGGCGCGCCACTGCCAAGCGCTCTCCTTGATCGGCCTCAAGGACTACAGCCGCGGGGCCCAGAAACTCGAGGAGCTGGCCGAGCAATTGCAGAACCCCGCACCGCTGCGCACGGCAATGTTGGCACAAGCCGGTCAGGCTTGGTTACTAGAAGAAAAAATCGGCCGCGCCTACGAAGCGCAGTCGGCGGGATTGAAGTTGGCGGCAAAAGGAAGCAAGGAGCAATCAAATCTCCTGGTCGACCGTGCCGCCACGCTCGCCGAAGGCAAGAAATATCGCGAGGCGGTCGACGATCTGAACCTCGCCCTGTCCATCCGCCCCGGCCATGCGGACGCGTTAGCTTTTCGCGCCAGTGCCCACCGGCACCTCGATGCGATCGATGCGGCGATGACCGATGCCGAGGCGGCCGTGAAAGCGGATCCAAACAATGTGAACGCACTGCTGGAGCGCGCGACCCTCTACCGCTTGAAAAACCGCCTTACCGAGGCACGGCTTGATTGGGTGGCGCTGATCCAACTGGCACCGGACTCCGAGGCCGCAAAGGCCGCGCGCCAAGCCATCGAGCAGCTCGACGTGAAGTACTGAATTAGAAATCGAGGTCGGCGTAAATCGGCGCTGGGGGAATGCCGGGAACGACATCCCGCAAGAGGCTCCGGAAGCTCGGGCGCGATTTAATGCGCACGTACCACTCCTTCGCCGCCGGATAACTCTCCCATGGGACGTCGCCGCAATAGTCGACCAATGAAATATTGGCGGCGGCGGCGAGGTCGGCCAGCGTCAGGGCACTGCCGGCGACCCATCCGCGCTGCTCGGTCAGCTCCCCGATGTATTGCAGGTGCGTGACCAGAAAATCACGGCCCACCTTCAGCGCGCGTGAATCGGGCGCATGATTGGCCATCGCGCGCTTTACCAGTTTTTCCACAACGAGGTGCTGGATGACCTCACGCTGAAACTTATGATCGAACCACGCCGCGAGGCGGCGGGCCTCAGCGCGCTCGGCAGGAGTGCCGCGGATCAATGCCGGCTCGGGATAGACCTCTTCGAGGTACTCGCAAATCGTGACAGGATCGAACACCGTGGTGCCGTCTTCGTCGACGAGGACCGGCATCTCGCCGGCGGGGTTGAGACGCAGGATCGCTTCCTCGCGCTCCCAAGGCAGCGAGATTTTCTCTTCGAAAAAGAGTCTCTTTTCATGAAGTGCAAGGCGCACCTTGCGTGCGCTGGCGAGCAAGGGATGATGGTAGAGGAGGCGCATGCGAAATGGGGCCACACTGCAAAGTAATGAGGTGCGCAGTGTTTAAAAGAACACCGGTCGATGTTCCAGAGAAATTCAGTCGACGGGAGAGGGGCTTTAGGCGCCGGCGTTATAGATCGACTTGACCAGTTCGGTCAGGGTAACGCCGATCTTGTCGCCCGACGTAATGACGACTTCGCCGCGCGCAATGAGAATGTCGTTGGCGAACATCTCCACCGGATCCGAAGTCTTCTGCTCGAGTTCGACGACGGCGCCGCGGCCCAGCTTCAGCAGCTGATTGACTCGTAAATTCGATTGCCCAAGGACGACGGAAACATCGATGTCGACGTTGTAGATGGCCTGTTTTGAGTCTTCGTCTTTGTCGTCCGCCATGATGTCTTCCTGCTGCGTCAGCTCACGGAGGAACTATCCACTATGAGCCAGGGGCCGGTGGGCGGCAAGGGCGTCACCCAACGCCGCATGCGCCGTTCACAACGCGCCCATTTCACCGTACACCGGCAAAGGTTAAGAAGCGGTAACAGCCGCATAGCAAAGGGCCTTACCACGCGCACGATCGTCTGGCGGTTCGCCGCCGGCGCCGGAACAGGAGACGGCATCCGACAGCTAAGCAGTTGCGGGCTTTAGCTCCAATGCCGCCGCCATCAGCGCGCGGGTGTAGGCATCCCTCGGATTTTCCAAAATCTCCCCGGTCGTTCCTGATTCGCGGACAACGCCGTCTTTCATGACCAGAACTAAATCCGCCAAGGCCCGAATCATCCGCAGATCGTGACTAATGAAAAGGTAGGCGAGGCCATGTTTGTCCTGGAGGTCGCGCAGGAGATCGATGATTTGGGCCTGCACCGACACATCCAGGGCGCTGGTGGGTTCATCAAGGATCAACAGCCGCGGCCGCAGCACCATGGCGCGGGCAATGGCCACCCGTTGGCGTTGGCCCCCCGAAAGTTCGTGGGCATAGCGATTCCCGAGCGCCGGATCCAACCGGACTTCGCGCAGCGCCTCAGCCACCTTGTCTTGCTGCTCGCTTTCCCCGCCAATCTCATGAACAGCAAGGCCTTCGCCGACAATTTTTGCAACCGGGAGACGCGGGCTCAGGGACGCGAAGGGGTCTTGAAACACGATCTGCATGTGCCGGCGCAGCGGCCGCAAGGCACGGGCGCCGAGGCCGTTGATGGCCGCACCCTGAAACCGGATGGCGCCGGTGCTGGCTACAAGCCGCAACAGCGCCAATCCCAGGGAGGTTTTGCCCGAGCCGCTTTCGCCGACCACGCCTAAAGTCTGACCTGTCTTGAGCGAAAGACTGACGCCGTCGACCGCTTTGATCTGACCGACCGTGCGGCGGATGAGGCCCCGCCGGATCGGGAACCACACCCGCAGGTTTTCGGCGGCAAGAATCTCCGCGGCACCGGCGTCCGGGGAAGACGCGCGCGCTTTCGGTTGGGCGGCAACCAAGTCCTGGGTGTAGGGGTGCTTTGGCGCGGCCAAAATGGATGCGACATCGCCCGATTCAACAATGGTGCCGTCCTTCATCACACAGATGCGCCCGCCCATGTGGCGCGCGATCGCGAGATCATGCGTCACAAACAGCAGCGCGAGGCCCAGGCGGGCCTGTAGGTCCTTCAACAGAGAAAGAATTTGCGCCTGGATCGTCACATCGAGGGCGGTGGTGGGCTCGTCGGCGATAAGGAGATCAGGCTCCAGCGCCAGGGCAATGGCGATCATCACGCGCTGGCGCTCGCCGCCGGAAAGTTCGTGGGGTAAGGCGCCGGCACGCCGCTCGGCGTCGGGCAAGCTGACGAGATGCAGAAGTTCAATGACGCGCGCCCGGTTGGCTTTTCCGGTGATGCCGCCGTGGACCTCAAGCACTTCGCCGACCTGGCGCGTGATCGTGTGCAGCGGATTGAGCGACGTCATGGGGTCTTGGAAGACCATGCCAATGCGATTGCCACGCAAGCTACGCAGCGTGTCGGCGCTAGCGCCGACGAGCTCGGTGCCGTTGAAACGAATGCTGCCCCGCGGGTGATGGGCGTGGGGATAGGCGAGCAGCTGCGGCACCGAAAGAGCTGTTACCGATTTACCTGCACCGCTCTCGCCGACCAAAGAAAGGGTTTCACCCCGGGCGAGCGCAAACGACACGGACCGGGCGGCGACGACTTCCCGGGCGCCGCGGCCGAAACTCACCGCCAGGTCGCGAACCTCAAGCAGCAGCAGTGTGCCCATCACGCACCCATCCGTCGCGGGTCGAGCGCATCGCGCACGGCCTCGCCGATGAACACGAAAGCTGTCAGCATGCCGGCGACGGCGATGAAGCCGGTTATGCCGAGCCACGGCGCTTGCAGGCTTTCCTTACCCTCACGCAGCAGTTCGCCGAGAGACGGCGATCCCGGCGGCAGGCCGAGGCCAAGGAAATCCAGCGACGTCAGGGCCGCCACGGCCCCGGATAAAATGAACGGCAAGAAAGTCACCGTCGCCACCATGGCGTTAGGCAGAACGTGTTTGACCATGATGCCCAAATCGCTCATGCCCAGGGCCCGGGCGGCGCGTACGAAGTCGAGGTTACGGGCCCGCAGGAACTCTGCGCGCACGACCGCCACCAACGCCGTCCAGCTGAAGAGCAGCATGACGATCAAAAGTGTCCAGAAACCGGGCGCGACGATAGAGGACAGAATGATCAGGATGAAAAGCTGGGGCAGGCCGCTCCAGATTTCGATGAACCGTTGCAACACCAAGTCGGTCAATCCGCCGAAATAGCCTTGCACGGCTCCGGCCACGACACCGGCCATCGAGGACAACAGCGTCAGGGCCAAGGCAAAGACCATCGAAATCCGGAAGCCATAAATGAGGCGTGCGGCCACATCGCGGCCCTGATTGTCGGTTCCAAGCCAATGGCGGGACGACGGTCGTGCCGGCGCCGGCTGGTCGGGGGTGAAATCCACCGTCCCGTCGCTGAAGGGAATCAAGGGCCACAGAATCCAGCCCTCGGCGGTGATGGCGTCACGAACGAAAGGATCCGAATAGTCGGCGGCGGTTTCAAAAGTTCCGCCGAAAACGGTTTCCGGATAGTCCCGGGCGAAGGGCGCGTACAACGCGCCCTTGAAGCTCACCAAGAGCGGCCGGTCATTGGCGATGAGTTCGGCGCCCAAGGAAAAGAGAAACAGCACGCCCACAATCCACAGGGACCAATAGCCCCGGCGGTTAGCCCGGAAATTCGCGAGGCGCCTCCGGGTGAGATCCGAAATCGTGCGCTCCCTAATGCTCATGTGGCGCGGCTTTCAAAATCGATGCGCGGATCGACCACGTGATAAAGCACATCGCTGAGCAGGTTGAGCAAAAGCCCGGCCAGGCTGAAGACATAGAGATCGCCGAAAATGACCGGATAGTCGCGGTCAAGGGTGGCTTGATAGGCAAGCAGTCCGAGGCCATCGAGAGAGAAGATCACCTCGATCAGCACGGCGCCGGTAAACAGCATCGACACCAAGGTCGCCGGAATCCCCGCAATGACCAACAGCATGGCATTGCGGAAGATGTGGCCGTAGAGCACGCGCTTTTCCGTGAGACCCTTGGCGCGGGCGGTTATCACGTACTGTTTGTTGATTTCGTCGAGAAAACTATTCTTCGTGAGCATGGTCAGCGCAGCAAATCCGCCCACGGTCAGGGCGGCCACGGGCAGCGCTAGGTGCCAAAAATAGTCGGCGATTTTCCCCATCGGGCTCAACGCTTGCCAATTCTCCGACGTGAGGCCCCGCAGCGGGAACCAATCGAGGTAACTGCCGCCGGCAAAAAGGACGATCAGCACGACCGCGAAGAGAAAGGGAGGGACGGCATAGCCGACCACCACAAGGTAGGAGGTGGCCACATCCCAGGTGGTTCCATCGCGCACGGCTTTGGCGATGCCGAGAGGGATAGAAATCAAATAAATGAGCAGCGTGCTCCATAGACCGATGGAAATGGACACCGGCATTTTCTCAAGGATAAGTTCACCCACGCCGATGGACCGGTAAAAACTCTGACCCAAATCGAAGGTCAGATAATTCCCGATCATGCGCGCGAAGCGCTCATGGGCCGGTTTGTCGAAACCGAACTGCCGCTCCAGATCCTTGATGAAAGCCGGGTCCAACCCCTGGGCGCCGCGATACGCGCCGGCGTTGGTGGCCGGCGCCGACGTGCGCGCCGCTTGGGTGGCGCGCGGATCGAGTCCTTTGACTTGCGCCAGGACCCGCTCCACCGGTCCGCTGGGCGCCACTTGAACGATCAAAAAATTGAGCGTGATGATGCCGAGCAGTGTCAGCGGAATGAGGGCGAGACGCCGGGCGATGTAGGAGAGCACGGGGTGCGTTCCTTGCCGCGCTACTTTACCGTCGGCTGGTTCGCCGCCGGGTCCATCCACCAGGTACTGACGATGGTTTCGCCGAGGACCATCCCTTGAAGTGGAAAACGCTCCGGATGCAGGAGCTTGCTCCAATGGGCGAAATTATCGGTGAGCGAAGAATAAGTGAGAACGCGAAAGAAGTTCCAGGTTAGTACGCGGTCGAGGGCGCGCGTGGCGGTAATTAAGCTTGTCCGGTCCGGCGCCGCGACGACCTTTTCCACCAGGGCGTCCACAGCTGGATCGCTCACGCTGCCGTAGTTTTGGCCGCCGGGCTGGTTCGCCGCACCGCTTCCCCAGAATTCTCGCTGCTCGCTGCCGGGGCTTAGACTGTTAGCGAACAGGACGCCTACCATGTCGAAGTCGAAAGCGTTGAGCCGGTTGAGGTATTGCGTACTGTCAACAACGCGGAACGTTGCCTTGATGCCAAGGCGTTCCAAATTCTTGAACCACGGCGTGAGCATGGCTCCTAATCCGGCCTGGGCTTCGAGTATCTCGAACTCAAGCGCTCTGCCGTCCTTCTGCAAGCGCCCGTCCTTCAGGGTCCATCCGGCGGCGGTCAACAGCGCGCGCGCCTTCAACAGGTTTTCACGCGGCGCGCCTTGGCCATCGGTGACTGGTTGGGTGAACTCGCTGGAAAAGACTTCGGGCGGAATTTTGCCGCGCAAAGGTTCAAGCAGCGCTAATTCGCCCGAACTCGGCAGGCCCTTAGCCTCAAGTTCCGATTTCTGCGCATAGCTGCGCAAGCGCCTGTACTGCCCATAGAACAGCGTACGGTTGAGGGATTCAAAGTCGAAGGCATAGTTCAGCGCCTGACGCACCCGCCGGTCCTGGAACAGCGGCCGGCGCAGATTGGGGATGAGGGATTGCACCAACATTGGGTTCCCGTCGGTCACCTGCAGCTTCTTAACGCGCCCGTCTTTTGCCGCCGGAAAGTCGTAAGCGTTTACCCACTGGCGGGCAGTGGCTTCGCGATAGACGTCGAAGCCGCCGGTCTTGAAGGCTTCAAAACGCGCGGTGTCGTCGCGGAAATACTCATAGCGGATATGGTCGAAGTTATATTGGCCGCGATTGATTGGCAGGTTGCGGCCCCAATAATTGGGATCGCGTCGGTAAAGGACATATTTTCCGACCTCGAAATTCTCCACAGCATACGGCCCGCCGCCCAAGGGTGGCTCCAAGGTCGTGGCGGAAAAATCGCGCTTCTCCCAATACTTCTTCGAAAACACGCGCAGGAGTTGGCCCACCACCAAGGGTAACTCCTGCGTGTCGCCGTTCTTGAATTTGAAACGCACGGTTCGTGAATCCCGCGCTTCGGCACCGGTCACGTCGGACCACGACAGCCGAAAGACCGGCGCGCCCTTGGTCATCAAAGTAGTAAAGCTGAACACAACGTCGTCCGCAGTGATGGACGTGCCATCCCGGAATTTCGCTTCGGGGCGCAATGTGAACTGCACCCAGGTGCCATCGGGAGCTATTTCCACCGTCTCGCAAACCAGGCAATAGACGGAGAATGGCTCATCAAGGCTGCTGGCCATGAGCGTGTCGAAGGTCAACCCGACGTAACGCGCCGCTGCACCTTTGAGCGTAAAGCCGTTAAAAGTATCAAAGGTTTGATCCAATTCGTTGGCCAGCACCAAGGCGCCGCCCTTGGGCGCGTCTGGGTTCACATAGTCGAGAGCCTTGAAATCCGCCCCGTGGCGCGGCTCGCCCAAGAGAGCTAAGCCGTGCACGGGCTTGCCGCGCACCAGGGCCAGTGACGGCTGTGTGCTCGCCATCCAGACGGCGAAAATCCAAATCATGCCGCAAAGGGGTTTCACGGCGACCTCTCGATTACGCGGCGGTGAGCGTTGCCACTGCCTGAGCGTGAACGCGTTTATCGCCGCACGCAAGCACGCGCCCCCCCGCTCTTTTGTACGAATCAAGCGTCAGGGCAGCGCCGCTCCAGTCGGTGACCACGGCCCCGGCGCCTTCCAGCACCGGAACGATGGCGGCGTAGTCGTGAAGTTTCAGATCGGCCTCGCAGGCCATGTCGGTCCACCCGGACGCGACCATGCCGTAATGATAGCAATCGGTGCCGCCAAAGCGCCGGTGCCGCACGCGCTTTTCCAAACGCGCGAAGGAGGCGCGGTCCATGTCATTGAAGTGTTCGGGTCCGGTCAGATAGAGCGTCGCCTCTTCTACCTGGGCGCAGGCGCGCGCGCGCGCCGGCTTGCCGTTGAGGGTGGTGGCGTCGCCGGCACCGCCGATCCAGCGCTCCTTGAGGGCCGGGTGGTTGATACAGCCGAGCCAAGGTGCGCCGCCGCCGGGCGACGATTGGTGCCACAGTGCGATGAGTGTGCCGAAAAGCGGGACGCCATTGATGAACGACTTTGTGCCGTCGATGGGGTCCAGAATCCAAACCCACTCGGCGCCGGGCTTATCGGCGCCGTGTTCCTCGCCGACGATGCCGTGGTCGGGAAATGCGCGCGCGATCCGCTCGCGCATGGCGGATTCGGCATCGCGGTCGGCAATCGTCACCGGCGAGGCATCTGCCTTGGCGTCGACCGTTAAGGGCGTACGAAAATGGGCAAGCGTGATCTTGCCGCTAAGGTCGGCCAGTTCGTGCGCGAGCGCGATACAGCTTTGGGCAAACCCCTTGGCTGGGCCAGGCATGACGCCTACTGGGCCGGGAGCGCCGGCGGATTATCCGTGACCGACACCAGGAACTTGATCACTGCGGCGCGGTCTTCCGCCTTCTTCAGGCCGGCGAAGGACATGCTGCCTTTAGGCGCGAGGCGCTTGGGATTTTCCAGATAGTCGTCGAGCTTGTCGTGGCTCCAGTTGCCGCCAATTGCTTTGAGCGAATCGGTGGTCTTGAAGCCGTTGCGGTCGCCAATGGCGTCGCCAACAATATTGTGCAGGTTCGGGCCGGTCTTATTGGCGCCGCCCGCTTCCGAGGTGTGGCACGCGGCGCACTTGCGGAATACCGCCGTCCCCTCGTCGAGGGAGGCCGCCGCGATCATCGGCAGGCTCGAAACCATCTTGTCGCCACCACCGCCTTCGCCGCCGCCGGTTTCCTCGGCCACCACTTCGATCGGATAGCCGAACTTCTCGAGCTTGGCTTCGCCAGGCCCCATCGGATCGCCGAACAGCACCATGTTGCTGATGAGGTTAACGCCCAGGATCGCCAGGAACGCCAGCCAGAATGCGCTGATGACCTTGTCCCAGAAGGGGGTCGTAAATGCGAGCGGCTTGGACGGATCGTGCATCGGAGATAACCCCCACCTCAAAAGACAAGCTCCACCGGCTAGGCGGGTGGCGCGACCGGCCTCTTGGGGCCGGGGTCGCGGTTTTTGCATACTGGGTTTGGCCCTAAATCTCAATATAAATCAAGGCACGAGCGGCTTTAAACCGCCCGTCCGCGGCCTATAATCCCTTGGAAGTACGGCACGAGTCTTGTATGTGTCGCGGCTCGCCGTGGGGGCGCGGGAGTAGCGCCGAATCACGGTTTTTCAGGAGGATCGTTGGCTGCCATGGCCGCACTGATCGTGATCCCCGCGCGGCTGGCCGCCACGCGCCTGCCTAACAAGCCCCTGGCGATGATCGGCGACCAGCCGATGATCGTCCATGTCTGGCAGCGGGCCTCGCAGGCCGGCGCCGGGCCGGTGGTGGTGGCGGCCGGCGACCAGGCCATCGCCGATGCCATTACGGCGGCCGGCGGCACCGCGGTGATGACCGATCCGGCCTTGCCGTCGGGCTCCGACCGGGTTCATGCGGCCGCGGAGTCTTTTGACCCCAGCGGCAAATACGACATCGTCGTCAATGTTCAAGGCGATTTGCCGACCTTGGAGCCGCGGCTGGTTGGTGCCGCCATCCGGGCGCTCGCCGATCCCAAGATCGACATCGGCACGGTCGTTGCGCCGATCACCGTGAAGGAAGAACTCACCGATACGGCGGTTGTGAAAGCCGCCTTGTCCCTCAAGGCCGGAGCCGATGTCGCGCCCGCACTCTATTTCAGCCGCAACCTCATCCCTTCGGGTCCCGGCGAGCACTACCACCATATCGGCATCTATGCTTTCCGGCGGGCCGCCTTGCGGCGTTTCGTTACGCTGTCATCGACGCCGTTGGAATTGCGCGAGCGCCTTGAGCAACTGCGCGCCATGGAAGACGGCATGCGCATTGCCGCGGCGATTGAAAACACCATTCCCCTGGGTGTCGATACCCAAGCCGACCTGGAGCGGGCCCGGCGATTTCTGGGAGTGAAGTAGGCGTTGCCATGGCCGTGAAGCGCAAATCAAAAAAGAAATCACCGGCCGGAAAAAAGCGCGTTGGCGGCGCGGCCTTGATCGCGTTCCAAGGCATGCCGGGGGCCTACTCTCATCTGGCGTGCCGGGCGCGGTTTCCCGAAATGACGCCGCTGCCGTGCGCGCAATTCGAGGATGCATTCGCCGCCGTGCAGACCGGCAAGGCGCGCCTGGCCATGATCCCGGTCGACAATTCCGTCGCCGGGCGAGTGGCCGACATACATCATATCTTGCCGCGCTCGGGCCTTTACATCATCGGCGAGCATTTTCAGCCGGTGCACCATCATCTGCTGGTGACACCGGGGGCGACGCTCAAGAGCCTGAAGCGCGTCGAGAGCCATGTTCACGCCCTGGGGCAATGCCGCAAATTCCTCCGCAAGAATCGCTTAACACCGATTGTCGCCGCCGACACCGCCGGCGCGGCAAAAGATGTGTCCGAGCGCAAAGACGTCACCGTCGGCGCCATCGCCTCGCAGCTCGCGGCCGGAATCTACGGCCTCAAGTCCTTGGCATCGAACATCGAGGACGCCGAACACAACACCACGCGATTTTTGATCATGTCGCGCACGCCGGTGAAGGTGGATGCGAAAAAGGGTGGGCCCTATATCACCTCGTTCGTGTTCCGCGTGCGCAGCGTGCCGGCGGCGCTCTACAAAGCTTTGGGCGGCTTTGCCACCAACGGCGTCAATATGACCAAGCTGGAAAGCTACATGGTCGGCGGCCACTTCGAGGCGGCGCAATTTTACGCCGATGTCGACGGCCATCCCGACGACCGGCCTTTGAAACTGGCCCTCGAGGATCTGTGCTTTTATTCCCGCGAATTAACGATCCTCGGTACTTACCCCGCGCACCGGTACCGGCTGACGAGCAAGTAATTACTCGGCTGGTGGTCCGATTCTAACATTCGCATCCCGGTTTATTGGGCTGACTTGCGAATGTTAGAATCATAAGGACCACCAGGAGATCATTGATTCTAGTGGAGCTTTGGATTTGACATTCGCTGCGCTGTCCAGCGGCAAGCTGGCTAGCGAATGTCAAATCCGCTCCACTAGCCATTGCTCCAGAAGATAGCGAGCGATGGCAAAGCGGTTGGGCAGCTTGAAGCCGGTGCCGGCGGAATCGCGCTCGGCGAAGCTGCGAATCTCGGCCTTTGTGAACCAGCGGCAATCCTCGAGTTCCTCGTCCTTGCGGTCGACTTCGGTCGACAAAGCCTGGGCCTGAAAGCCGAGCATGATCGACGCCGGAAACGGCCACGGCTGCGAGGCCATATAGCGCACGTCGCCGATCTTGATGCCGGTTTCTTCAAAGGCCTCGCGGCGCACGGCCGCTTCCAAGGATTCACCCGGTTCAACAAAGCCGGCGATCGCCGAGTAAACGCCCGGCGGCCAGGCGGCTTGGCGGCCCAATAGGCATTTATCGCCGTGCAAGATGAGCGTGATCACCACCGGATCCGTGCGCGGGAAGGTCCGATGACCGCAGGCGGAATTCGTGCAGGTGCGGCTATGGCCCGCTTCGGTGGACGCGGCCGGCGCGCCGCAGCGGCCGCAGTGAAGGTGGTTCTCATGCCAAATGACCATCGCCCGGGCATAGGCGAGCAGCGAAGCCTGATCACCGGGCAGCAACAACACCACCTCGTTCAAATTACGATAGGCACCCTCGACGCCTAGCTGCGGGGCGGCCTCGCTGTCGGGCAGGCCGGCGACAAACCATGGCGCGTTGCCAACGAAGCCAAGAAAGAC
>SHVO01000003.1 GCA_009694245.1 Rhodospirillaceae bacterium | reverse complement strand
ATGTCACCGTCGTAAGCCTTTGAAACAGCCGTCAGAATGTGATCCCAAACGCCCGCTTTGCGCCAGCGATTGAAGCGGTTTACGCAGGTCGTGTGCGGCCCGTAACGCTCCGGAATATCCGCCCACGGCGCACCCGTGCGCAGCCGCCAAAATATCCCGTTCAAAACCCGCCGGTCGTCCACGCGCGCAACCCCGCGCGGCTTGTTCGGCAGCAAAGGCTGGATCACAGACCATTCAAAATCCGTCAAATCGAACCGTGATTCAAACCCCCATTGCTGGACGTTTGAATCACGGTTCGCTAAAAAATGGAATCCCCCTTATGGGTATGTGACCTAGGCCAAGCAGCGCGAATTCGGAATCGCTCCGCTTGCTCTAACTTTTTGTTGTCGCATCGTTCCGCGCGCGAAGGCACGCATCTAGTTAATGCCGGCCTTCGTCTTGCGCGATCACGGCTAACAAATTGAGTGCGTCGCCATACTGATGGCGGTCACTCGGCGCGGCCAGAATACTCTCGGCGCCGGCTTTGGCGCTCGCGCGATCGCCGGACTGGTAGAGCGCGATGGCTTCATCGAAGCGCATGGGACCCACTAGCCGGCGGCCATGCCGGGTGAGCCCTGCAGCGCATGGAGGCGCGCGTAAAGACCGCCCTTGGACAGCAGCGTACCGTGGGCACCCTGTTCGGCCACGCGGCCCTGATCGATGACGCAAATCTGATCGGCGGTCGCCACGGTCGCCAAACGATGCGCAATGACCAGGGTTGTGCGGCCTTGCTTCAAGCGCTCGAGGGCGGATTGAACCTGGCGTTCGGTCTCGGCGTCCAGCGCGCTGGTGGCTTCGTCCAGCAACAGGATCGGGGCATCCTTCAACAGCGCACGGGCAATGGCGATGCGCTGACGCTGGCCGCCCGAGAGTGTTTGACCGCGCTCGCCCACGGCCGTCTCAAAGCCCTCGGGCAGAGCAGAAATGAACTCATAGGCGCCCGCGGCCCGCGCGGCTTCCTCGACATCGGTATCGCTGGCTCCTGCCCGGCCGTAGCGGATATTGGCGCGGACGCTGTCGTCGAAAAGCACTACATCCTGGCTGACGAGGGCAACGGCGTCACGCAGCGAGGCCAGGGTAACATCGGCGATGTTGCGGCCGTCGATCGTGATGGAGCCCGAGGTGATGTCGTAGAATCGCGGGATAAGATTGAGGACGGTGGTCTTGCCCGCACCCGACGGTCCGACCAGTGCGGTGGTCTTGCCGGGCTGCGCGGTGAAACTGACACCCTTGAGGGCCTCCAGCGCACCACCATAAGAGAACGTTACGTTCTCGAAACAGACTTCGCCGCGCGTCACCCTCAAGACCACAGCACCCGGCTTTTCATGCAATGCCGGCTTGGTGTCCAATACCGCGAATAAGCGCTCGGCGCCGGCGAGTCCTTCGTTGACGCTGGCGTTAGCGTTGGCGAGCGCCTTCATGGGCCTATAGGCCGAAAGAAGTGCCGTGATGAACGAGAAAAACGCGCCGGCCGTGGTCTCGCCGCCAATCACCCGCCAGCCGCCGTAAACGATAACGATGGTCACCGCCACCCCGCCCAATGTTTCCATGAGCGGACTAGCAAGCGCCTTCACGCGCTCGGCCGCGATGACGCGGTCGCGGATGTCGGTCGTCAGCCGCCGGGCGCGCGCATTCTCGTAGTCCTCCATGCGGTAGGCTTTGACCAGACGGATACCGTTGAGACACTGGTCCACGAGGGTCATGAAGGCGCCGGTCTGCGTTTGGGTGTTCGCCGTCATGGTGCGCAGGCGACGCCCGAGGCCCGATATCGGGATCACGGTTGCCGGAAAAGCGACAGAGGCGACCGCCGCCAACAGCCAATCCTGATAAAACATGACGCCGACCAGGAAGACGATCGACAGCGCTTCCCGGCCCAAGCCGGTAAGCGCCGTTGAAACCGCCGTGCGCATGGCGGCAATATCCGTGGTCAATCGCGAGATCAGCGTGCCGGTGCGATGGGCGGCGAAGAACGTCAAATCCATTTCCAGGAGATGCCGGAACAGTCGATTTTGCAGATCGGTAAGCACGGTCTGCCCGACCCGGGTCATGATCACGGTTTGACCGTAAGCGCCGATGCCCTTGACGGCGAAGGTCGCGAAGACCGCGAGGCCCACGGGCCACAAGAGTTCAGCGCGGCGCTCGACGAACACCTGGTTGACCACCGGGTCCATCAACCAGGCCAGTGCCGCGGTTGATACGGCGACGGCGACCATGCAGAGACTGGCCAGCGCGAATCGGCCGGCATAGGGCGCCACCGCCTCCCGCAGCAGGCGGCGATAGAGGACGCCGGTCGAAACGGGGACCACGGGACGGGTGCCGGGCAATGGCGAGGCGGCGGACAGATCGGGCAAAGCCATGGGCGGCGGCTACCAGGCGAAGGGGGCAAACAAGATTAGCGAGCGAGACCGAACATCCAGACACTTAACGCCGCCACTCCCGGCTTGTCCAGGCAGGCAGTTGGGCGGCGGCCATGATGCTTAGGCAGGCGCTCCGGGAACCATCGTCGCGAACCGCAACCCATTCCATTTGCATGAGTTGTGACCAGGGATTAGGTTCAATTCAACTCCGAACCCGGCACCGCAGGCCCCGTCCGATCCGCCTACCCGTCCCGCCACATTCTCGATAAAAAGGGCCATCCCATCATGCGTGATTCAGTGACGGTGCCGGCTAACCTCACCAAGATTGCCTTCATCGACCTTCAGGCTCAGCGGGCGCGGATCGGCGAGAAACGCATGGAAGCCGCGATCGGGCGGGTGCTGGCTCATGGCGGCTTCATCATGGGGCCAGAAGTCGCTGAGGTAGAGCGCAGGCTTTGCGCTCAGGCAGGAGCCAAGCATGTGATCTCCTGTTCCAGCGGCACGACGGCCTTGGTCATGGCGCTGATGGCCAAGAAGGTTGGACGCGGCGATGCCGTGTTTTTGCCTTCCTTCTCCTTTACGGCCACTGTCGAACCTGCGGTTATCTTGGGGGCGACGCCGGTTTTCGTCGATGTATTGCCTGACACGTTCAATATTGACCCTGAGAGCCTAGAGCGCGCGGTCGCCGTCGCGCGGCAAGCCGGCCTAAGGCCGGCCTGCGTGATCGCCGTGGATCTCTTTGGGCAGCCTGCCGATTACGATTCCATCAGACCCGTCGCCGAGCGCCATGGCTTTTGGATTCTGGACGACGCCGCGCAAAGTTACGGCGCACACTATAAGGGGAAGGCGCTCGGCACCTGTGCCGCGATCACCGCCACCAGTTTTTACCCGTCAAAACCGTTGGGCTGCTACGGCGACGGCGGCGCGATCTTCACCGACGACGACGAAATCGCGCGGCGCCTTGCGCAAGTGCGAGTCCATGGCCAAGGCCGCGACCGTAACGAGAATCTGAGGGTTGGCCTGACCGGCCGGTTTGATTCGATCCAGGCGGCCGTGCTCTTGGAGAAGCTCGCGATTTTCGACGCCGAATGCGCCGAACGGAGTGCGGTGGCCGCCCGCTATACTGCGGGCCTCAAGGGGTCCGTGGTAACCCCATTCGTCCGGCCCGATTGCACAACGGTATGGGCGCAGTATACCGTCACCTCAGCCAGGCGTGACCGCATCGCCGCGACGCTTCAGGCCCAAGGGATTCCGACGGCCATCTATTATCTCAAGCCCATCCATACCCAAGCGCCCTACCGCGGCTTTCCGGTCGTCACCGGCGGACTACCCGTGACCGAACGCTTGGCGCGGGAGGTGATCAGTCTGCCCATGCATCCCTATCTTACGCCTGAGGCGCAAGATCGCGTCATCGCGGCGGTGCGGACGTACGTCGCCTGAGACGGCGTTGATGCAGAGGATATGATGTGGATCGGACGCGCGCTCCACTGAAGCCAGCCCAACTTCGCCTTGCCGTTGTCGGCGCGGGTCTCATGGGGCGCAACCACCTGCGCGCCGCCAAGGCGGCGGGCATCGAAATCGCCGGCGTCATGGATGCCGACGCCGATCGCGCCCATGCGGCGGCCGCCGAGTTCGGCTGCACCATCGCGCCAGATCTTCGCACCATGGGCGCCGTTGTCATTGCCATACCGACCGCCGCCCATGCCGCGACGGCTTTAACGCTCCTGCAAGCCGGCATTCATTGCTTGATCGAGAAGCCCCTCGCCCCATCGGAGGCGGAATGCGAAGCCCTGATCGACGCAGCGGAGACCGCCGGCGCCGTCTTGCAGGTCGGCCATGTGGAGAGATTCAATCCGGCGGTCGATGCATTATTGGCCCAAGGGATTTCCCCGACGGACGTTACCCTGATCACCTCGCGGCGGACCGGACCCGCCGGCGCGCGGGTTTCGGACGTCAGCGTCGTAGCCGACTTGATGGTCCATGATCTCGATATCGTCCTGGCGCTAAAGCCCTTGCCGGTGACGCAAGTGAGGGCCATCGGCAATCGCGATCACGCCGAGGCGGAGCTGACTTTCGCCGACGGAGCGATTGCGACCCTGGTGGCCAGCCGCGTCGCCGCCAGCCGCCAACGCGACCTTGTCGTCAAAACCGGCGGGGGTGAATACCGGCTTGATTTTATCGCGAAGAGCCTGCTTCGCCCGGCGCGACCGGCGCGCGACCCAGTGGCGGCAGCGGTCTTTACGGGCGATGCGCTGAGTGCACAATTGAAGCACTTCGTCGCTTCGATTCGCGGTGAACATTCGCCGCGCGTGACCGGCGAAATAGCGTTGGACGCCATGAGGCTTGTCTGGCGGATCGAAGCGGCCCTGGAGGGACACTGATGCCCGGAGCGGGATCCCCGGTCATCGCGCGGGGCGCGCTGGCGCCGGTCGTCGCGTTTTGCCTTTATGATTTCGCCAACTCCGCCTTTACGACGATCATCATTACGTTCGTTTTCGCGACTTATTTTACCACCGGCATAGCCGTCGATCCGACGACCGGCAGCGCGCATTGGAGCCTTGCCATGTCCGTTGCCGGGGTTGTGATCGCGATCCTGAGTCCGATCCTAGGGGCTATCGCTGATCAGACTGGCCGGCGCAAACCCTGGATCTTGGCGTTCATGTTGATCTGCGCTTCGGCCACGGCGCTGCTCTGGTACGCGCGACCGACACCCGGTGATGGGCCCTGGGCTCTGGTTTTTGTTGTGATCGCGACCGTCGGCTTCGAGGTGGGCATGTTGTTCGTCAATGCCCTTTTACCAACGATTTCGACGCCCGCATCGATGGGGCGGGTCTCTGGCTGGGCCTGGGGCGTCGGCTACGCGGGCGGCATGCTGTCTTTGGTGGTTGCGCTGTTCGCGCTCGTCCAGGCCGACCCCCCGCCTTTCGGACTCGATAAAGGTCAGGCGGAACATGTGCGCGCGACGTCGCTCTTGGTAGCAGGCTGGTTCGTGATTTTTGCGCTGCCGCTGTTCTTGCTGGTGCGCGAGCCCATCGCCCACACGATATCCGCCGGCCGCGCGGTCCGCCTGGGAATGAAGCAATTGATCAATTCCCTGCGCCACGCCCGCGATCACGCCAACGTCTTTCGCTATATGATCGCCGCCATGATCTATACCGACGGTGTGCACACGGTGTTCGCTTTGGGCGGCGTCTATGCCGGCGTCACCTTCGGCATGCAAACCGCGGAGATCATTGTCCTCGGCATCAGCTTGAACGTAACCGCTGGGTTGGGGGCGTTTCTATTCGGCTGGATCGATGACCGGATAGGTTCCAAACAGACGATTGTCATAAGCCTTGTGGCATTGATCGCAACCAGCGCCGTCGTCGTGGCGGCCCAGGACAGGGCCACGTTCTGGACGGCAGCCCTTGCCATGAGCACGTTCTTCGGCCCCGTTCAGGCCGCGAGCCGCACGCTGATGGCGCGGCTCGCTCCACCTACCATGCGCGGCGAAATGTTCGGGCTGTTCGCGCTGTCGGGAAAGGTGACCGCTTTTATCGGGCCCGCCGCCGTCGGCTGGGTAACGTTGGCGACCGGCAGTTATCGACTGGGCATGGCGACCGTGCTGATCTTCCTGCTGGCCGGGTTGCTATTGCTGCGCGGCGTGAAGGAGCCAAGAGCATTTTAGGGAAAAGTGGATTCCGGTTTTCCCGCCTAATATGCGACAAAACAAAAACTTAGAGCGTGATTTCGATTCAATAAAAAACAATCGCGCTCTAATGCCGAAAGTGGCGCATGCCTGTGAACACCATGGCGAGACCTTTCTCGTCGGCGGCCTTGATGACTTCGTCGTCTTTGATCGACCCACCAGGCTGAATCACCGCCAGTGCCCCGGCCTCGGCCGCCACCAGGAGCCCGTCGGGGAACGGAAAAAAGGCATCCGAGGCCACGACCGAGCCGACGGTCAATGCTTCCGTCCGCCCCAAAGCCCGGGCGGCGTCCTTTGATTTGCTGAAAGCGATGCGCGCGGAATCTATGCGGCTCATTTGGCCAGCGCCAATGCCCACCGTAGCGCCGTCCTTGACATAGACAATGGCGTTGGACTTGACGTGCTTGCAGATCGTAAAGGCTATAATCAAGTCGTCCATCTGCTGTGGCGTCGGCCTTGCCTTGGTCACGACTTTGAGCTCTGTGTTGGTGACCCGGCCGCTGTCTCGGCTCTGGACGAGAAAGCCGCCGGCGATGTTTCGCAGCGTGCGTCCCACGGAGCCGGGATCAGGCAAACCATCGGTGATCAAAAATCGCAGGTTCTTTTTCTTGGCGAAGAGCGCCTTG
This sequence comes from Rhodospirillaceae bacterium, assembly GCA_009694245.1. GTDB lineage: Bacteria > Pseudomonadota > Alphaproteobacteria > Rhodospirillales > Rhodospirillaceae > SHVO01. The sequence continues at coordinate 58,572 of SHVO01000003.1, read as the reverse complement.
GCCTCGTCGTCGGCACCGGGCGCGATCACAACTTCGGTGAACAACTCGGTGATCTTGGCGGCGGTGCGGCTATCGATCGAGCGATTGAGGGCTATGATCCCGCCGAAAGCCGATACCGGGTCACAGGCCAGCGCCTTGGTATAGGCATCTAAACAATCGGCACCCAAAGCGACACCGCAGGGGTTGGCGTGTTTGATAATGGCGCAGGCCGGCGTGGAGAATTCCGCCACCAGCTCATAAGCGGCGTCAGTATCGTTGATATTGTTATAACTGAGTTCCTTTCCCTGCACCTGCACAGCCGCGGCAACGCCGGCGCGCTTTTCGCCGGTGACATAAAGTGCCGCGGTCTGGTGGGGGTTCTCGCCGTAACGCAAGGATAGTTTGAGTCTTCCGCCAAAGCTTAGCCAGCGCGGGTATTCGTCACCCAACTGACCGGCGAACCATGTGGAGATCGCCGTATCATAAGAGGCCGTCCGGGCAAAGGCGCGGGCGGCGAGTTGCTTGCGCGTTTGTTCTGTCACCGCGCCGTTGTTGGCCTTCATGTCGGCCATCACAAGGATGTAGTCTAGGGGATCGACGACGACCGTGACGCCAGCGTGGTTCTTGGCGGCCGACCGGATCAAAGCCGGGCCGCCGATATCGATATTTTCGATGCACGTGTCGAAATCCGCGCCGGCGGCAACCGTCTTCTCGAACGGGTAGAGATTGACGACAATCAAATCGATCGGCCCGATTTTATGTTCGGTCATGGTCTTTTCGTGTTCGGCATTGCCGCGGATGCCGAGAATCCCGCCGTGGATGATGGGATGCAAAGTCTTCACCCGCCCATCGAGCATCTCAGGAAAACCCGTGACCTCGGCCACTTCCTTGACCGGCAGGCCTTCGTTCTGGAGCGCCTGGGCGGTTCCACCGGTCGAGATCAGCTCCACGCCCGACTGATGCAGGAATTTGGCGAAGTCCGGCAATCCGCTCTTGTCGGACACCGAAAACAGAGCACGGCGAATGGGGGGCATGGGGACTCACAGAGATAAAACGGGATGGCGGCGCGCAAGGGGTCTTAGCACGGCCATCGCTTCCACAAAAAGAGGGCGTGAAAACCCAATTTGGCAGCGCCTAGTCTCCACCTCCGAGGGTAGGTCTACTTGATCACTTTTAGATGTGCCTTGGCCTGGCCCGCGCCACCGCGGCGCAATTCGGGGACGAGATCGGCGACCAAGGCGAGGGCGGCGGGCTCGTCGCGCCGGCGGCAAGCTTCGTCCAGGGCGGCCATTTTGGCGGCGATGACGGCGTGATCGACCGTACGCGGCCGGGCGAGAAGGACGCCAGCCATGTCCGTCGGCAGAGTCGGTTCCTGAACGTGAAACAGTTCCTCGGAAAGTTTTTCACCGGGCCGCAAACCTGTCACTTGGATGGCCACATCGGTGCCCGGGGTCTTGCCGGCAAGGAGAATCATCTGTCGCGCGAGGTCGACGATCTTGATCGGAGTGCCCATGTCGAGCACATAGATCGCGCCTTCGTCCTGGCGCCCAGGCCCCAAGGCGGCCGCCTCCAGCACCAGTTCCACCGCCTCGTGCACAGTCATGAAGTAGCGCTCGATATCAGGATGGGTGACTGTGAGCGCTCCACCTGCCGCGAGTTGTCGTTGAAATAAGGGTACGACCGATCCCGCCGAACCCAAGACATTGCCAAAGCGCACGGTGATGAACCGCGTACCCAGACCGCGCAAGTCCATGGCCTGGCAGTAGATCTCGGCCACACGCTTACTGGCGCCCATGACATTGGAGGGATTGACCGCCTTGTCGGTGGAAATCATCACCGCGGTCTTCACGCCGGCGGCGACGCAGGCATCGGCGACGTTGCGCGCGCCGATGGCATTGGTCAAAAGCCCTTCAAGTGGATTTAATTCCACCATCGGCACGTGCTTCAAGGCCGCCGCATGGAACACGATGTCGGGTCTCTCGCGAGCGATAATGTCCTTCATCAAGCCGCCGTCCCGCACATCGGCCAGGATAGCGGTGCAAGACAGCGCGGCATGGCGTTGCCGCACGTCCAGGTCGATGGAATAGAGGTTGAATTCGCCATTATCGACCAAGGTCAAATGGGCGGGACCGGTGGCGGAGATTTGGCGAACCAGCTCGGCGCCGATGGAGCCGCCCGCGCCGGTCACCAGGATCCGTTGCCGGCGAATCATGGCGGCCATGGCGGCGCGATCGAGGTTGCTTTGCGGCCGGCCGAGAAGATCCTCAATCGCGATCGGTTGGGGTTTGAGGTCATTGCCGTCGTCCACGCGCACACGCTCGAGCGGACAGCCCGCTTTCGCCGCCAGTTCCAGAAGCTTCTGAACGGCGGCGCCGTCAACGTCTCGCCCGACCAGAATGAGCTTGTGAGGTTTGAGACCCTTGGCGTCCAGGCCGGCGACGATTTTCACAAGATCTTCATTACGGCCCAAGACCTCGACACCCTGAATCACCTGGCCAACGCGGTCACCGCGGGCGGTGACCATGCCGACGATGCGGTAGCTGTGTGAGGGCTTGCGGATGAAGTATTCGGCTTCCGGGCCCGCGCCGATCAAAAGGATCGGCACTGCGTCGGCTGCGACCACGATGCCGCGGGCGTGGGGGTCTTTGAGCATGCGGCAAAGCAGCCGCGGCCCCGCGAGAAACATCACAAGTACGAACCAGCTGATGAACGGCAATGAACGCGGCAGCGATTCGAGGCGCGCGACGAAAAACCAGGCCGGCAGGAAAACCAGCACGACAACCGTCGCCGTTCGTACGATGTTGACCGCGTCCTTGGCCGAGACATATTCCCAGACATGCCGATAGAGGCCGGTGAACAGGTAGGCTGCCGCGGCCACGGCGGCGAAGGTCGCGGCCATCGGGAAAACGACGGGACGATCATTGAGAAAATCAGGACCGAGGCGCAGAAAGAAGGCCGCCAAAAACGCGGCGAATGCCATGACGACGTCATGGCCGTAGACCAGAAGATTGCGCGGCTGAAAAAGCCTGCGCACCATGTTTACATCGGACAATAAATCGGTGAGTAAGAACGCCAAGAAGCCTCGCGATCGTCCGTCGCGCCCGGATGGCGGGCCGATGGTCGCCGATAATAGCCCAAGGTCTCCGCGACAACAACGAAAACCGTTGCTACGTCAACGGCTTAAGGGGACGGGCCGGAGCGCCGAGCGCAATTGAGCGTAAAGCCTTTCCACGACATAATCCGACCACTTATAACCCTCGGGCTATATATTTTCAGCCTTACAATACTCCCCAGCGCACATAAGGTTGCCGATGACCAAGAAAGCTGCGCCCAAGGTCGCACTCATCACCGGCGTCACCGGCCAGGACGGCGCTTACCTCGCCGAACTTCTTTTGAAGAAGGGCTATATCGTCCACGGGGTAAAACGGCGGTCATCGTCTTTCAATACCGGGAGAATCGATCACCTCTATCAGGACACCCATAAAACCGGCGTGCGGTTTTTCCTGCATTACGGGGACATGACCGATGCCACAAACCTGATCCGGCTGGTACAGGAAGTTCAGCCCGACGAAATTTACAACCTCGCCGCCCAAAGCCACGTGCAGGTGAGTTTCGAGACGCCGGAATACACCGCCAACTCCGACGGCATGGGAGCTTTGCGGCTGCTCGAGGCCATCCGCATTCTGGATTTGAAGGACAAGACCCGCTTTTACCAGGCATCGACCTCGGAACTTTACGGCAGGGTTCAGGAAATTCCCCAATCGGAGAAAACTCCGTTCTATCCGCGTTCACCTTATGCGGCCGCCAAGCTTTATGGTTACTGGATCACGGTGAATTACCGCGAAGCTTACGGCTACCATGCCTCCAACGGCATTCTCTTCAATCATGAGAGCCCGTTGCGTGGCGAGACCTTCGTCACGCGCAAGATCACCCGTGCCGTGGCTTCGATCGAACTTGGGCTACAGGAGAAACTTTATCTTGGCAATCTTGACGCCAAGCGCGACTGGGGCCACGCCCGCGATTACGTCGAAGGCATGTGGAGAATCGTCCAGCAGAAAACACCCGACGACTTTGTGCTGGCCACCGGCGAAACTCATGCGGTGCGTGAGTTCGTGGAAGTTGCTTTCGCCGAAGTCGGTCGCAAAATCAAGTGGAAGGGCAAGGGCGCCGGCGAGAAAGGCATCGACGCTAAAAGCGGCAAGGTGATATTGGAAGTCGATCCACGCTACTTCCGCCCGACCGAAGTTGACCTGCTGCTGGGCGATCCCGGCAAGGCGCACAAAGTTCTTGGCTGGAAACACAAGACGTCGTTCCACGCCATGGTCAAGGAGATGGTCGCGGCGGATTTCGCCGCTGTCAAAGCCGAGGCCCAGCGCTTCGGACGTAGCGACTAACCACATGACGTCTTATCAACTGACCGGAAAGCGCATCTGGGTCGCCGGCCATAGCGGCATGGTGGGCGCCGCCATTACCCGACGCCTGGCCTCCGAAGGCTGCGAAATCCTCACGGTTCCCCATAGCGTCCTCGATCTCACGCGCCAGGCCGATGTCGAGGCCTGGATGGGCGAGGCAAAACCCCAAGCGATATTTCTGGCGGCAGCGGTGGTCGGCGGCATTCTCGCCAACGATACGCGCCCGGTCGATTTCCTCACCAACAATCTGTTTATCCAGACCAATATCATCGCGACCGCGCACAAGCTGGGCGTCGAGAAGTTAATGTTCCTGGGATCGAGCTGCATCTATCCACGCCTCGCCCTGCAACCCATGGCCGAGCACACCCTTCTGACGGGTCCGCTGGAGCCCACCAACCAGTGGTACGCGATCGCGAAGATTTCCGGCATCAGGTTGTGCCAGGCCTACCGCCGGCAGTACGGTCGCGATTTCATCAGCGGCATGCCGACCAATCTCTATGGTCCCGGCGACAATTTTGATTTGCAGTCGAGCCACGTCTTGCCCGCCCTCATGGTCAAGGCACACCGGGCCAAGGTTGCAGGCGACCAAACCATTACGCTGTGGGGCAGCGGCCAGCCCCGCCGCGAGTTCCTATTCGTCGATGATTTGGCCGACGCTTGCGTATTCCTGATGAAATCCTATTCACAGGAGGAGCACATCAACATCGGCTATGGCAGCGATGTCACGATTCGCGAGCTGGCGGAGATCGTCTCAAACGTCGTCGGTTTTCGAGGCGCGTTTACTTACGACACGAGCAAGCCCGACGGCATGCCGAAAAAGCTCCTGGATAGCGCTAAACTGAATGCGCTCGGTTGGCGCCCGGCCACCGAACTCAAGCGGGGCATCGCCATGGCCTACGACTGGTACTGTCGGAACAATTAGGCCGACTCCAGGCTTTTATGCGGTTTTCCGAGTTGGGCCTTGAACGCCGCCGGAGCTACTTCTACAAAGCCTTTAGGTCATTTCATCTTGTCGCGAAAGGCTGCGGCGCGCGCCATGCAGATCTATCTGCCCATTGCCGAGATGTCGGTGAATATCTTCCTGGTCCTTGGCCTTGGCGGAGCTATTGGGCTGCTTTCAGGCCTGTTCGGCGTTGGCGGCGGCTTTCTCATGACCCCGCTTCTCATTTTTATCGGCGTTCCGCCGGCCGTGGCCGTGGGCACCCAAGCGGCGCAAACCGTGGCCTCGTCCGTGTCCGGCGTGCTCGCGCACATGCGCCGCCGCAATGTTGATTTTACGATGGGCGCGGTCCTAACGGCGGGCGGGTTTGTCGGGTCCGGCGTTGGCGTCTGGTTGTTCAACGTGTTGAAATACGCCGGCCACATTGACCTCACGATCTCGCTGGGCTACGTGGTTTTTCTGGGCGTCGTCGGCGGCTTCATGCTCGCCGAAAGCCTTCCTGGTGTGCTCAATCTGCGGCCGGTCGCCGTCGCCTTGGCGGCGCGGGGACCGGGCCGACACATGTGGATGCATGGTCTGCCGTTCAAAATGCGCTTCCGACGTTCCAGGCTATACGTCTCGGCCTTGTTGCCCTTGAGCATTGGTTTCCTTGTGGGCTTGCTGGTGGCGATGATGGGCGTGGGCGGCGGCTTCCTCATGGTTCCGGCCATGATCTATCTGCTGGGCATGCCGACTCAGGTCGTCATCGGCACGTCGCTACTCCAGATCACTTTCGTCACCGCCGGCGCGGCCCTGCTGCAAGCCACGGTCAATCAGTCCGTCGATATCGTGCTGGCGCTTCTCTTGCTGGTCATTGGCGTCATCGGTGCGCAGGTGGGCGCGCGGCTTTCGTCAAGGGTCAAAGGCGAACACCTGCGCGTCATGTTGGGGATTCTCGTACTGGCCGTTGCCATCCGCCTGGCATTCGATCTCGTGATTTCGCCGTCGGAGGCCTTCTCCTTGGGCGGAGGAGACGGGTCATGAGGCGCGGAATTGTGGTCTTATGGTCGGTAATGAGCCTCGCCGCCGCGAACGCCGAGGCCCAGGACGTGCCGCTGGTCGCGGATCTCTCGAATCACCTGGTGGCGATCACCACCGGCTTCACGGGCACCGACGTGCTGCTGTTCGGGGCGACCGACGGACCCGGCGACATTGTCGTGGTCGTGCGCGGTCCGGCCAAGGACGAAGTCGTTCGCCGCAAGAGCCGCTTCGGCCCGGTCTGGGCCAATGCCGAGGCCGTAACGTTCCGCGATGTGCCGTCCTATTACCGCGTCGCCTCTAACCGGCCTTTACAGGAATTTGCCCCCGAGATGCTGCTTGAGCGGCGGCAGATCGGCGTGGATACAATTCGTCTTTCGAATGTGGGGGAAGCCATCCCCCCGGATCAGGCGGCATCCTTTCGCAAGGCGCTCCTGCGTCTTAGGACCGCCGATAATTTATACGATCAGGGCGTGGGCGATATTGCGTTCATGTCCAACCGGTTGTTCCGCACGGCGCTGCATTTCCCGGCAAATGTTCCGACCGGAACTTATATGGTCGAGGTTTATCTGTTTCGCGAAGGCCAAATCATTAGCGCCGAAATTGTGCCCCTCAATGTTTCCAAGATCGGCATCGGTGCCGAGATCTTCGACTTTGCCCAGGGCAGGTTCGCGTTTTTCTACGGCCTGATGGCGGTGCTTCTCGCCGGCGGCGCGGGCTGGGTCGCAGGCGTTGTCTTCCGGCGGGTCTAAGATGTCGGGCGAAATCACAGGCCCCACGCGATCAGAAGCCGGCGACACTGCCCGGACGTTCTTGGTGGTGGTGGACAAATCGGCTGAATTACGCGCGGCCTTGCGTTTTGCTTGTCGCCGCGTCGTCAACAGTGGCGGGACCGTGGCCCTCTACCACGCCGTGCCGCCGACGGAATTCCATCACTTCTCGACGATCGGCGAACTGATGGACCATGAAGCTAAGACCGAGGCCGAAAGACTGCTGCAGCAGATAGCCGCGGAAGTTCATCGCCAAATCGGGAAATTCCCCGAGCTCTACCTTCGCCAGGGCGACACACTGGTGGAGTTGCAGAAGGTGATCAGGGATCACCCGGCGATTTCCATGCTCGTGCTCGGTGCGGGCACCGGAAGCGAGGGACCTGGGCCGATTATCTCAGCGATTTCCGGAAAGCTCGCCGGAAAGCTCGATATTCCGGTCACGATCGTGCCAGGCGACCTGAATTTAGGGCGCATCGACGCATTGACATGATTTCGATGCGGCGGTCTTGATCCAGGACTGCTTTAGTCCTATTTAAAGGCCGTGAAATCAGGAGTTCCCCACCATGTTCATCCAAACCGAAGAAACCCCCAATCCAGCGGCGCTCAAGTTCCTGCCGGGCAAAGCCGTTCTCGAAAGCGGGGTCGCCGATTTCATCAGCCATGCTGCGGCCCAGCGCTCGCCGCTTGCACGGCTTTTGTTTGAGATCGACGGCGTGGCCGGCGTATTTCTGGGCAGCGATTTCGTCACGGTTACCAAGACCGCCGACAAGAACTGGCAAGTGCTAAAGCCGATGGTGCTGGGTGCGGTGATGGATCACTTTACGTCCGGCGCGCCCATGCTCGAGGGCGATGGCGCCGCGAGTGGCCCGGAAGACGCGGACGAAGACTACAACGATGCCGGCGTTGGCGGTGAAATCATTTCCCAGATCAAGGAATTGATCGACACGCGCGTGCGTCCGTCGGTGGCTCAGGACGGCGGCGATATCATTTATCGGGGATTCAAGAACGGCACGGTCTATCTCAGCTTACGCGGCTCCTGCGCGGGATGCCCGAGCTCCACCGCGACCTTGAAGATGGGCATCGAGAACATGCTCAGACACTACGTACCGGAAGTGTTGCAGGTCGAGGCCGTAAATTGACCATCGGAGAACATTGACATGCCTGGGCGGGGAGCGCTAGCGAACGCCGAGCTAGATTTGATTTTCCGGGCGGCCCGCACTCAAAACAGCTGGCGGCCGCAAATGGTCGCGGAGGAGCTTCTGCGTCGCGTCTACGATCTCGCCAAAATGGGCCCCACCAGCGCCAACTGCAGCCCGGCGCGGTTTATCTTTGTGATCTCGAGGGACGGCAAAGAAAGGCTAAAACCAGCTTTGAGCGCCGGCAACCTCGAAAAAACCATGGCGGCGCCGGTGACCGCTATCATCGGCTATGACATGAAGTTCTACGATCAGCTGCCGGAGCTGTTTCCCCACGCGGACGCTAGAGCATGGTTTGCAGGCAAGCCCGAGGCGGTGATCCAAGAATCCGCTTCCCGCAATGCGACGCTGCAAGGGGCGTACCTCATGATCGCCGCGCGTTCCTTGGGCCTTGATTGCGGGCCCATGAGCGGTTTCGATCAGGCCGCGCTCAACGCCGCCTTCTGGCCGGACGGCCAAATCAAAGTCAATTTCCTGTGCAATATCGGCTACGGCGACGACACGAAGATATTCGCCCGCAGCCCGCGGTTCCCGTTCGAGCGCGCCTGTCAGATTATTTAGAGAAACGCTGGCGGATAAAGTAATCGACGGAGAGAACGCCGGGACCGCGGACGACAATCATCGCTAGCAAGAACAGCCAATAGAAATGCTCGACGTGATCGTAGTCGGGATTTGATGCTCCTAGAACAAACTGAATCACGCAAGCCATGCCGATGGGCGGTAGGGCCGCAAGCCGCGATGCGAAGCCAACCGCCAACAGAACCGGCATTGTGAGCTCGAACGATGCGCCGATATAGGCGGCCAGCTCCGGCGGAAGCACGGGGACTTTATATTCATCTTCAAAAAGATAGATGGTTGATTCCCAATCGGCGATCTTGACCCGCCCCGACATGAAAAACACGCCCGCGATCCATAGGCGCACGGTTAGGTCGAAGACCGGTGCGCCGTAGCGTTGGAGGAGCGCCGTGATCCGATCGTAGAGATCGGCGATCCGCATGACGACGGCCGGGCGTTCAATGGGCATCATGGCATCGCCTTTCCGATCAGGTCCGTGGAGATTTGGACCGGGAGGGGCACCGGAGCGGGTCCGCGTTGTTGCGCAGCTCGCTCCGGCGCAGTGGCCGCTTTTCCGGGAGGTGAAAGCGGCGAGTTAATCCCGCGATCGGGGGTTTAGCTCTTCATCTTGGGGTTCGCGCCGTCGAAGGGCTTGGTGTTGCCCATCATTTGTTCGCAAGTGCCCTTGACGACTTCCTTGAATTCCTAGCCGCTGAAGTTGGCTTTCGCCTGGCCGGCGCAAGAGTGGCTGCCATTGGTGGCGGCGCAGCTATTTTCACCGGCCTTGGCGATGCCGTAGCAATACTCGCGATCGGGCTTACCGGTGGCCTTCTCGGCCGCTTGGGACGCCGTCACGCTCATGGTCAGAGTGGCGGCGCCGACAACGAGGGCGGCAAGGCTGGTGCGGGTGAGGGTCTTCATGGGATGTGTTCTCCCAATTTCGTGTCCGGTATGAACCACGTTCAATCTACCTGCGGAGTTTAGCGGGAGACATTGAGGTCTTCCCAATACCGTTCGGTTACTGTTTCCATAACCTCGGGTTATGGAGGGGGATTTGAGTGATGCCGCCGCGGCATCTTCGGATGCGAACCGGAAGGCCAGACCGCGCTCACTCGTCCTACGCCAACCCCCAATGATAGGATTTAGCGAGTTGAATCAGGGCTTTGATGGCCGGTGAATAGCGCCGCCCGGCAACGGTGACCAACGAAATTGTCCGGTCCACCTCAGGCTCGATCAACAACCGCAAGACCACACCGGCATAACGCGGCAGGAACTCAGGCATTACGGCGCAGCCCATGCCGGCTGCGAGCATAGCTTGGACCCAGTCCTCGCGCTCGCTACGGAAGCGTACGTTCACGTCCAAGTCCCAACCTGGTTTCAGGGCGTCCTAATGATCGTCGAATTCGCCAAGGGTTCGCTGGACATAATTCTCGTTGGCAAGCTCACGCATGGGGACGGCATTAATTTTCTCAAAGCGATGCCCCTTGGTAAAGGCCACGCCATAGCGCTCGGCATATAGAGGAACGGCATCGAATCTCTCGGGCAACTTGGGCATGCCGGCTAAGGCGACATCCACATCGCCTTTGATCATGGTGTCGATAAGGGCATTGCCCGGCAACTCGGTGATCGACAATTCGACGGCGGGGACGCGCTCGCGCACGGCCCGCAGAAAATCGACCATCACATGCGGGCTGATCGTGCACATGACAGCCATCTTGAGGGGTGCTTTCTTGCTCTTGCGAAAACTGCCGGCTTCGCCCGGGCCATTTCGGTGGCGGGCAAGACCTGCTCCAAGTGGGGCTGCACCAGTCGCCCGAGGTCCGTGAGATGGCTGTTGCCGCGCTCACGCCGGAAGAGTTCACCGCCGAGTTCTTCCTCGAGGTTTTTGACGGCTTTGGTCAGAGCCGGTTGGGAAACGTGGCAAATCTCCGCCGCCCGGGTGAAGTTTAACTCCCGGCACAGCGTCAGAAAGTAGCGAATCTGATTGAGTTCCACTGCGGTCGATTCCCCCTGGCCGGATGGCGTCGATTATCCTCACGGCTGTTGCCGCTGCAAGTCGATTCATGCTGCGGCGCACACCAAAACGTCGCCGCATCCATGCTGCACCTTATGTTGCACCAAGGTGCGAAAAAAATAAACAATATCAATATCTTACTGGGACTGCGGTAGGAAGCCAACGGCCTTGTAGACCTCGGCGAGGACCGGCGCGGCCAGGGCATTGGCCTTGTCGGCGCCGCACTTCAAGACTTGGTCGATCTCGACTGGGTCGTCCATGAGGCGCTTCATCTCGGCATTGATGGGTCTGAGAACGGCCACAGCCGTCTCCGTCAACCGAACCTTGAACTGGCTGAACTGGCTGCCGGCATGTTCGGCCACGGCCTGTTCCAATGTGCGGTCGGTGAGGGCGGCATAGATATTGAGGAGGTTGGCGGCTTCGGCCCGTCCCTCAAGGCCCGCGAGGGAATCGGGCAGGGGATTGGGATCGGTGGTCGCGCGCTTGATCTTTTGGGCAATGCCCTCAGCGGTGTCGGTAAGATAAATGCAGGCGAATTCCGAGGGCTCTGACTTGGACATTTTCCGCGAACCGTCGCGCAACGACATGACGCGCATGCCCGCGCCCTGGATGACCGGCTCAGGCAGCGGAAACACGTTCACGCCAAAGTCGGCGTTGAATTTCTGGGCGATGTCGCGGGTCAGTTCCACATGCTGCTTCTGGTCCTCGCCCACCGGCACGTGGGTTGCCTTGTAGACCAGAATGTCGGCGGCCATGAGGTTCGGATAGACGTATAGCCCCGCCGAGGCCGCCTCGCGGTTCTTGCCAGCCTTATCCTTGAACTGGGTCATGCGGTTGAGCCAGCCCAGGCGCGCGACGCAATTGAACACCCATGCCAGCTGCGCGTGGGCCGGTACGTGGCTTTGCACAAACAGCGTGCTCGACGCAGGGTCAACGCCTGAAGCAATCATGCCTGCCGCCACTTCGCGGGTGGCGCGCAGCAGTTCCTTCGGTTCCTGCCAGACGGTGATGGCATGTAGATCGACCACGCAGAACAGGCATTCATAGCCTTTTTGCATTGCGACCCAATTGCGCAGAGCGCCAAGGTAATTGCCAAGGTGCAGGTCGCCGGTGGGCTTGATGCCCGACAAGATGCGACCGCTCAATCCGGTGGGCGGTGTGGACCCGCTGGTCATGGGAATTAACCCCTGGTGTGTTGAACGGACGTGTGGAGCCGCCCGTATCCGGTCAATGAGGACCGACGTGGACGGTGGTAGCCCGGCCTTAGAATCGGGTCAAGCGGGTGGCCGATCGGACGGATTGGCGGCCGGCTTCTTGCGCCGGAACGCGTCGAGATCGCTGCGCTTAGCCGCGCCCAGCGCCAGGGCTCCAATCGCGAACGTGAGCGCGCCGGCGCCGATTAGCGCCGAAAGCGTAAGAACCCGGGCGGCCTCACGGCCCGAGGCCACGCCCGATGAACCAAAAATCGGCCCTAGAAACGCTGTAACGGCGGCCGATCCCGCCCAGAGCACACCGATCATCAAGATCGCGGCGAGGATGATGCGTGACAGGCGGTGCTTGAGCCGGTCATCGGCCTTGAGATGGCCACGGCGGCGAAGGATGAACGCGAGAATGCCAACGTTGATCCACGACGACAGCGCCGTGCCCAAGGCGATGCCCACATGGCCAAACCTATCCATCAGCACGAGGTTAAAGGCAATATTCGTGACAAGCGCAAAGGCCGAGGCCTTGACGGGGGTCTTGGTATCGTGACGACCGAAGAACCCAGGTGTGAGTACTTTGTTGAGGACGTAGGCTGGAAGACCCAGCGAGAATGCAAAGAGCGCCGCCGCTACATTCTCCCGGTCCGAAGGCGAGAAAGCCCCGCGCTCGAACAAAGTAGAAGCGATGGGTTCGGCCAGCATGGCAATCCCCACCGCCGCAGGAATTGTCAGGACTAGACTGATTTCGATGGCGCGGTTTTGGCTGTTGAGCGCCGCGTCGTTGTCCCCAGCCTGGATCTGGCGCGTGAGGAGCGGCAGGAGCGCGACGCCGACGGCCACACCGATCACGCCCACCGGCAGCAAATTGACGCGATCGGCGTAATAGATCCAAGATACCGCACCGGCTCCGACCAGCGTCGCGATACTCCGGTTGATAACCACATTGAGCTGATAGACGCCGGCGCCCAAAGCGACGGGCAGCATGCGTTTCATCAAGCGTTTCACATCGGGCGTCAACTTGGGCGTCACCAGCTTGAAGCGCATGCCGATGCGCCGGCAATCGGCTGCCAGCCAGATGAACTGAACGATGCCGGCCAGAAAAACGCCCCAGGCCAGAACGACGGCTCGGCCGCCTTCGTCAGCAGCGGCTCCGACGCCCACGAGCAGAGCGGCAATCAGCGTCAGATTCAACAGAACCGGCGCTGCCGCCGCGACGGCATAACGGTTGAACGCATTGAGCATGCCCGACTGCAACGAGGTCAGCGAGACGAATAGCAAATAGGGAAATGCGATACGCGCGAGCTCGGTCGTGCGCTCGATCTGGCCCGGCATCTTGGCAAACCCCGGATTCATGACGAAGATCACGAGTGGCATGGCAACAATCATGAGAATGCTGAGGCCGAGAATCACGGCGCCAAGAACGGCGAACGCATCATCGGCGAACTGCTTGGCCTTGGACTGTCCCTCCCGCTCCAGGGTCTGCGCAAAAATCGGCACGAAGGCCGCTGAAACCGCGCCTTCGGCAAACAGACTCCGGAAAAGATTCGGTAGAGTAAAGGCAATGACGAAGGCGTCGGAGACCGCGCCCGCGCCAATAAGTGTTGCCTGCAAGACGTCTCGCGCAAAGCCAGTCACGCGGCTCAGCAACGTATAGCCGCCAACGGTCGCTACCGCGCGCACCAGCGCCGGGGCAGGAAGTTCCTCGTGAGGCATGGATCGGGTTTACACTATTCGCGACGCGCTGGGAATCCCCGGTTGACGAGGGGAAAAACTATGCCTCGGCTTTGCGGCACAAAGATGGTGCCGAGCTACTCCGCCGCGGCGTTAGCGCGGGGCTTGACCCGCCGCTCGGCGCGCGTCACGGATACGGCGTCGGCCGCAACCCCGATGGCCTTGCCGAGGGCCTCGCGAATCTGACGAATCTTGGAGTCGTTCTCGATCTTCATGCCGAACACATCCTTGACGTAAAACACGTCCACCACGCGTTCGCCATAGGTGGAGATATGGGCGGAAAATATCTGCAGTCCAAGGTAGGTAATGGCCTTGGTGACGTCCGAGAGGAATCCGGAACGATCATGGCCATTGACCTCGATGACGCTGCACATGTTGGATGCGGTGTTGTCGATGATCACCCGGGGCGGGACTTCCAGCGCGCTGGCGCGGCTGGGAGCCCGCGATTCGGCCTTGCTCAACTCCTGGGTCAGCTTGAGGCGACCGTCTAAGGCAGAGACGATGCGCGCCTTGATCCGGGCGAAACGGTGGTCGGTGATGGCATGACCTTCGGAATCCTGGAGCGAGAAGCTATCCAATGCCTTGCTGTTGGAGAGTGTCAGAATATTCGCGTCCACGACCGAGGCTCCGGCAAGGGCAAGCGCTCCCGCGATATTGGCAAACAATCCCGGATGGTCGGGGGTGTAGATCACCATGTGAGTGACGTCCCGGTCGCTGTCGACCATGAAATCCACGGCGATGTCGTCGTCCACTTCCTCAGCGGCTCGCATAAATTGGACAAGGCGCTCATGGGTGTCGGTGTCGTTCGCCAGCCAAAAGGCCGGTGATGCCAAACCGAGAATGAATTCACGCATCTTCACTGGCCAGTCGACGAGGCGTTCGGCTAGCGCGGCCTTGGCGGCATTGACGCGTGCATCGATGCCGGCGACCGCTTGGCCACCTCGAATGAAATGGTCGGCGCGCTGATAGAGTTCGCGTAGCAAGGTCGCCTTCCAGTTATTCCAAACGGCGGGACCCACGGCGCGAATATCGGCGCAGGTGAGGACCAAAAGGAGCTTGAGTCGCTCGGGCGATTGTACAATCTCGCAAAACTTGGTCATGGTCTGCGGATCATCCAGATCGCGCTTGAAGGCGGTGTTGCTCATTAGCAGGTGCTTGCGCACAAGCCAGCTGACGGTTTCGGTCTCTTCGGCCGTAAGGCCGAGACGCGGGCAGAGCTCAAGTGCGATGTCGGCCCCGAGATCGGAGTGGTCGCCGCCGCGGCCCTTGGCGATATCGTGCAGCAGAACCGAAGCATAGAGCGCCCGGCGCGACTGCACGTTTTTCACGACATCGGTGGCAACGGGCAGCTCTTCCTTGAGCTTGCCCTGTTCGATGCGATGCAAAATGCCGATGGCGCGGATGGTGTGCTCATCGGTCGTATAGACGTGATACATGTCGTACTGCATCTGCGCCACAACTCGGCCGAAGTCGGGGATGAAGCGGCCGAATACGCCGCATTCGCTCATTAGCCGGAGTGTTGCCTCGGGCCCTTTGGTCGAGGTCAGAATATCCATGAAGATCCGATTGGCCTCGGGATCGCGCCTGAGGCCGGCGATTCGCCTAGCATGGTGCGAGATGGTGCGCAGTGCCGCCGGCTGGAAATCCAGACCATGTTCCAGCGCGGTCAGGAATATCCCCAGCAGTTTAACCGGGTCCTTGATAAAGACGCCGCCATCGGTGACGCCGATGCGCCCGCGTTCCACGGTGAAGCCTTCAACCATGCGCCGACGCAGGGCCGCCGGCAGGCGAAAGAACGACTTCTTTTGGCGCCCGCTTTCCTCCAGCAGCGTACAGAAGATTCGTGTGAGATCGCCGACATCGCGGGCAACCAGGAAATAGTGTTTCATGAAGCGTTCGACCGCCGTAGCTCCGGCGCGGTCGACATAACCGAGACGCGGCGCAATCTCGCGCTGCAGGTCGAATATCAGGCGATTGTCGGTGCGGCCGGTGATGTAGTGGATGTGGCAACGCACGCGCGACAGGAATTCTTGAGCCTTGATGAATCGTGCCGAAGCTTCGTCGTCGAGGATGCCTTGGTCGGCGAGTTTGCGGACGTCGGAGACGCCGTAGAGATACTTGGCAATCCAGTAAAGCGTGTGGAGGTCGCGTAGAGCGCCCTTGTCCTCCTTGACGTTGGGCTCTAAGCGGTAACGCGAATCGCCAAGCTTGGCGTGACGCTCGTCGCGCTCGGCAAGCTTCGCCTTGACGAACTGATTGGCTGTGCCGCGTTTGACTTCCTTCTTGAACCGCGAAACCAGTTCCGCTGCCAGTTCCTGGTCGCCCCACACCCAGCGCGCGTCGAGAAGCGTCGTGCGGATGGTCATATCGGCTTTGGCGTGCGTGATGTTTTCGTTCACCGAACGGACGGCATGGCCGACTTTTATGCCTGAATCCCACAACAAATAGAGGATGAACTCCACGAGCTGTTCGGAGAAAGGTGTGGGCTTGTAGGGCAGAAGAAACAGAAGATCGACATCCGAAAGCGGCGCGAGTTCTCCGCGCCCGTACCCGCCGATCGCGACGACGCTAATGCGCTCACCTGTGGTCGGCACGCCGCGGCGGACAAAGTGCGCGGTGGCGGCGTCGAACACGATGCGGATCACTTGATCCATGAGGTAGCTATGGGCGGCGACGGTGTCCTTGCCGCTGGCCTTGCCTTGTTCGAATCGCTCGCGAATGACCTTGGAGCCCGTCTTGTAGCCGGCCCGAATCCCGGCTAGAAGGTGGACACGCTTTTCGGCTTCGCTTTTGCCTTCGGTCGCGAAGGCGTCCAACGCCGCGCCGAGGCGACGGCGGTCGATAATCTGTCGCGGTTGGTAGATTGCGTTCACGGCGCACCATCGTCCTCAGGCATTTTCAACGCAACTTGAAACCCTGTTCTCTGGCTTGTTGGTCGGAAACCTGGATCACACGTTCTTTGATGGGCTGGGTGATGGGCGGGGGTCTTTTCTCGGATGCCGGCCCCCCAAGGGTCGCCGATGCCGCCTTCACCAAGTTCTCGATGGCGAAACGCGACTTCACGCGTGCGCTGACAACCGTGAGCAAATCGAGGATTTTGGCCTGGCCAGCGAAAACCAGGGCGATCAAGAAGGCCCCGACCGATCCTGCCATGGCATAGCTTTTGTTGATCCAATCATATGAAGCAAAGGCCAGCATGATGAAGACGGCGCTGCCGAACAGACAGAGCACGCCCATGCCCGAAAGGATGCGTGCCAGGGCCGGAACATTCGGTTTGTCTGGGTCGATTTCAAACACCATGCGGCTCCTCCGAGGGTTAGTTGAGGTCCTCGCGCGTGAAGCGCCATTATAACAGATAATTCCGGGGCTGATCCCGAGGGTTCCACGTTGCTTGCGGTTCAGCGCCGGTCCGCAAGCAACGCCTTGAGCCGGTAGAGGGTTTCGAGGGCCTCGCGTGGACTGAGTGCGTCGGGCGCCACCTCGGCCAAAGCGCTTTCCACCACGGACGGGCCCTTGGCGGCTCCCCCGGACAATGGCCGGTTTTGGGCCGCAAACAGCGGCAGGTCGTCGGCGAGCTTGGTCGCGGCGCTACCTTGGTCGCCCTTTTCGAGGATGCTGAGCACCTGTTCGGCCCTGGCGACAACGGCGGCGGGAAGGCCCGCGAGACGCCCGACGTGGATTCCATAGGACCGGTCGGCGGCACCGGGGGCGAGCTCGTGCAGGAACACGACATCGCCCTGCCATTCCTTTACCCGCATGGTATGCGGCTTGAGCTGGGCGAGCCTGGCGGTCAGGCCGGTAAGTTCATGATAGTGAGTAGCGAACAGGGCCCGGCAACGATTGACGTCGTGCAGATATTCAAGACTTGCCCACGCGATGGAAAGGCCGTCGAAGGTCGCTGTGCCGCGCCCGATTTCGTCGAGGATCACGAACGAGCGCGCTGTCGCCTGGTTGAGGATGGCGGCGGTCTCGACCATTTCGACCATGAAGGTTGAACGTCCACGCGCGAGATCGTCGGCCGCGCCGACGCGGCTGAACAGCCGGTCGATTACACCGATATGCGCAGCCCCAGCCGGAACGAACGAACCCGATTGCGCCATTAAGGCGATCAACGCATTCTGGCGGAGAAAGGTGCTTTTGCCCGCCATGTTTGGGCCTGTGATCAGCCACAGGCGCCCAGGTTGTCCGCTCCCGGCGCGCATTGCCGCCGACGGCCCGGATGGCTGCTCGCCGTTTAAATTGCAATCATTGGCGACAAAGGCATGGCCTTGCGCCTTAAGCATGCCCTCGACGACCGGATGGCGGCCGGCGGTAATCTCGAAGGCCGCGCTTAGATCGATTTGCGGGCGGACGTATTCTCCGTCGACCGCGAGCTGAGCCAGCGCCGCCGTCACATCGAGTAACGCCATGGCGGCGGCGGCGGCGGCCACCTCGCCCGCGCGCGCTACGACCTCGGCGATAAGGTCATTGAACAGATCGATTTCGAGCGCCCGCGCCTTGTCGGCGGCCGAGCGGATGCGATCTTCCAGTTCCGAAAGTTCGACGGTCGTGAATCGCATGGCGTTAGCCATACTTTGGCGATGGATGAAGATGCTCGCGGCTGCGCTGCCTCGAGACTCCTCCATCAATCGCTCGCCGGGCTTGGCCGGCGTTTCGATGTAATAACCAAGCACGTTATTATGGCGGATCTTGAGGGCAGAAATGCCGCTAGCTTCGACATACTTGGCTTGAAGTCCGGCGATCAGCTTTCGACTCTCGTCGCGCAAGAGGCGTAATTGATCAAGTGGCGGGTTGTAAGCCGCGGCAATAAAGCCGCCGTCGCGCGCAAGGTGTGGGAGATCGGGGCCGAGAGCGCGCAAGAGCCGCTCAACTATCGCGGTGTGATGCCCCAGCGCGGTGAGGGCCGCGGTGACTTCGGGCGGCGGCGGCAGGAGTCCCTTGGCGAGTTCAACAACGCCTGCACGCAAGATCGGTCCTTGTGCGAGGCCATCGCGCACAACCGCGATGTCACGTGGACCACCGCGGCCGAGCGTGATGCGCGAGAGCGCGCGTTCGACATCCGGGCAGGCCGACAATGCCTCGCGCACCCGAGCACGGGCATGGGTTGCATTCACGAAAAACGCCACGGCATCGAAGCGCCGGTTGATAGCAGCAGGATCGGTAAGCGGCGCCGCCAATCGGGTCGCCAGCAATCGCGCCCCAGCGCCGGTCACCGTGCGGTCCACGGCGTTGAGGAGGCAGCCCGGATTTTCGCCGCCGAGGGTTTGAGTCAGTTCCAGATTGCGCCTGGTCGCGGCGTCGATCTCCATGACCGCGCCCTGAGCCAAACGCTGCGGCGGCGAGAGTCGCGGCAATTTACCTTTTTGCGTCAGCTCGACGTAGTCGACGAGAGCGCCGGCAGCGCCGGTCTCAGCGCGCGAGAAAATTCCGAATGCATCCAGCGTACCGACGCCGTAAAGTTTTTCCAGGCGCTTTCGAGCATTGTCGGAATCAAAACGCGGGCTCGGGAGTGGGCTGAGCACCGCTTTCCACGTCGCCAATATGTCCGCCATGTCCGGATCGACAAACACGCGCTCGGGCAAAAGCAATTCACCGGGATTTAGGCGCGCAAGGGCCGATGCCAGCCCAACCTTGTCCACGGGCTGAACGTGGAAATCACCGGTCGAAACATCGAGCCACGCCAGACCGAATTCGTTGACGGCGTCGCTCCTTACCTGCGCCAAGGCTGCGAGGTAGTTGTGGGCGCGGGCGTCAAGCAGGGCGTCCTCGGTCAACGTCCCCGGTGTGATAAGCCGGACGACGTCGCGTTTGACGACGGATTTGGAGCCCCGCTTCTTGGCCTCGGCCGGATCTTCCATCTGTTCGCAGACCGCGACCTTGAAGCCAGAGCGGATGAGTCGGGACAAATAGTTTTCGTGGGAATGGACAGGCACGCCGCACATCGGGATGTCGTCGCCCAGATGCTTGCCGCGTTTAGTGAGAGCGATATCCAAGGCTTGCGATGCTTTGACCGCGTCCGCGAAGAACAACTCGTAGAAATCGCCCATGCGATAGAACAAAAGCGCGTCGGGATAGCCCGCCTTAACGGCCAAATATTGCGCCATCATGGGCGTTGGGTCATCTGCGGTCCCGAGCGGAACGGCCTCAAACCTGGGCGATTCGGGCGCCGGCGCCGCCGCTAACCGATTTTCGGTGATTTCGTCCGGCACGTCGTTTTCTTCCGGTCATTTTTGCAGGCGGGGCGAGACTATACCACCGGGCATGATGGCAGGAGGGATTCGCCAATAACCGGTCTATCTCATTGAAAAATATTGAGGAAGGTCATAAAGTCCAGACGGATCGCGCGATGCTGCGGGGCCTCGGCCGTCGAGCGTATACCGCCGACAGCGCTCGTGCTCGGCCGGGCTGGTATAATCTATTTCAGTTCGGTCGCCCGTTAGGAGTCTGACCGAGCACCGCTATATGTGAGGAAAATGGATAAGGTCGTGGGCGCCAAGGCGGAGCCTCATAAAACCGGGTCCAGGAAGGCGGCGGGCAAGAAAATCATCCGGCCCGCGGCGCGCCGGAATTTTGACCAGGAGGCCCTGGCATTTCACGCCAACGGCCGCCCCGGCAAGATCGAGATCACGCCCACCAAACCGCTGATCACCCAGCACGATCTGTCGCTGGCTTATTCGCCGGGCGTCGCCGCCCCATGCCTAGAGATCGCCCGCGATCCAACGACGGCCTACGACTACACCGCCAAGGGCAATCTGGTGGCAGTGATCTCCAACGGCACCGCAGTTCTGGGCTTAGGCGACCTCGGCGCGCTGGCATCGAAGCCGGTGATGGAAGGCAAGGCCGTGCTGTTTAAGCGCTTCGCCGATGTCGACGCCATCGACCTTGAAGTTGATACCCGCGATATCGACGAGTTCATAAATTCCGTGAGATTCTTAGGCCCCAGCTTTGGCGGCATCAACCTTGAAGACATCAAGGCGCCCGAGTGCTTTGTCATCGAGAGCCGCCTGCGCGAGATCATGGACATCCCGGTGTTTCATGACGACCAGCACGGGACCGCCATCATCTGCGCCGCCGGACTGATCAATGCCTGCGATCTTACCGGCCGCAAGATGTCCGACCTTAAACTGGTGCTGAGCGGCGCCGGCGCTGCCGCCATCTCGTGTCTTGAGTTGGCTAAGGCGCTCGGCGTGCGATCTGAGAACGCCGTCATGGTCGATTCAAAAGGCGTGATTTATCAGGGCCGCGCCGACGGCATGAATCAATGGAAGTCCGCGCATGCCGTGCCAACCAAAATGCGCACGCTTGCCGAGGCGCTCGACGGCGCCGACGCTTTCATAGGCCTTTCGGTAAAGGGCGCTGTGACATCGGAAATGATCCAGCGCATGGCCAAGAACCCGATCATTTTCGCCATGGCCAATCCCGACCCCGAGATCACGCCCGAAGAAGTCGCCGAAGTGCGCGACGACGTCATAATGGCCACGGGACGGTCGGACTATCCGAATCAAGTCAATAACGTGTTGGGGTTCCCATTTATTTTTCGGGGCGCGCTGGACGTGCGCGCACGCACGATTAACGAAGAAATGAAATTGGCCGCGGCCCGCGCGCTGGCAAATCTTGCGCGTGAAAATGTGCCCGATGAAGTAGCTGCCGCCTACGCCGGACGCCATCTCCGCTACGGCCGCAAGTATATTATTCCCGTGCCCTTCGATCCGCGCCTGATTTCGACCGTGCCGCCGGCCGTGGCCGAAGCCGCGATGAAATCCGGCGTCGCCCGCAAGCCAATCGCCGATATGGAAGCCTACCGCCGCCAGCTTGCCGCGCGACGGGATCCGACGGTCGCCACCTTGCAGTCCATCGCCACCGAAGTACAAAGATCGCCGCGCACCGTCGTGTTTGCCGAAGGCGAAGAAGAGCGCTCGATCCGCGCGGCCATCGCCTACAGAAGCGCCGGCTACGGCAAGGCTGTGCTGGTGGCGCGGCGTCGCAGGATGGAACAAAAACTGAGCGAGCTTGGTATTAAGCCCGATGATATGGAGGGCATCACGATTGCCAATGCCCGCGAATCCGAGGATCTCGCGGCCTATTGCGATTTCCTGTACACGCGGCTGCAGCGACAGGGCCATTTGAAGCGCGATTGCGAGCGCATGGTTAGCCAGGACCGCAATATTTTCGCGGCTTGTATGCTTGCCCTCAGCCAAGTCGATACCATGGTGACCGGGCTAACACGCAATTATCGTTCGGCCCTGAACGACGTCCGGCGCGTGATCGACAGTCAACCCCGCGAAGTGATCTTCGGCCTGACTATGATAATCGTCCGCGGACGGACCTTGTTCATCGCCGACACCGCGGTTCACGAACGACCCAGCGCGGACGATGTCGCCCATATCGCCATCGCCAGCGCCAGCACCGCGCGGCGCCTGGGCCATGAGCCGAAAGTGGCGCTGTTGTCCTACTCCAATTTCGGCAATCCACCGGGCGAGGTGGCCGACATCATGCGCGATGCCAAACGCTTGCTCGATGTGTCCGCGCGCCAGGGCGCGGTCACGTTTGAGTTCGACGGCGAGATGGACGTCGACGTAGCCCTGGCCATGGACCGCAGCCGGAGTTATCCGTTCTGCAGGCTTTCAGGTCCGGCCAATGTCCTGGTGATGCCGGGCTTACATACGGCCAACATCTCCACCCGTCTGATGCAACGGTTCGGCGCGGCGACGTCGATTGGCCCGATGTTGATCGGTCTTGCGAAGCCGGTGCAGGTCGTCAACATGGATGCGACGGTTTCCGACCTGGTGCAAATGGCGCTTATGGCGGCCCATGCCAGCACACCCACGCTGCTCTAGATCAGATCAATGAATCAACCCTCGCCCACTGACCTACACCGGCTGGCGGCTTGGGCCGTAGGGCCGTGCCTTCCGGGTTGGGCGGTGCTTCTCGGTTTGGCGTTCGTAGAGCGCTTAAGCTGGGTCGCGGCGCTTGTGTCCTGTTTGGTGGTATTTGTGCTGATGGCCGCGCTCGTGCTGACGCGGCTCGCCGACTTCGACCGCGTTATCCGCTATGCTGAGCAGCTGCTGTCCAATCCCGACGCGCCTGCCCCGCTCCTGCGCTCCTCGGCCACGGCGCAGCGACTCCTGAGCGGCATTACGGCCTTGCGCAAACTTTGGGCCGACCGCCGCGAGGAGGCCGATGCGCTGGCCAAATCGCGCCAGGATATCCTCGATAGCCTGCCCGATCCGTTCTTCCTTTTGGATCGAAAGCGCCGGGTGGTGAGTGCCAATGCGGCCGCCCGCGGGCTTTTCGATCTTGAGCCCGCCGCCGCCGGCTTGACCGGCCGCGATCTGGCCGGCGTCATTCGCGATCCCAAGGTACTGGAGGCAGCCGATACAGCTTTGGCCCAGAACCGCAAGACGGAAGCTCAATTCACGCTTCCGGGACCGGTGGAGCATAGCTTCGGCGCCCTGATCGTGCCCTTGAGCGCCACGGCGCGCGACGGCACGGTGCTGATCGTCGCCCTCCACGATCAGACCGAGCGTCTGAAGACGGACCGCATGCGCGCCGATTTTGTCGCCAACGCCAGCCATGAGCTGCGCACCCCGCTCGCAAGCATCTTGGGTTTCATCGATACCCTGCGCGGCGCCGCCAAGGACGACCCCAAGGCGCGCGAAGAATTCCTCGACATCATGTTGAAACAAGCCAACCGCATGACGCGGCTGATCGACGATCTCTTGTCGTTGTCGCGG
This sequence comes from Rhodospirillaceae bacterium, assembly GCA_009694245.1. GTDB lineage: Bacteria > Pseudomonadota > Alphaproteobacteria > Rhodospirillales > Rhodospirillaceae > SHVO01. The sequence goes on along the minus strand of SHVO01000003.1, from coordinate 35,022 downwards.
ATTGAACTCCGCGAACATACCCGGCCCACGGACGCCGTCGAACTCGGTGGATTGCTGCAGTCAACCGCGGAACTGCTCGACCGTCAAATCAAGCAGCAGCGCACGACGCTCGCGGTCACCACCGCGCCCGGCTTGCCGCCGGCTCAGGGTGATGCCGGTGAACTGGGTCAGGTGTTTCTCAATCTGGTCAGCAACGCGGTGAAATATGGCGGCGATCAGGGCCGGGTGGAGCTCTCCGCCGACATCGCGGAGTCGCGCCCGCCGGCCATGCCCGGCACGGGGCCATGCCTCAAAATATCCGTCCGGGATTTCGGCGAAGGCATTGCGCGCGAGCACATCCCGCGCCTGACCGAACGTTTTTACCGCGTCGATACCGCGCGTTCGCGGCTGCTGGGCGGAACCGGCCTCGGCCTAGCGATCGTCAAGCACATCACTAACCGCCACCGCGGCGCGCTGGTAATCGACAGCGACGTGGGCAAAGGCGCGACATTTACGGTGTTCTTGCCGATCGCCGCCAGCAAGGGTGGGGGGCGCGCGGGCGGTTAACTTTTGGCGCGGCGGACGACGACAACGACGGCCGGCACGACGATGATGCCGAACAGAAATGTATAAATGAAATAGGCGAAGTAGCCGGCGCCGAGGGCCGCCGGCGCGACGCCGGCCTTGGCCGCACTGACCGCGAAGCTGACGTCGGGCAGCGATGCGAACAGCGTTTTTAGCGGCGCAAAAATTCCGCCGTCCTCAGCCGAGCGCGACGCCGTCTCAATGATCCGGCCTGACTGGGTCATGATGAACTTGTCAGGCAAAGCGTAGAGCGAGGAGAACAGAGCGTATTGGCTTGCCGTGAAGCCGATACTTGTCAGGCTTGACATATAGGCCAGCAGACAGGTTCCAGCGAAACTCTGGGCAATATTATTGAAGCCAAGCGCCATCATGAGGCCCGGCACGCTCGGCCCCAAGGTCGCAAGCCAGGCATAACCGAGGTTGCTCAATGGGGCGGCGATGGCTCCGACCAGCAGCGGCCTCATCAAACCCCAGCGCGCGATGGCGTAGCCGCCAACGAAAATCCCTAACATGGACATGATCGTGCCGTAGATTTTCCGCACTTCGGCAACCTGGGTCAGCGTGAATCCAAGATCGAGGTAGAAAGGGTTCATGATGTTCAAGAGAAATTCGGATATGCGGTAGAAACAAATCACCGTGATGATCAGGCCGGCGGCTTTGCCAAAGCGCGCGAAGAAGTCGGCAATCGGTTCACCGAAAGCGTGCGAGAGAAACAGGCCAGGCTGAGTGGATTTTCCCGGTAGCGGCCAGGCCGACAGCGTAATCACGCCAAAACCCAGGATGATCGCTACCAACTGCAGGAACAACCCCAATGGCCGCGCCGCCCAAGCGGTCTTGAAGGCGTCGGCCATGTCGGGCGGCATCAGCGCCGCGAGCACCGCTGCCTTGGCCGACAAACCCGTGCCGAGCACCAGCGCGCCGGCAGCCAGTACGGTCAATCGCAGCAGCCATTCGAGCCGGTCGGCGACCGGCCGGGGCGGCCCGGGGGTACGCGGCACTGGGCGGACGGCATGGGTCCGCTCGCGCGGCGCCAGCAACACCGCCACGATGCCAATCGCCATCAGGGATGCCATCGTCCGGTAAGACACCGACCAGTTGTAGGCATCGGCGAGGAACAAAGGTGCTGCGCCAGCCGTGATATAGGCAATCCGGTATCCCCATTGATAAGCCGCCAGCATAGCTCCCTGCTCACTTTCCGGCGCGACCTCAATCCGCCAAGCATCGATGACAATGTCCTGGGTGGCGGAGGCAAAACCCGTCAGTACGGCAAACGTGGCCATTAGACCGAGGCTCTTGAGCGGATCAGTGAAGGAAATCAGCGCAAGACCACAAATGATTAGCGCTTGAACGACAAGCATCCAGGAGCGCCGGTGGCCGAGCCGGCCGGTGAGCCCCGGGATCGCCGTGCGGTCGACGACCGGAGCCCAAAGGAATTTGAAAGCGTAGGCGAGCGTCGCCAGACTGAAAAAGGCAATGACGTCGAGCGACAACCCAGCCTGGCGCAGCCAGGCCGATAACGTGTCAAAGACAAGAAGGAACGGCAGGCCGGCGGCGAAACCTAAGGCCAGCATGACCAGGGTACGGCGCTCGAGATAGACCGCGAGGGCCTTCGACCACGAGCGCTCGGAGACGGCAACTTCAGCCATGGTGGCTGTTGTCGCACAGGCCGCGCCGAAAGGGAATCGGGTCTATCGAATACGCGCCCTGTCCCCCCCGCCTTCGCGGGCGTGACAAGGAAAGGAGCTAAACGACCTTAGCCGGTCGCCGCGACCTTGGACATACGCTTGCGCTCGTTGGCATCGAGGTAGCGCTTACGCAGGCGGATCGCCTTGGGAGTAACTTCCACCAGCTCGTCATCCTGGATATAGGCGATGGCCTGCTCCAAGGTCATGACACGCGGCGGCGGAAGGTCCTGCTTATCGTCCTTCATGACCGTGCGGAAGTTGGTCAGCGCCTTGGCCTTCAAGGGGTTCACTTCGAGATCGTTGTCGCGGGTGTGCTCGCCGACGATCATGCCCATGTAAACCTTAGTGCCTTGGGTGACGAACTGCGGCCCGCGGTCGATCAGGTGAAACAGACCGTAGGTGTTGGCTTCGCCGGTATCGGTGGAGATCAGCACGCCCTGGCGGCGGGCGGCGATGGCGCCCTTGTAGGGGCCATAGGCATGGAAGAGGCGGTTCATGACGCCGGTGCCTCGCGTGTCGGTGAGAAACTCACCGTGGTAGCCGATCAGGCCCCGCGACGGCGCAAGGAAGACGATCCGGACTTTGCCGCCGCCGGCGGGCTTTAGTTCCTGCAGCTCGGCCTTACGCATCGACATTTTCTCGACGACGGTGCCCGAATGCGGCTCGTCGACATCGATGACGACTTCCTCGATGGGCTCAAGGCGGCGGCCTTGTTCGTCGGTTTGATACAACACCCGCGGGCGCGAAATCGAGAGCTCGAAACCCTCGCGGCGCATCTGTTCAATCAGCACGCCCAACTGCAGTTCACCCCGCCCGGCGACTTCGTAAGCATCCTTCTGGTCGGACTCGGAAATCTTGATCGCGACATTGCCTTGGGCTTCGCGCATCAGCCGGGCACCAATCACGCGCGTTGTCAGCTTGTCGCCTTCCAGGCCCGCAAAGGGTGAATCGTTCACCGAGAACGTCATGGCCAGCGTCGGCGGATCGATCGGGCGAGCCTTCAGAGGTATTGTAACCTCGGGCGCGCAGAAGGTATCGGCGACGTTGGCTTCCGTCAGGCCGGCAATGGCGATGATGTCGCCGGCTTCGGCGCTCTCCACCGGCACGCGCTCGAGGCCCCGAAAGGTCAAAAGTTTGGTGGCGCGGCCCTGTTCCAGCACCTTGCCTTCGCGGTTTAGAATCTTGATCGGCATGTTCATCTTGGCCACGCCGGTTTCAATGCGGCCGGTGAGGACGCGACCCAAGAACGAATCGTATTCGAGTGTCGTCGCCAGCATCGAGAACGGCGCTTCCACATCGCGCTTGGGCGCCGGCACGTGGCTGACGATAAGCTCGAACAAGGGGGTTAGGTCGCCGGGTTTGTCGTTTTCCAGATTGCGCACCGCCCAGCCCTCGCGTCCGACCGCGAACAGCGTCGGAAAATCGAGCTGCTGGTCGCTGGCGTCGAGGGCAGCGAACAAATCGAAGACTTCGTTATGCACGTCGTGGGGGCGGGCGTCGGAACGATCGACTTTGTTGACAATAACGATCGGGCGAAGACCCAGACGCAAGGCCTTGGACAAGACGAATTTAGTTTGCGGCAGCGGGCCTTCAGAGGCGTCCACCAGAAGCACCACGCCATCGACCATGGAAAGGATGCGCTCGACTTCACCACCAAAGTCGGCGTGGCCGGGGGTGTCGACGATGTTGATTTTCACGCCGTTCCACTCGACGGCCGTGCACTTGGCCAGGATGGTAATCCCGCGCTCGCGCTCCAGATCGTTGGAATCCATCGCGCATTCTTCCATGCGCGCATTGGCGCGAACTGCACCCGACTGTTTCAGGAAGGCGTCAACCAGCGTGGTCTTGCCGTGGTCGACGTGGGCAATTATGGCAATGTTACGCAATTCCATAGACTTACCGTTCAAACCGAGCTCCGCGAGCCGGGCTCAACCTTCCAGGGGTGATATTCTCGGGCCGATAAATAAAAGCCGGGCGCAACTCGCGCCCGGCCCCTTCGCTCGGGCTCTATATACTGAAAAACGGGTCCGGTTCAAGGTGCAGTGCGGTGAAACCCTCAATAAGCCATAAAAACCCTCGGTTTCGGCTTCATGGCGCAGGGGCCAGCCTGCATTTCCGCTCTTCCGGCCCGCTACAGATCTCAGCGAAAGAGCGCTCGCTGCCGTTGGCGGCTCTACAGCCCGTGTTTCACCAGCAGTTCGCGCAGCGCCGTTTCCGGCCGGGCCCCCATATGACCGATGACCTCGGCCGCCGCCATGGCGCCGATGCGCGCCGAGTGGGCTAGATCACGCCCGTGCGTATAGCCGTAGAGAAAACCGGCCGCGAATAGGTCGCCGGCGCCGGTCGTATCCACGACCTTGGCCACGGGTGCGGCATTGACGGCGATCGTGGTCTGGCCGTCGAAGACAATCGCGCCTTTTGCGCTCCGGGTCATTGAGGCCAGTACCCGGGCTTCGCGCAACCGGGCTATGGCGCCTTCAAGGTCGGATGCCTGATAGAGACTGAAGATCTCGTCCTCGTTGCCGAAGAGGATATCGATATCTTCCTTGATCAGGGCCAGTAGTTCATCGCGGTGGCGATCGACCACAAAAGGATCCGATAGCGTCAGCGCCACCTGACGCTTGGCGCCTTTCGCGGCTTGGCAGGCCTTGCGGATGGCCTGTTTGGCGCTGGGCGTATCCCACTGATAGCCCTCGATATAGGTGACGTGAGCGGCAGCGATCCGATCGACATCGATGTCGGCGGCGTTCAGTGCCTTGGCAGCGCCGAGGTGGGTGTTCATGGTGCGCTGACCATCGGGCGTGACCAGAATCAAACACGTCGCCGTCGGCATCTCGATCAAGCGCGGTTCGCCGCCGTCATATTCGACGCCGGCGGCCCTAATGTCATGGGCAAAGATTTCACCCAATTTATCGGCCCCAACTTTGCCGATGAAACAGGGCTTGCCGCCTAAAGATGCGATTCCAGCCATGGTATTGGCGGCCGAACCGCCCGAAATCTCCACCGCCTGGCCCATCCGTTCGTAAATCGCTTTGGCCTCGGCCGCGGTCGTCAGCGCCATGATACCCTTAACCATGCCGTTGTCGGCCAGGAACCCTTCGTCGGTACGAGCGAGGATATCGACGATGGCTGAACCGATTCCGACAACGTCAAACCGCGCTTCAACCATGAGCCTACCCTTATACTTTTGCTTAATATTTTAGCGTCGAGAGTATAGCGGCTGGGTGCCGGCCGACAAGCCGCCGCCAGGGATGGGCTGGCTGGTCAGCTATATATTTCAATAATTAACCCCTGGGCACTAGAGTTCTTCCCGGCGCGCGCCAGACCCTTAATCTTAGAAAATGCCGCCTTACCCTGGGGGGAAACCCGGTATCCACTTTTCCAGGACGTGCTCTAGGATGTGTGTTCAAGTACGAGCACAGCCCGAGACCGGGCCTCGTCGGGATTTGCGGGCAGAAAGAAGCGAGACACACGTTGGAAGCTGACAAACCTCTAGATGCCAGAATTGCCGACGACGCCGAAAGTAGCGCGATATCGCCGCGCATCGAGTTGTCGCGAAGCGCTCGCCACGCGCCGGTGCGCCTGCCTTTGCGCCCGTTCAGCACCAAACCTCTATCCAAGACCCATCATTTCTTTAGAAATTCACAGGCCGAGGGAAAATCAATGTCGGACAGATTTAGTACGGACCGTATGGCCGCCTTCGCACCCGCGATTCCCAAGCGCGTTGCCGATATGCCGAACCTCGCCGCCGTGCGCGGCGCAGACGCCGACGCCGCCGGCAAACGCCTGGTCATCGGCAAACAGATACGCATGAGCGGCGAGATCTCGGGTTGCGAGAAGTTGATCATCGCAGGCACGGTTGAAGCGGCCCTGAGCGGCGTTAAATCGATCGACGTCACCGCCAACGGCACCTTTAAAGGCACAGCCGAAGTGGATAGCGCGGTCATTGCCGGCACCTGCGAAGGCACATTGAAGGTCAACGGGCACCTCGAAGTCGCGGCGTCCGGCGTCGTCAAGGGTTCGGTGAGCTACAAGACGATAGCCGTGGCCAACGGCGGCAGGTTGCTGGGCACGATCGAGTCGATCGGCTAACCGCCCCTACCGCCGGCGGTTCACGATTTTCTTTGCGGTATTTTTCACGACTTTCCCAATGGTCTTCGGCGCGGCCTTCCGGGCGCCCGTGCTATTGGGCGCCGCTACCTTAGGCGTAAAAGCGCAGAGATCGTTCACAACGCAACGCCAGCAATCGGGTGCGCGGGCCTTGCACACGTAGCGTCCGTGCAAGATCAGCCAGTGGTGTGCGTGCTGCTTGAATGCCGCCGGCGTGACCTTTTCAAGATTATCCTCGACCTGCCGCGGGTTTTTACCGGGAGCTAACCCGGTTCGATTCCCGATACGAAAAATATGCGTATCGACGGCAATGGTGTGCTGGCCGAAGGCGACGTTAAGCACGACGTTGGCGGTCTTGCGGCCTACGCCCGGAAGCTTTTCGAGCGCTTCGCGTACGGCCGGAACTTGGCCCGCGTGTTCGTCCACGAGGATTTTCGACAGCGCCATCACATTCTTGGCCTTGGTGTTAAACAGGCCGATGGTCTTGATGTAGCTTTTGAGGCCGGCCTCGCCCAGCGCCAGCATCTTCTCCGGCGTATCGACAACGGCGAATAACGGCCCGGTCGCCCGGTTGACGCCGACATCGGTGGCCTGGGCCGAGAGGGCCGCCGCGACCAACAGGGTATAAGTGTTGGTGTATTTGAGTTCAGTCGTGGGTGAGGGTTCGAGGTCGCGCAGGCGGCGATAGAATTCCGCGACCATCGCAGGTTTCATGGCAGGCTAGAGCAAGCAGCGCGATTTCGGAATCGCCCTGCTTGCTCTAACTTTTTGTGGTCGCATCGTTTTGCCGAAAACCGGCTCCCACTTTTCGGCACGATGCTCTAGCCCAACCCCAAGACATCGCGCATGGAATAGAGGCCCGGCGCGCGGCCCTTAGCCCACAAAGCGGCCCGCACGGCGCCCTTGGCGAAGATTTCGCGTGAGCTTGCCCTATGGGTGATCTCTATGCGTTCGCCGTCGGCAGCAAAGATCACGGTATGATCGCCAACCAGGTCACCACCACGCAAAGTCGCAAAGCCGATCTCGCCGGCGGGACGTAGCCCTACTTGGCCGTCGCGCGTCGTCCGTGCGACGGCTTTAAGATTAACTTTGCGGCCCATAGCCGCGGCTTCGCCAAAACCCAGCGCCGTGCCCGAGGGCGCATCGACTTTGTGCCGATGGTGCATCTCGAGAATCTCGACGTCGTATTCGCTGCCCAAGATGGCGGCGAGTTTTTCGGTCAGTGCCAGCAGCACGTTGACGCCGACACTCATGTTGGGGGCCTGGATGACCACGGCTTTTTTGGCGGCGGCGGCAATGGCTGCGCGCACGTCGTCACCCAAGCCGGTCGTGCCGATGACCAAGGCTTTTCCGGTGGCCGCCGCGAGTTCCGCGTGAATCTTGGTGGCCGCGGGCACCGTGAAATCAATCACCACGTCGCTGGCGGTGAAAAGGGCCCTGGTATCACTGGCGACCGCGACACCGAGAACTTTTGCGCCGATCAGTAGGCCTAGGTCCTGGCCGATGGCGGGGCCCGACGGCTCGGTGCCTCCGGCCAACCCGGCGCCGGGCGTAGCCAGCACTTCCTGGATGAGCATCCGACCCATGCGGCCCGCGCATCCGACGATCCCGATTTTCATAGCAAGCTCCGGCGTGCGACGATTCTTATCGGTGCAAAGTAGTCCCGACCGTCATCCCGGACAAGCCGCGCCGAAGCTGTGCAGCAGCCAACCGAGCCGGCGCGGGAAGTGGAAGCACGAGTGCTTCAACAGTCTACTTCGCCGTCGCCGCGCCCAGGAAGTCCTTTACCTTAGCAAGGAAGCTAGTGCATTCGGGGCTGTAGGTGGTGCTTTCCCCATCCTTCTCAAACTCTTCAAACAATTTGCGCTGCTTGTCGGTGAGATTGACCGGCACTTCGACCGCCGCTTCCAGGAACATGTCGCCGCGTGCGGTCGAGCGCAACACGCTCATGCCTTTGCCTTTGAGACGGAAACGGTGGCCATTCTGGCAGCCCTTGGGGATTTGCACCTTTATCCGTGAGCCATCTACCACCGGCATCTCAACTTCACCGCCAAGGGTGGCCGTAGTCATAGGAAGCGGCATGCGCATGAACAGGTTAGCGCCGTCGCGCTGAAACATGCGGTGGGGCGATATCGCCAGGAAGATATACAAGTCTCCGGCGGGCGCGCCGTTCAGGCCGCCTTCACCCTCGCTGGCCAGGCGAATGCGGGTACCTTCCTCAACGCCGGGCGGGATGGTGACCTCGAGGGACTTTTCCTTGCGGCTGCGCCCGGCCCCAGCGCATTTTGGACAGGGATCACTGATCACCTGTCCGCCGCCGTGGCAGGTGGCGCAAACGCGTTCGACGGTGAAGAATCCCTGCTGACCGCGGATCTTGCCGGCACCTTTGCACCCGGGACATGTCGCGGGCGCGGCGCCATCCTTGCCGCCGGAGCCTTTGCATTTGTCGCAGGTGACACTGGAAGGCACGGTGATCGAGGCCTTCTTGCCGTGGAAGGCCTCTTCCAGCGAGATTTCCATATTGTAGCGCAGGTCCTGGCCCCGGGCCTGACCGCGACCACTACGGCCGCCGCGCCGGCCCACCATGTCACCGAACATCTCGTCGAAGATGTCGGCGAAGCCCGCGCCGAATTCGAAGCCGAAACCACCGCTGGCGCCTTGGCCCTGCTCGAAGGCGGCATGGCCATAGCGGTCGTAGGCCGCGCGCTTTTGCTCGTCGCGCAGAATGTCGTAGGCCTCGCTCAAAACCTTGAATTTGTGCTCGGCGTCTTTGTTTCCCGGATTACGATCCGGGTGAAAATCCATGGCGAGCTTGCGATAGGACTTCTTGAGATCGTCGCCCGACGCGCCTTTTGTGACGCCGAGAATTTCGTAGTAACACTTCTTCGCTGCGGCCATTGGTTAGCGACGCTCCGTATTTACGACAGTGTTCACAACGTCCCCGGCACCCGTGAGCGCTTCGAGCCTAATGACGTCAATCGTTCCCACCGATCACGCCTCCGGATCGTGTCCGCGGCTATTTCTTGTTCTTGTCGACTTCTTCAAAGTCAGCATCAACCACGTCGTCGTCCTTGGCCTCGCCCTCGTCTGCGCCGGCGGCACCAGCGGAGGCGGCGGCCGGATCTTGCTTGTACATGGCTTCACCCATCTTCATGGAGGCCTGCATCAAGGCGTCGGTCGCGCTTTTGATTTTATCGGCATCGCCGGAATCGAGCACAGCCTTCACGTCGGCGAGCTTGGCCTCAATCTCGGCCTTATCGGCAGCCGGGATCTTGTCGCCGTGTTCCTTTAGACTTTTCTCGGTCGAATGCACCAGTCCATCGCCATGGTTACGGGCGTCCACGGCGGCGCGACGAATCTTATCTTCTTCCGCGTGGGCTTCGGCATCCTTAACCATTTTTTGAATGTCGGCCTCCGACAAGCCCCCAGAGGCTTGGATGCGGATCTGCTGCTCTTTGCCCGTGGCTTTGTCCTTGGCCGAGACGTTGACGATGCCGTTGGCATCGATATCGAAGGTAACCTCCACTTGCGGCACACCACGCGGCGCCGAAGGAATACCGACGAGATCAAATTGGCCGAGCATCTTATTGTCAGCGGCCATTTCGCGTTCGCCCTGGAACACACGAATCGTCACGGCGTTTTGACTGTCTTCGGCCGTCGAAAATACTTGGCTCTTGCGCGTGGGAATCGTGGTGTTGCGCTCGATCAGTCGGGTGAACACGCCGCCCAACGTTTCGATGCCCAGCGACAACGGCGTGACGTCCAGCAACAACACATCCTTGACGTCGCCCTTGAGCACGCCGCCCTGGATGGCCGCGCCCAACGCCACGACTTCGTCCGGGTTCACGCCCTTGTGCGGTTCGCGGCCGAAGAACTGCTTTACGACTTCCTGAACCTTGGGCATGCGGGTCATGCCACCGACCAAGATGACTTCTTGAATCTCGCTGGCCTTGAGGCCGGCGTCCTTGAGTGCCTTCTTGCAGGGCTCGACGGTACGTTGGATTAAGTCATCCACCAGCGCTTCGAGCTTGGCCCGGGTGAGCTTGACGTTGAGGTGTTTCGGACCCGAGGCGTCAGCGGTGATGAAGGGCAGATTTACGTCGGTCTGCACCGAGCTGGAAAGCTCAATCTTGGCCTTTTCGGCGGCTTCCTTTAAGCGTTGAAGCGCCAACTTGTCCTTGCGCAGGTCGATGCCGGCATCTTTTTTGAACTCGTCGGCCAGATGGTCGATGATACGCGCGTCGAAATCTTCACCGCCGAGGAAGGTATCGCCGTTGGTGGACTTAACCTCGAAAACGCCGTCGCCGATTTCCAACACGGACACGTCGAATGTGCCGCCGCCCAAGTCATAGACGGCGATGATGCCCGAGCCTTTTTTATCCATGCCGTAGGCGAGCGCTGCTGCCGTCGGTTCATTGATGATGCGCAGAACGTTGAGGCCGGCGATCTTGCCCGCATCCTTGGTGGCCTGGCGCTGGCTGTCGTTGAAATAAGCCGGAACAGTGATCACGGCTTCGGTGACCTTTTCGCCGAGATAGGATTCGGCGGTCTCTTTCATCTTTTGCAGGATGAATGCGGAAACTTGGCTGGGCGAATATTTCTCGCCGCGCACTTCGACCCAGGCATCGCCGTTATCGCCCTTGAGGATTTTGTAGGGAACGAGTTTCTTGTCCTTTTCGACCATGGGGTCGTCGCTGCGCCGTCCGATAAGGCGCTTGATAGCGAACAGGGTCGCTTCGGGATTGGTCACGGCTTGGCGCTTGGCAGGCTGGCCAACCAGGCGTTCAGCTGATTCGGTGAAGGCCACCTGCGAGGGTGTGGTCCGCGCCCCTTCGGCGTTTTCGATGACGCGGGGGCTCTTGCCTTCCATCACCGCGACACAAGAATTTGTTGTGCCAAGATCGATCCCAATAACTTTGGCCATATCCATTTCCTCTTTTCAGCGGCAGACATTGAGAGCCCCGGAAGGCACTCCGGATATCCCCAGAAATAATACATATGTCGTGACACAACGGAGGCGGGCGATGTCCCCTACGCCAGCGTCATACTTGCTCTGGGGCGGTATATAAGGGGGGGCATCCAGGGCTGCAACGGCTAGGCGATTCTTTTTGCGCGTGATTTCGGGGATTTTGCCCCTTAGATCTGGGGCAAGCGCGCTTCCCGGAAAAGTGGCCTTCCGGTTTTCCGAGAGGAAGCGCGCTATTCATATGAGTCTGGACCCTTTCCCGGTCCAAGATAACTGGGAAAGGGTCTAGGCGCGAAAATCCCGTGCTTAGCCCCGACAGGGAGCCCCAAAATACGGTAGTGAGGACCATGGAGCTGCCGTTCAGCGACCCTGACGCGCCGCCGGCACTGCCCGAAGGGATGTTTTTGAGGCCTGGCGTCGTGGATTTTCTGGGCCAACAGCGCCTTCAGGCGGCGCTGGAGACGGTTTTGCGAGCCGTCCCACCTGCGCGAATCCGCACCAAGGGCGGCGGCCTGACCGCGGCGGCCATGACCAATTGCGGGGTTGTCGGCTGGTGGGGTGATGCCAAAGGCTACCGCTACATCAGCGCCAGTCCGCAGACGGGCCTGCCGTGGCCGCCGATTCCCGATGAGTTTATTAAATTAATACAAGGAGTTACTTCCGAGAGTCCGTGGCCAGACTTCGCCCCCGATGCCTGCCTGATCAACGCCTACGCAGCGGGCGCGAAAATGGGCCTGCACCAGGACCGCGACGAGAAGGATTTTTCCCAGCCGATCATAACGGTCTCCCTGGGCGATGCCGCCGATTTCCTGATCGGCGGCTTCGCCCGCGGCGACAAAACCCAAGCCCTCAAACTGCGTAGCGGCGATGTGCTGCTGATGGGGGGTGCCAGCCGGATGCGCTTCCATGGCGTGCGCAAAATCTATCCGGGCACGAGTCCGCTTGACGAAATCAGTGGACGCTACAGCCTGACGTTCAGAAAGGCACTGTGATGAAAATCGTGCGGGCGGACTCATCGCATTTGGAGTCCTGGCTAAAGCTCCGCGTCGCGCTGTGGCCCGATGAGAAAGCTAACCTTGCCGAAGACTTGCCCATCATGCCGCGCAACAACAGTTTGCTAAATCTGGTCGCCCTGGCCGACAACGGTGACGTCATCGGGTTTGCCGAGGCTTCTTTGCGTCGCGACTACGTCAATGGCTGCGCAACGTCGCCGGTTGGATTCCTGGAAGGCATTTACGTGGAACCTGCTCACCGCAAGACCGGTGTGGCGCGGTCGCTTGTAAAGGCTGTCGCGGAGTGGAGCCGCACGCAAGGCTGCGCCGAGTTCGCTTCTGATTCGTTGATTGAGAATACCGACAGCCATCGCATGCTTAAGGCACTCGGCTTCAAAGAAGCCGAGTGCGTCGTGTACTTTCGTAAATTACTCTAGCGCGGGATGATTTTAGATTGAACCAATGGCGATACTGATTGGGGTGAAGGTCGAATTTCGCGTCGCCTATTTACCCTTATAGCTCACGCGGAAGATGGTATTGGAGGTGTCGTCGGCGATGAGCAAACTGCCGTCTTTGGCGACGGCAACACTTGCCGGGCGGCCCCAGAGTTCCGCCTTTTCACCACTTCCCGGCCAGAAGCCGCTCGCAAAAATCATGTAGTCGCCGACGGGCCGTTTGTTCTCAAACGGCACATACGCGACAAAGTAGGCGCGCGGCACCGCCGCATTCCACGAACCGTGCAGCGCGACAAATGCGCCGCCCTGATACTCCCTGGGGAACTGGGTGGCGTTGTAGAAGGTGAGGCCGAGGGGCGCTGAGTGCGAACGGAACGGCAAGTCCGGCACGATCGCCTTGGCCACGAGGTCGGGGCGTTTGTCGGCGAAACCCTGCTGACGGTTCTGCCCCAGATAACTGTAGGGCCAGCCGTAGAAACCCTGGTCGGCTACCCGCGTGAAATAGTCGGGGACCAACTCGTCACCCAGCGTGTCGCGTTCGTTGACCACGGTGTAGAGATCGTTGGTGCCGGGATAGAACGCCGTACCGACGGCATTACGCAGACCGCTGGCAAACGTGCGCTGATTGCCAGCCTTCATACCGCTGCTATCGAGGGTAAATTCCTGGATGGTCGCCCGCGGCACGGGCTCTTCGCCGAGATTGCCGATGGAGCCAATCGACACCAAGAGCTTCGTGCCGTCCTGGCTAACGTTGACGTTGCGCGTCGAGTGCCCGCCGCCCGGACCAAAGGCGCCGTCGGGCGTAACCAGGGTTTGTTTCTCGCGCGCCATGGTGTCACCGGGCGTGTAGGGAATACGCCATACGCCTGCGCCGTCGCCGATGTAGACCGCGCCCCGAGCGAAGGCGATGCCGTAGGCGGTTCTGAAGCCATCAGCGAAGGTCGTGACGAGTTCGGCCTTGCCGTCGCCGTCGGCGTCACGAAGTAGCGTGATCTTACCGTCACTCTGTTCGGCCAGCAAAACATCGCCATTGGCGGCGACATTCATATTGCGCGCGTGACTGAGTTTTCCGGCGAAGATATTGACAACAAAACCCGGCGGTACATTCAAGGTCGCATTGGCGGGCCTGGGGATGGTCTTCGGGCCGTTGGCTTTGCTGGGCGTATCGCCAGGCTTGGCCAGCGCGTTGAGATCGATCTTGATGCGGGTGCCGGGCGTTTGTTGGGTATCTGCGAGAACCGGCTCGGATATTAGCGCTGCGCCAAACACTGCGCCAAACATGGCGCCGGTGGCAATCAACCCTGATTTCATAGCTTCGCTCCTTTCTACGAAAACGTGCCTTAGATCGTCGTGTTCACTCCGCTCGCGCCGCCGGCATTTCCCGGTGCACTGGCCTCGCGCCTTGGCCCGCCCTTGGAGACAACCACCATGGCCGGGCGCAGCAGGCGATCGTGGATCATATACCCGTCTTGAAAAACTTGCACGATCGTACCGTTGGAAACAGTCGCGTTTTCGACTTCCTGAATGGCGTTGTGGAGGTTGGCGTCGAAGAGCTGGTTGATGACATTCATCCGCCGCACGCCTTGGTTCTCGAGGACGGTCTCCAACTCCTTCTCCGTAAGCTCGACGCCGGTAGCGAGATTCTTGAGGGTCTCATTGGCGGTGCGGCTGTCAGGCGGGGCCGCGAGCAAAGCACGGCCGAGATTATCGGCCACATGCAACAGGGCCCTGGCGATATTTGAGACCGCGTACTTGGCGTTGTCCGCGATGCGTTTGTCGGCGCGCTTGCCGGCATTTTCAGCCTCGGCAAGTGCAAGCAGCTTTTCATTTTTTAGTATTTCGACAAGGGCCTCAAGCTCGGCGATGCGTGCCTGCGGATTCGGTCCCGGCGTGTCGCTTCCAGCGGCTGGCGCTTCGAAAGGAGCGTCGGCCGCGGGGCCGGAGGGCGGAGCGTCGGGCTCGGGAGCAGGGTTCGTCATGATTCTGAGTCTTTTTTTTAAAATTCGATTAAGCGGCTTTGCGGCCGGACGGACGATTGAATGACTTATTGTTCCAGCATTCTTCCGACAAGCTTCGCCGTGTAATCCACCATGGGGATGATGCGGGCGTAGTTGAGGCGCGTTGGACCGATGACCCCGATGGCACCGACAATCTGTTCGCGGGCGTTCTGAAACGGCGCCACCACCATCGAACATCCGGCCATGCCGAAGAGCTCGTTGTGCGCACCAATGAAAATCTGCACGCCTTCGCCGCGGCCAACCAGGTCAAGCACGCGCAGCATTTGTTCACGCGCCTCCAGCACCGTAAACAAATGGCGGATGCTGGCAAGATCTTCGATCGCCGTGACGTTGTTGAGCAGATTCGATTGGCCCTTGATGATCAGCGCGGCATCGCGCCCGCCGACATTGGCCTGGCCGCTCCAGGTGGCAAGCCCCGCTTTGACAACCTTTGCCGTGAGTTCATCGAGCTGCGCGCGGCGCGAGTTGAGGTCGTCGAGAATGTCGGTCGCGGCCTCGGCGATGGTTTTGCCGGCCAGGTGGGCGGCGAGATAGTTCCCGGCTTCAATTAATGTCGAAGGGGGCAGGTCCGGGGGAACATCGATCAGGCGGTTTTCCACGACGCCGCTTTCGTTGACCATAACCACCAGTGCGCGGCCGGGTTTTAGATTGACGATTTCGATGTGCTTGAGGGGCGTTTCGATCTTTGGGGCAAGGACCAGACTGGCGCATTGGGCGAGTCCCGCGAGCGCGCCGGTGGCCTGCGCCAGCACCTCCTCGGACGACCGCCCGGCAGCTTGGCAGTGGGCGTCGATCGTTTGGCGCTCCTCGGCGTCTAGCCCTCCGACTTGAAGGATGCCGCTGACAAACATGCGCAAGCCGGCCTCGGTCGGTAGGCGGCCGGCGGAGGTGTGGGGAGCAAAGAGCAAGCCCGAATATTCGAGGTCCGCCATGACGTTGCGAATGGAGGCCGGCGACAGGGCGCCGTTCAACTTCCGTGCGATCGTCCGGGATCCGACAGGATCTCCGGTTTCCACAAAAGCATCGACGATGTGACGGAAGATTTCCCGCGACCGTTCGTTCAAGGCGACGACACCGTGAGCGTCGGGGGCGATCATGTGTGTTCTGACCGATGGCAAAGAACATATGTCATGTGGATGCCCGCTATGTAATCCGCGAAGCGGGGTGCGTCAATGCACCCGCCCCAGGGCAAAAAGCGGGCGGCCGGCGCCGCTTTGACCCTGCCCGAAGGGGGTGTTAGACGAGGCGCCGGCGGCTCTTGATTGCTGCCGCCTTGGCCTCAACACCGGATACCCGCCATGACCCCTGCTAGCTTCACCAATCGCCCGTCGAAACGCAGCCCCAACGCCCTCAGGGACGTGAGTTTTGAAATGGGCGTCAGTAAGCACGCCGAGGGTTCCTGTCTGGTAAAGTTCGGCGACACCCACGTCCTTTGCCTCGCCTCAGTCGAGGAGCAACTCCCGCCCTGGCTAAAGAACAGCGGCAAGGGCTGGGTGACCGCGGAATACGGCATGCTGCCGCGCGCCACCAATACACGTATGCCGCGTGAAGCCGCCAAGGGCGGCCAGTCGGGCCGTACGCAAGAGATTCAACGCCTGATCGGGCGCGCTTTGCGCGCGGTGACGGATATTCGCGGCTTCGGAGAAATTCAAGTGCGCGTGGATTGCGATGTGATTCAGGCCGACGGCGGCACACGCACGGCAGGCATCACCGGCGCCTATCTCGCGCTCCACCAAGCGTTTGCCACCATGAAACGCGCGGGCGCTATCAGCAAGATTCCGTTGCGCGAGCCGGTCGCCGCGGTCAGTTGCGGACTCTATCAGGGAACCGCGGTCCTGGACTTGGATTACGCCGAGGACTCGGCGGCACAGGCCGACGCCAATTTCGTGTTAACGGCCTCGGGCAAAATCGTCGAGATTCAAGGCACGGCCGAGGATCAGCCGTTCGCGGAATCCGAATTCCTTGCCTTGCTCGAACTCGCCAAAACGGGTGTTGCACATTTGGTTGCCCTGCAGCGTGCAGCATTGCTGAAGGCCGGACTGTAAACGTGCGGCGCCGGCGCTTCACCGGCGGCAAGTTGGTGGTCGCAAGCCACAACCTCGGAAAGGTCCGCGAAATCCGTGAGCTCTTGGCACCATTTGCCGCTGAAGTCGTCTCGGCCCTCGATTTGAATCTCGCCGAACCGGAGGAGACCGGTGACACGTTCGTAACCAATGCCGAACTCAAGGCTTTGGCCGCCGCGAAAACCGCGGGCTTTCCAGCGCTGGCCGATGATTCGGGCTTGTGCATAGATGCTCTCAACGGCGCGCCGGGAATTTACTCCGCAAGATGGGCGGGACCTTCGAAGGATTTCGGCGTGGCCATGGGGCGCATCGAACGAGTGATGACCGGCAAGAAAAACCGCCGTGCAAGCTTTGTGTGCGCTTTGGCCTTGGCTTGGCCCGATGGCTATTGTGAGACATTCGAAGGCAAAGTAACGGGGCTCTTGAGCTTTCCGCCCCGTGGCACCAAGGGTTTTGGCTACGATCCAATCTTCATTGCCGATGGCCATTCCGTCACCTTGGCCGAGATGGAACCCCGTGCCAAACACGCCATCAGCCACCGCGCCGATGCTTTCCAGAAGTTGGTGGCGGCGTGCTTTTGATGAATCCGGCGATTCAAGGCGACGAAGGTTTTGGACTTTATATCCACTGGCCTTTTTGTCTCTCCAAGTGCCCTTACTGTGACTTTAACAGCCACGTTGTTGAAAGTGTCGACCAGGATATTTGGCGCGAGGCCCTGTTGCGGGAATTGGAATTCTACGCGGCGCGGACCCAGGGGCGCATATTAACGAGCATTTTTTTTGGCGGCGGCACGCCGTCGCTCATGGACCCTGCGACGACCGCCGACCTCATTGACGCGGCGCGCCGGCACTGGCGCGCAACCAACGATCTGGAAATCACACTTGAGGCAAATCCCGGCAGTGTCGACGCCGCGCGCTTCGCCGCGATTCGCGCCGCCGGCGTCGCCCGTCTTTCCATGGGCGTACAGTCCTTAAGCGAGAGTGACCTTCGGTTCTTGGGACGGCAACATAGTGTCGAGGAGGCGCGCCAGGCTTGGCGGACCGCGGCGAAAATTTTCCCGCGTGTGTCCTTTGACTTGATCTATGCGCGCCCGGGTCAGACCATCGAAAGCTGGCGCGCGGAACTAGCCGAGGCGCTTGGTGAGCTGAGCGATCACGGCATCACTCATCTCTCGCTATACCAACTGACGATGGAGCCGGGCACGGCGATGTTCGATGCCCATGCCCGCGGCGCGTTTGTTTTGCCCGGCGAGGATTCGAGCGCGACGCTCTATGACGTCACGCAAGGGCTTTGCGCCGACGCTGGTTATCCGGCCTATGAGATTTCCAACCATGCGAAAGACGGCGCGACTTGCCGACACAACCTGACCTATTGGCGCGGCGGTGATTATGTCGGGGTCGGTCCCGGTGCCCATGGTCGCTTGACCATCGAAGGCAGCATGCGCGCGACGCGTCAGGTCAAGGCCCCGGCTTTGTGGTTGAAGCGCGTCGGAGCCGAGGGCCACGGCACCCAAGAAGAACAACCGCTGACGGCGGCAACCCGCGCCGAGGAACTGGTGATGGTCGGACTGCGCCTCGCTGAGGGCATCGACAAGGCTCGATTCGCCCGCTTGGCCGGACGCCCAATTATGGACGTGGTGGATATGACCGCTGCCAAAATCCTCACGACCGACGGTTATTTGACCGAAACCCCTGAGGCCTTGGTCGCAACCCCCAAGGGTCTCCTTGCCCTCAACGCGGTCTTGCGCGAGCTGTTGGCCTGAAGGCCTAAATGGTGATTTAATCTATATATTTCAATTTATTATAGATTATTTCGGTGCTATTCCACTTATCTTAGGTAAACCCTCAAGAGTCGCCTGGATACCGCTGAAAATCAGGCAATTTTTGCCTTCCGTTTGCGGTTCGTATACTATGCTGGCCCAGGATTGGCCAGCCGCCGCCCGGCTCGGCCTCGAAGGATCGACTTTGAGGCTCCGGGCGCTCGGCGGCGGGAAAGGCCCTGCGCGATCCAGTGGGGCGAACGTAAAGGCTCGGAATGTACAACACCCGCTTGGATGGGCTGACCGAATACCCATTTCAGCGCCTGGCGGCGCTGCTTGCGGGCATTGAGCCGCCCCTGGGCGTTAGCCCGGTCATAATGTCCATCGGCGAGCCCCAGCACGCGCCCCCGGATCTGCTTTTCAAGGCGCTTGCCCAGAACCCCCAGGATTGGGGCAAATATCCGCCGACACCCGGAACGCCCGACTATCGCGCCGCCGTCGCCGCGTGGTGCGCGCGCCGTTATGACCTACCGAACGGTTTTATCGACCCCGATCGTCATGTTTTGCCGGTTGCCGGAAGCCGCGAAGCTTTGTTCATGGCCGCGCAACTCTGCGTGCCCCCACAGAAGAACGGCCGCACGCCAACCGTGCTAATGCCCAATCCGTTCTACCAAGTCTATTTCGGAGCGGCGGTGATGAGCGGTGCCGAGCCGATCCTTGTGCCCGCCACCAAGGCCAGCGGATTTTTGCCTAACTATGCCGGTGTCGCGAGCGGCGATCTTGATCGCGCCGCCATGGCCTATCTTTGCACACCCGCCAATCCCCAAGGCACGGTCGCCAGTCTCGATCTCCTCAAGGACGCCATTCGTCTCGCGCGCAAGCACGACTTCGTGCTGGTGTCCGACGAGTGCTATTCGGAAATCTACGCCGACGCGCCGCCCGCGGGCGCATTGGAGGCCTGCGCCGCCCTCGGTGAAGGTCTTAGTAATGTACTGGTTTTCAATTCACTCTCGAAGCGTTCGAGTGTGCCTGGATTACGCGCGGGTTTCGTCGCCGGCGACTCTGAGCTGATCGCCAGGTTCTCGAAATTGCGCGCTCATGGTGGCGCCGTGCAACCCTTGCCGGTCATGGCCGCGGCTGCCGCGCTGTGGCGCGACGAGGATCACGTGGCGGACAACCGCCGGCTCTACCGGGCCAAGACTGACGACGCGGCAGACATATTTGGCAATAATTTCGGATTTTATCGGCCGGCTGGCGGATTTTTTCTGTGGCTCGATGTCGGCGACGGCGAATCCGTCACCAAGGCCCTGTGGCGCGAGGCTGGAGTTAAGGTGCTGCCGGGCGGATACCTGGCGCGCGCCACCAGTCAAGGTCCTGACAATCCTGGCCGGTCGTATATCCGCGTCGCCCTTGTCCACGACCGTGATCGCACGGCTGAAGCGCTCACCCGTATGAAACAAACGCTCTTGAGCGTCGCTCGCAATAGCCTTCCTCAGTAAGGAATTGGGTTCATGAACACTGCTGTCCGCGTCCAGAACGTTCCCTTCCTGCCGCCGGCTTGGGCAGCCACGTTAAGGCGTAGCGCTATGTTCGCCGCCGGCTCCGGCGTCGCGCTGGCCAGCGTGGGCATTGCGCTGGCGCTAGCGAGTTATGCGCCGACCGATCCTTCGCTCAATACCGCGACCAACACCGCGCCGGAAAACAGTCTAGGTCTCGCCGGCGCCGTTGTGGCCGATGCGGCCCTGCAAACCGTGGGACTGGCGGCAAGCGCGGTCGTTCTGGTCGTCGCGGCCTGGGGTGTGCGCCTGATACGCGCCGAGTCCGTGCACTGGCTGTGGCTACGCACATTGGCTGGTGTCGCCGCGACGTTACTGATCGCAACCGGCCTTGAAGCGATTCCAGCGCCGGAGGTTTGGCCGATCACAGCTGGTCTGGGCGGGATGACGGGCCAGGTGTTGCTCGGACTGGTGGCGCGTCACGACGGCATCATGCGCAGCCTTGATCCGCTTGCGGCCGACGGTCTGCGACTGTTTCTCGCCGCGGCTTCGGGAGTGGTTGGCACAATTGCGGCCTCGTGGGCCATGACTTTGAAGGCTGCGACGGTGGCGGAGTTGAGCTTGCGATTCGCCCAAGCATTGTTAGGCTTTGGCCGCTCCGTGATTAGCGCGGGCACGCGGGTCATGAGCGTGCTGATAGGTGCGATATTTGCGCGCCCATCCGGCCCGGCAGAGGAAACATGTGCGAAGCGCCTGCGGCGAGAGCCCGCGATTGAAATCGACCGCGACATTGAACCGCACACGGCGCCCGCGGCAGATGTCGCCGACGAGTCCGCGGTGGGCCGTGAGGCCTTCGAGATCGAGAGACCGCGAACCAAGGACGCGGTCGTTGCCCCACGCACGAAGGCCGCTAAACCTTCGAAGCGTGAAATGGAAGCCCGTCAGGGAAACCTGTTGCCGGCGGCGAGCAAGGGATTCGAGCTGCCGCATCTTGAGACCCTGACAGCGCCACCGCCGGAGCGCATAGGCAAGATCATTAGCCGCGAAGCCCTTGAGAGCAACGCCCGCATGCTTGAATCGGTGCTCGACGACTTTGGCATCAAAGGGCAGATCACCAAAGTTCGGCCAGGCCCCGTCGTCACGCTCTACGAGCTTGAGCCGGCGCCGGGCACCAAGACTTCACGCGTGGTCTCGTTGGCCGATGACATCGCCCGTTCGATGAGCGCGGTCGCGGTGCGCATCGCGGTAGTGCCCGGTCGGAGCGTTATCGGTATTGAACTGCCCAATGCTACCCGCGAGACGGTTTACCTGCGTGAGCAGCTGGCGGCCGAGGAATTCGAGCGAAGCGACGGCAAATTGATTCTGGCCTTGGGCAAGGACATCAGCGGCGCCCCGGTGTACGCCGACCTTGCGCGCATGCCGCACCTGTTAGTGGCCGGCACGACCGGCTCGGGCAAGTCTGTCGCCATCAACACCATGATCATGTCTTTGCTATACCGCAATACGCCCGCCACCGTGCGCCTTATCATGATCGATCCGAAGATGCTTGAGCTCTCAATCTACGACGGTATTCCGCACTTACTGGCGCCGGTTGTGACCGACGCCGACAAGGCAGTGATGGCGCTGAAGTGGGTGGTGCGCGAGATGGAGAATCGCTACCGCGCCATGAGCCAACTGTCGGTGCGCAACATCGCCGGCTACAACCAGCGCCTGGTGGAAGCAGCCAAGAAGGGCGTGGAACTGAAGCGCACGGTCCAGACCGGCTTCGAGCCGGCGACCGGAAAGCCGATTTATGAAGAACAAGATCTAAATCTGACACCGCTGCCTTACATTGTCGTGATCATCGACGAGATGGCCGACCTGATGCTCGTGGCCGGGAAAGACGTGGAAGCGGCGGTGCAGCGCCTCGCGCAGATGGCGCGCGCTGCCGGCATTCACGTCATCATGGCGACGCAGCGCCCAAGCGTGGACGTGATTACCGGCACTATCAAAGCCAACTTCCCGACGCGCATCAGCTTCCAGGTCACGAGCAAGATCGACAGCCGCACCATCCTGGGTGAGCAAGGCGCCGAGCAACTACTGGGGCAGGGCGACATGCTGTATATGGCTGCTGGCGGGCGTATTACGCGCGTCCATGGCCCGTTTGTCAGCGATAAAGAGGTGGAATTGGTCACAACGCAGCTACGCGGGCAATGCGAGCCCGATTATGTCGATGCCGTAACCGAGGAAGACGATCTTGAAGATGTGCCCGGCTTCGGCGGCCTTGCAGGCGGTAACACATCGACAGGTGACGGGTTGTTCGACCAAGCCGTTGCTGTGGTCGCGCGAGAACGCAAGGCATCAACCAGCTTCATCCAACGTCACTTGCAGATCGGCTATAACCGGGCGGCGCGGATCATCGAAGAGATGGAACAGCAGGGCATGATTTCCCGGGCCAACCATGTCGGCAAACGCGAAATCCTATTGCCGCAGTCTCATGAGATGTAGCTTTGGCACGAGGCGCCCACTGAGCCCCATCGGCGGTGGACTTGGCCGCACCCGCGCCGTAGTCTGCAACTAATTAAGGTGTCGCATCGTTCCAAGCGCGAAGTCGCGCATCTATTGAATGCCGGCCTTCGCCGGCGCGAAAACCGGTTCCCCCCCCCGGAACAAGTCCGAGGGCATGCTTTTCGGGACGATTCTCTAGGATATTTTCGGGAAAGCCGCGTCTTAGTCGGACATAAGCCATGCTGCGAAAATTTTTGCTGCTCTTGCCGATTCTCGCCGCCATCACGCATGGATCGCAGGCCTTTGCCTTGACCGCGGATGAAGGCGCCGCAGTCAAGAAAGCCGAAGACTACTTCAACGCCATCAAAACCTTGAAGGCACGTTTCCTTCAGGTCAACCCAGACGGCAAGAGTGTCGAAGGCGATGTCTATCTGTCACGCCCGGGCCGCATGCGTCTGGTTTACGATCCGCCGACGCCGATGTTGCTGGTGGCCGACGGCACGTTTCTGATTTACGTGGACACCGAGATGAACGACGCGAGCCATGTCGATCTTGATGACACGCCCGCCGGCATTTTGCTCAAGGACGATCTTTCCTTCAGCGACCCGGCCTTGAAGCTAGGGACGGTGAAACTCGGACCTGGCATTGTTGAGATCACCGCGACCATGGCCAAGGATTCTTCCGCCGGACGGCTTACTCTGGTGTTCAGCGACGCGCCCTTTGAACTTCGCCAATGGCGGGTTCTGGACAGTCAGAACAAGGAAGTCTCGGTGACCTTGTTCGAGGCCAAGCCCGGCGTGGCCCTCGATCGCGATCTTTTTCGCTACCAACCGCGCAAACGCGGCGATCGCGACTAGAGCATCGTGCCGAAAACCGGCTCCCCAACGGCCAAAAGGCCCGGCCCGGAGGGTCGATCACGGTCTTGTGTTCAAGGGCTAATTCATTGTTTTATCCTATTAAAGTGACCTGTAAGCGGTCGTGCGCCAGCCGCATGGCGGTTATGCAACCTCGCGGCTTTGCGAAACGCCAAACCGGTCCTATATGGATTGCACGAAACGTCGGCGTCGCAATGACGTTAGACGCCGCCCAGAAAATGGTTCCCCTACCATTTAGGGCTCTCCGATAGGCGCCCGGTGTCCCCCCACACCGGGCGCCGTTTTCTTTTTGGAACCCAGCTATCGTGGCGTCCGGCTCAGCCCCCCATGTTGATCAATGCCTCCTGGAATATCAATTCGGTACGCCGCCGCCTCGGCCAGCTCGAACGGTTGGCGGAGATTTCCGGGGCAGATGTGCTTTGTCTGCAGGAGACCAAGGCCGCAGCAGCCGCGGCCTTCCCGGCGGCCGAGATTGCCGCCATGGGATTCGTCCACCAGGCCGTGTCGGGTTTCGGTGGGTACAACGGCGTCGCGATACTTTCGCGCCGGCCGGTGGGTGAGATTGCTCGCTACAGCCATTGCGGCCGCAACGACGCGCTCCATATCAGCGCGACGATTGACGGCGTGAGTATCCACAGCCTCTATGTGCCCGCCGGCGGCGAAATCCCGGATGTGGCGCGCAATCCGAAATTCGCCCACAAGCTTAAGTTCATCGACACCGTGGCCGATCACTTCGCCGGCCACCACGGCTACCGCGACGCCATCGTCGTTGCCGGAGATTTCAACGTCGCGCCCCGGCCGGCGGATGTCTGGGATCACCTCAAACTTTCGCGTATCGTCACCCACACGCCGATAGAAATTGCCGCCTGGAACGACTGAAGCGGTCGCTGCAATTCATCGATGCCTTGCGCGAAGTCGTCCCGGCCGACGATCAGGTTTTCACCTGGTGGAGCTACCGCGCGGCCGACTGGCAAGCCGCCAATAAAGGACGGCGATTGGATCACATTTGGGTGACACAACCCTTAAAAGCGGACATCGCCGGCGTCGAAGTGTTGGTCGATGTGCGTCATTGGGCGCCGCCTTCGGACCATGTGCCGGTGATCTTGAAACTGCAGACGGCGGGAGCGCGCGGCTCTCAGCCGCGCTTGCGTTTGAGCAGCACGTAGAGCGCGCCCTCGCCGCCGTCACGCGGGCGCGCCGACGCGACTGCGAGTATCAAGGAGCGGAGAGGCGCTTGATTCAGCCAGTGCGGCGTCTCATTGCGGATCTTGCCGATGCTCTCGCCCTTGCCTTTTCCGGTGACCACAACCAGACAGCGCGCACCCCGTGCATATGCGCTGCGAATGTATACCGCGAGCGCATCGTGAGCTTGATCGAGATTTAGTCCATGGAGATCGATCCGGCCATCAACCGCCATGTCGCCGCGCTTGAGCCGCTGCGCGGTGCGGCGATCGATGTCGGCGGTCGTCCCCAGAGTGAGCGGAGTTGGAGGAATGGGAATGCGGGAAGGTCGCGGTGGCATTTGGGAACGAAGCGCGGGCGAGACGCGAGAGCTTGCCGGCGGATCGGTCTCGGCCTGGTCAAGGGCGGGATGGCGCGCCATCATACCCTTCAAAGGCTCAACGCTGCGGGTCACATAGCGCCAGATCTTGGCGTCGTCAGGACTAAGTTCGCGGCGAAAGCGAGTCATAGGTGAAACGGCGCCGGGGCGCCGCCCTTTGCGCCTTTACATATTTGTGTCTTGGAGGCGCGCGGTTTCTTTGTCTTCACCTTGCGGACGCTCGGCGCGTTTGAAGGTGTTGTAAGCGTCAACGCCTTCCAGTTCCATCTCAGGCAGGTAACGCGTCACAAAAGCCCGCCAGTCGCCGTCGGGCGAAACGCACCGGGTCTTGGACATGTAGTTGAGCGTGATGGCAAGGCCACCGATCCTCCACAACAGATTCCAGTTGTGGAGATTCTCAGTGGCGGCTTCGATGGAGCGGCGGTAGACCCGCTGAGCGATCCAGGGCCGCATGATGAAGAGATAAAAGAGTACGCCCAGAACCATGACCGCGGTCCCGAGCAGTAGATTGACGAGGAACATCAGCCCCAGCGAGCCGACCAGGATGAAGAGGAGGGGGCCGACATTTTCCCAAGGACTCCATACCGGCGAGCGCGGATGGTTGAGTCGGTCGAAATCGACAGAAATACTGACCCGGTCGGCATGATAGGATTCAACCAACCGCGCGAACAGCGCCCGATCACGTTTCTTCTCGCCAACTTTCGGAACCTCAGCTTCCGTCATCACTTACCTCATTCGGCGGCGCCCAGTACGGGCGGGCGCCAGGCAATTCTAGGGGAGAGCGTTTACCGGAATCTAAGCGTCAGACCTCCGGAAGGTTAATTGGCTGCTGCTCCCGAGGTCCCCAGGGCCCGGGGAACAAAGACGAAATAGCTCCCTGAGCTTTTCATGCGTCCGGCCTTGAGAAAAGCGGCCTCGCCGTGACCCCAGAAGATGTCGCCCCGCACGACACCGGTAATCGCCGCGCCCACGTCCTGGGCGACCATTAAACGCTGCATTGAAACGCCGTCAGGGTCGGCGGTATCGAGCCATACAGGAGCACCCAGCGGTATGTATCGTGGATCGACCGCCATGGAACGTAAGGGCGTGAGCGATACGCCAAGGGCGCCAATGGGCCCGGCGTCGGTCTCGGCCGGATCGAGCCGACGGAAGAATATATAGCGCGTATTGCGGTTCATATACGTGGTGGCCGCCGCGGGATGGAGCGCGAGCCACTCGCGCACGCTGATCATCGAAGCCTCGCCCGGTTTCAATTCGC
This sequence comes from Rhodospirillaceae bacterium, assembly GCA_009694245.1. GTDB lineage: Bacteria > Pseudomonadota > Alphaproteobacteria > Rhodospirillales > Rhodospirillaceae > SHVO01. Next base: position 8,733 of record SHVO01000003.1, on the reverse strand, counting down.
CGGCTTCAAGCAGGATACTTCCAATACCCTTGAACGCGCGGCCGTTGTGTCCGGCAAAGCCAATGCGTAGGACCTGGCCATCGGGGAGCGTGACGCGGCCCGATCCCTGGATATGAAGAATATGAACGGCCACGGGATCGTCGGCCCAGACCAGCACATCGGCATCCTCGGCAATGGCGCCTTCGCTGTCGATTTCCGAGCGGGTGTAGTAAGGCCTGACTTGGCCACCGCGGGGCGCGCCCTGACCGTCTGGCCCCGCTATGGGCATCACACGTCCGACCAAACTGGCGGGAACGCCTGACGGCAATTCGACCGAAGGCGATAGGAAGTCCTTGAGGTCGACGGTAACCAGATTCCGCGGCCTGCCGTAGATCGGCACCTGATAATTTCCGCTGCGCGTCAATGAGCCATTGAGGTCGGCCTCGTAATAGCCAGTAAAGGTTCCGCGGTCATGAGCGGCTTGGTCTTCCGCACCGTCTTGAGTCTGAACGGGTCCGACGCGATAAGCGGTGAAGTCGCGGGCAAGGGCCGCGCGCAATGCCGCATCGCCTTCGGTGACTTGTGCCAGCGCTTTGCAGGCGTCCTGCCAAGCCCTAGCGGGACGGGCAATAGCGCCGGGTCCGACGACTTCTTCCGCTGGAAATTTCGTGAACCGCGCGCAGGACCGTTGCAGCGCCGGCAGGGCCGGAGCAACGGAATCCGTTATCCATCCCGGCAGAGCGTCAACTTCGACGGGCGTATAAGTCGCAACCGAAATCTCCGCGCTAAGCCCTCCGGGTCCCACAGGTGGCGCGAGAACCGCCGTCGGCGGCTCCATGCGCTTGACCAACGCGGCACCGAGGCCTGCGCCGACTAGCATCGACACCAGCACGACCAGGGCAAATCGGTTGAGAGGAGTCACAGGCGGAAAATGCCGACGTTGGAAATTGAGGCCGGAATTTATGCTTCGACGCTGCGCGTGGCGATAAGTGTCCAGTTGGGGCCCGCGCCCGCAAGCTCGCGCGCAAACGTCCAGACGTCGGTTACGCTGTTGACGTGATCACGATCACCTTCGACGATCGTACCGGACTTGTCCCTGACGAGGTTGACTTGTTCGCTCTGAAAGCGCACGTCGACGACGGCGCGGCTGTCGCGGACCTCGACGCGTTCCAGCCGCGGTGGTTTTAGCACCACCAGCTCGGTATCCGCGGTTTCGCCACGCTCTTCTCGGTCTTGGATGGCTCCCGCGAACCGGGCGTAAACATCGGTGCTCAGGAGCGGCTTTAACGTATCGATGTCATGCTTGGCATAGGCCGCGACGATCATTTCAAAGGCCTTGGCCGCGCCTTCCAGAAAACTGCTGGCGGAGAAGGCGGGGTCGGACATTTTGATTTGAACCAATCCGGCTTCTAGCGGCGTGCCCTGATAAGCCGGCTCGATATCAAGAATGACGCCTTCCGGCGAGCGGCGAGCCGGCGGCACGGGCAACTGCACGACGTTGTCGGGATTGCGCGCGAAGGTGTCTTCGCCGCGGGCGTCGGGAGTGGGCTCATGACCTGTTCGGCGCCCCAACACGCTACGCAAGCGCAGGACGATAAAGCCCGCCGCCATGGCCAGGATGATGATGTCGATAAACTGGAAGCCTTCCATCGTTTCGTCGCCGTTTGCTGAACGTTTCCCGGCCTCCCACGCATTAGCTAGAGAGGTGGAGGCTAACGCAACCCGCTAGGGGCAGAAAGGCAGCGCCCGAAACCCCAAGCGACCGTATCCCAGCGCGGGTTTTGGTGAAATTTGCGACGCTGGCTTGTGGTGCAAATGCTCAGCAGCCAAAATAGGCTCTTGCGCCCCAAAGGGCAAGCGAGGGTGGCGGCTTTATCAGGAATTGGGTAAAGCCCCGGGCGCTTGTATGAGGCGGCGAAGCATGTTAGGTCGCACGGCTTTTTGGCCAAAGATTGTGAGCTGCGGGCGGCCCGGTCGCCTCGGTTTGGCCTTGGCCCCACGGACGGAGAACTTCCTATGAGCGACGCACCTCAAGATAGCCCACCGCCGGCAACCGACAACGCGCCGCCGATCGCGCCACTCAGGTTTCTAGGGCAGTTCATCCGGGATTTGTCATTCGAAGCCCCGCTCGCGCCCGAGATTTTCAACAATCTGCGCGACGGCGCCCCCGAGATGACGATTACCATCGACGCCGCTGCGCGGCAGATCGAAGGACCCACGTTCGATGTAACGATTTCAGTGCAACTCGAAGCAAAGATTGTCGAGAAAACGGCGTTTATATTGGAGTTGGTTTACGGTTGCGTGGTCGAACTCAATGCCGCCGTGGTCCCTCCCGAGTACGCGCACTCGCTTGTGCTGATCGAGGTTCCGCGTCATTTGTTCCCCTTTGTCCGCCAGATTGTCGCCGAAACCACCGGCGCCGGCGGATTCCCGCCGGTCATGTTGCAGATGGTTGATTTCGCCGATCTTTACCGGCGAAAATTCGCGCCCCAGGCCGCCGCTGGTCAGGAGCCTGGCCCCGCGCCCGCCGTCCACTGATCCATGACGTTCGGGATGGTCTATATTAAGTAATTGATAAATTTGACCATATTGGGTTTTTTAGAGTCGCGATAAAGTCCGCATGGGCGGCGGCCTCCTCGGCTGTCGGCGCGTGGCGCCGCGCCGGTCGTGGCGGGCGTTCCTGGGTGGCCTGTTGTCCGAGGGCGACTTCCCCGGCCGCCAGGGCGAGACCCGGTTCACGTCCGCCAATCAGCTCCAGATAGACTTTCGCCAGCAGCTTGGCGTCAAGAAGGGCGCCGTGCTTATCGCGGCCCGAGGTATCGATCTGGAATCTGCGGCAGAGGGCGTCGAGGCTGGCCTGGGCGCCCGGGAATTTTCGCCGCGCCAGCAGAACTGTATCGATGGCGCGGTCGCCGGGAAGCGGTGGTTTTCCAGCCCGCTTCAGTTCGGCATTGATGAAGCTCATATCGAAGCCGGCATTGTGGGCGATGATCGGCGAGTCGCCGATAAAGGCCAGCATGTCATCGGCGATCGCCGCAAAGAGCTGTTTATTGGAGAGAAATTCGGCCGATAGGCCATGCACGGCTTCGGCTTCCGCTGGCATGCCGCGTTCGGGGTTCAAATAGGCGTGGTATTCATTGCCGGTAGCGACGTGATTGAAAAGCTCGACGCAGCCGATTTCGACCACCCGGTGGCCCAAGGCGGGGTCAAAGCCCGTGGTTTCGGTGTCTAGGACAATTTCGCGCATGGGACCTGAGGACCTTTCAGCGCCGGTGTAGCCGGTGGAGTGTGAGGAGTTGCGTCAGCCGGCGCAAGGTTTCACGTTTGCCAATGCCCGAGGGAACTACCGCATCGGCACAGGCGCGCTTCCTGGCATCGGGCCACTGCCGGGCGAGAATTCCGGCAAGCCGTCCGGGCGTCATGGCGGGACGCGCAAGGGCGCGCTGGCGCTGCAGAAAGGCGGGGGCGGATATCACGATTACCAGATCGCACAGATTCTCATTGTTGCCCTCGAATAGCAGCGGAATGTCCAAAGCGACCACCGGCTGGCGGCGGAGTGCCATTTGCCTGAGAAACCTTTCCCGTTCAGCCCGCACCAATGGGTGAATGATCGCCTCGAGGTCCGTGAGCGCCTTGGTATCGGCAAAGACCTTTGCTCCGAGGGCTTTGCGATCGACGCCTAGCGCGCCGGTCGCGCCGGGAAAACGCGCGGCAACGGCATTGACCGCCTTGCCCTTCGGTCCCATGAGACCGTGGACCGTGGCGTCGGCGTTGAATACCGGCACGCCCAGGAATTTTAAGAGTATCGCCGCCGTAGATTTTCCCATGGCCACGGAACCCGTCACGCCAATCACCAATCCCGGCCGACCACCCGCATGGCGAACTTGACGCTGCGACCCGCGCCTGCGATTACCCGGCCGCGAGGACATGGTCCCTCAACGCTGGCGTGACTTCGGGCCGTTTGCCGAACCAGCCTTCGAAGCCGGGCTGAGCCTGGTACAACAACATGCCCAGACCGTCGACGACCGGATTACCGCGCACCCGTGCAGCGGCAAGCAGCGGGGTTTCTAAAGGCGCATAGACGATATCCGTCACCGTTGCCTCTGGCGGTAAGTGATGAAGATCGATTTCCAAGGGTGCCTGGCCTTTCATACCGAGGCTCGTGGTGTTGACGAGAAGGCCGGCATCCTTGAGCCGGAGGGCACGATCAGTCCACGGTGCAACCACGGCGGATATTCCCAGATCGCGTGCGAGCAATTCGGCGCGCTCTTTGGTGCGGTTGATGATGCAGATCTCCGGCACGCCGGCATCTTCCAAGGCGACGCAAATCGCGCGCGCCGCACCGCCAGCGCCCAATACAATGGCCGGGCCCAGCTTTGGCTTAAAGCGCGGAGCGCTGATTTTAAGGTTGGTGATGAAGCCATAGGCGTCGGTATTGGTGGCTTTCAGGCGGCCTTCGGGCGTCACAAATATGGTGTTTACCGCGCCAATCCGCCGGGCCTCGGGCGAGAGTTCGTCGACGATCATCATGGCCGCTTCTTTGTGGGGTACCGTGAGATTGAAGCCGGCATAACCCTGCTCCGCCAAAGACCGTAGCGCCGCAGCGAGGCCTTCTGGCCGCACCGGCAGACGGTCGTAAGTGCCGTCGATGCCGTAGGTTTTCAGCCAAAACCCATGCAGAGAAGGTGAGCGCGAATGATCGACGGGCCAGCCCATCACGCCAGCCTTGATCAAACCACGCGCGCCACGATCGGGGCCGGTCATTGCTCTACCACCTCGTGCGCGCGCAAATAAGCCAGCAGTTCCAAGAGTGGCAGACCGAGAATGGTGAAGAAATCGCCTTCAATCCGGCTGAACAACTGGGCCCCCGGCCCTTCGAGCTGATAGGCCCCGACCGATGTCAAAACCTTAGGCCCAGCCGTCTTTAGATAGCTGTCGATAAAGGCATCAGAAAATCCTCGCATGGTCAAGCGCGGCAGAGCGACGTGATGCCATAACCGTGCGCCGTTGAGCACGACCGCGACCGCCGTCGGCAAGACATGGGTTTTGCCGCGCAGCGCGAGAAGGTGTTGACGGGCCCCGTCCATATCGGCGGGTTTGTCGAACCAGGCGCCCTCACATTCCAACATCTGATCGGCGCCAATGACCAGGGCATGGTCATACTGCTTTGAGATCTGAACCGCCTTGAGCTCTGCCAGGGTCTCGGCGCAGTCGGCCGCGCTAGCCCCCTTAGCCTTCAGAACGGCCTTAACCGAATCCTCGTCGGTCTGTGGCGGAATGACGTCGAAGGCGACGCCTGCCGCGCGCAGTAGTGCTGACCGGCTCTTGCTGGCGGACGCCAAAATAAGCGGCCGGGCCGGGTTCATGATGGCGTCGCAGTCTGGCGCTGGTTGTAGAGCTGGATGATGGTTGCGGCGGTCTCTTCGATAGACCGTCGTGTCACATCAATCACTTGCCAATTGTGCCTGACGAACAGGCGGCGCGCTTCAGCGATTTCCTCGCGGATGGCGTCGACATCGGCGTAGCTGGATGCGCGCTCGTCATTCATGATTCTAAGGCGGCTCTGGCGGATGTCGCTCAAGCTTTTCGGCTCCCGCGTGAGCCCGACGAACATGGCTTTGGTCGTCGTCGTCAGTTCCTTAGGTAACTTGATTCCGGGCACCAAAGGAATATTTCCGACCTTGAAGCCGCGATTGGCCAGATACATGCAAGTGGGCGTTTTCGACGTTCGCGACACGCCAACCAGAATGACTTCGGCTTCGGCCATGGTTGCCATGGACTGGCCATCATCATGCTGGAGAGCGAAGTGCATGGCGTCGATGCGGCGGAAATAGTCATCGTCGAGAACGTGCTGTTTGCCGACTTCGGACATGGCTTGCCGCCGGAAGAAGCGCGAGAACGCTTGCATGACCGGGTCGATCGCGCAGACGTGGGGCACACGAATATCGCGACAGGCCTGTTCGAGCAGGTCGCGCGCGCTCATGTCGAGCAAAGTGAAGACCACCAATCCGGGCGCGTTTCTGATGCCTTCGATGACGCGGTTCATTTGACCGGTTGTGCGTACCAGCCACCAAAAGTGCTCGGTCACCTCGACGTTGCCATATTGCACCAGGCACGCCCGCGCGACGTTGGTCACGGTTTCGCCCGACGAGTCGGAAACCAGGTGGAGGTTAAAGCCGTCGCCGGCGGTCATTTGGACATTGTGCGATCGGGTTTCGGGACTCGGGATAAAGAATGAATAGCGGGGACTTCCTCGTACTTATACACATCTACAGGAAACGGCCCTCATTGACCGCCGTTTCGTCCCCGGGTTGGCGCCGAGGTGAGGCGCGGAAATTGACATCGTGAGTCATCGGCATAACTCGCGTTGTCGTCGACAATACCCATTTTTCCCGGGTTTCGCGAGGGGCGCTTAGCCGCGCGATCAGGGCCGAAATTTAGTTTTCACTAACTTCACACACAGCTTTGGGAGCGGACCAAGCGCTGGGATCATATCCTGGGATGGATTTTCCCTGACCGGTGATCCCTAGGACTCACAGGCACAACTACCTCTACATCTTTCAAGATTCTTTTTATATTGATGTCGGATAATCCCCGAGACTGGGATAAGACCCTTGGCAACAAGGCAGTTGACTTGGAAATCACTGTCGGGTATCGCTGGTTTTATCAGAACAGGGCGTTCGCCCGCAGATCAGTCTATTCCACCGACCATCCCTCGCGACCTCCTTCCTCAATTTGTTGTCCAGCAGCGTTTACTCGCTGATATTAGCGCACAACACTCAAGTTCCAGTTCCTAGAGCCAACAACCAAAATTGAAAATTCCATGCATCTTCAAGAATTGAAGCGCAAGAATCCAGCGGAGTTGCTGGCTTTCGCTGAAGAGTACGGCATCGAAAATGCGTCCAACCTCCGTCGCCAGGATCTGCTTTTCGCAATTCTGAAGATACTTGCGGATAAAGATGCAGTCATCGATGGTGACGGCGTTCTTGAGATTCTTCAGGACGGTTTCGGCTTCTTGCGCTCGCCCGAAGCCAGTTACCTGCCCGGCCCCGACGATATTTACGTCAGCCCGAGCCAGGTCCGACGTTTCGGTTTACGCACTGGCGACACGGTTGAAGGCCAGATCCGCGGGCCCAAGGACGGCGAGCGCTACTTCGCGCTGCTTAAGGTCAATACGATCAATTTCGAGGACCCGGACAACGTTCGCCACCGGATCAACTTCGACAACCTGACGCCGCTCTATCCTGACGAAAAACTCACGATGGAGATCGAGCAGAAGGATACCAAAGTTAAGGATATCACGCAGCGCGTAATCGAGCTTGTGGCACCTTTGGGTAAGGGGCAGCGTGCGGTCATTGTTGCGCCGCCGCGTACCGGCAAGACCATCATGCTGCAGAACATCGCGGCCGCCATCGCGGCGAACCATCCTGAGATTTATCTGATCGTTCTATTGATCGACGAACGCCCCGAAGAAGTCACCGATATGGATCGCACCGTGAAAGGCGAGGTCGTGAGCTCGACCTTCGACGAGCCGGCATCACGCCACGTTCAGGTCGCGGAGATGGTGATTGAAAAGGCTAAACGCCTGGTTGAGCATAAGCGCGACGTAGTGATCTTGCTCGATTCGATCACCCGCCTGGCCCGGGCATACAACACGGTTGTACCGTCATCGGGCAAAGTTTTGACCGGCGGTGTCGATGCCAATGCCTTGCAGCGGCCAAAGCGCTTCTTCGGCGCGGCGCGTAATATCGAAGAAGGCGGGTCCCTGACGATTATCGCCACGGCCTTGATCGATACCGGCAGCCGGATGGATGAAGTAATATTCGAGGAGTTCAAGGGCACCGGTAATTCGGAAATCGTGCTGGATCGAAAGCTCGCCGACAAGCGCGTGTTCCCATCGATCGACATCACCAAGTCCGGCACGCGCAAAGAAGAGCTGCTGGTCAACCAGGGGACTTTATCTAAGATGTGGATCCTGCGCCGCATCCTGGATCCGATGGGCGTGCAAGACGGCATGGAGTTCTTGTTGGAGAAGCTGCGCGAATCCAAGAACAACAATGACTTCTTCGATCGGATGAATAAATAGGCGCATTGCCGCCGCGTGTCTCTAGACCGCTTTTCGTTCAGGTTGAATCAATGGAGCGGTCTGGACTCTTGATTTCGTCGCGCTTTCCGGCGCGCGCGAAGGCGCGCATCTGATTAATGCCGGCCTTCGCCGGCGCGAACCGGTACCCACATCGTCGGAACACGCTCTAACGGCTTCAGAGCACAAGAATGGTTGAGCCGGTTGTTAACCGGGATTCTAGATCGCTGTGGGCATGCGCCGCCTGCGAGAGTCCGTAAGTATTGCCGGCATCGACCTTTACAATTCCCTTGGTCACGACATCGAACAATTCCGCACAGCCGCGCACATAGTCCGCGCGCTCGCCGATATAATCCACCAACCGGGGACGGGTGAGAAATACCGAGCCTTTGGCCGCAAGCTGGGCCGGATCGATAGCCGCCGGCGCGCCCGATGCGTTGCCAAAGCTGACAAGTAGGCCGCGCGGTGCCAGGCAGTCGAGCGAGCCTGGGAGCGTATCCTTGCCGACGCCGTCATAGACCACGGAAACGCCTTTGCCGCTGGTCAGCTCACGCACCTTGGCAACCCAATTCTCAGATCTATAAAGAATCGTGTGTGCGCAGCCGGCGTTGCGCGCGGCCTTGGCCTTTACCTCTGTGCCGACCGTGCCGATGACGGTTGCCCCGATGTAC
>SHVO01000002.1 GCA_009694245.1 Rhodospirillaceae bacterium | reverse complement strand
CGACATCGCCCCCGGCGCCGTCTTTTCCCGCTTCACCAAAAGTTTGTTGAGAGCGTTGATATAAGCGCGCGCGGACGCCACCAGCGTATCCGCGTCGGCGCCCTGGCCCATCACGGTCTTGCCGTTCTCCTCGAGCCGCACCGTCACTTCGGCTTGGGCATCGGTTCCACCAGTCACGCCGTGCACCTGGTAGATCTGCAGGTGCTGGGTGTTGCTGGTCAGCTGCTTGATGGCGTTGAAGATCGCATCCACCGGGCCGTCGCCCGATGCCTTGGCGTACTTGACGGCGCCGTCGACCTCGAGCTCCAGCTCAGCGGTCTGCTGCGCGACCTTGGTGCCGCAAATGACTTCGAGCGAGACCAGTTTGATGCGGTCGTTCTCGTGATTGACGGTGTCGTCAACCAACGCGACCAGATCCTCGTCGAAGATTTCCTTCTTTTTATCGGCCAGGTCCTTGAAGCGCTTGAAGGCATCGTTGACGGCGTTGTCGCCGAGCGTGTAACCGAGGTCTTCCAGTTTCTGGCGAAAGGCGTGACGGCCGGAATGCTTGCCCATGACCAGATTGGATTTTCTGAGGCCGACGGACTCCGGGGTCATGATTTCGTAGGTACTCGCGTCCTTCAACATGCCGTCCTGGTGAATGCCGGCTTCGTGCGCGAAAGCATTGGCGCCGACGATGGCCTTGTTGGGCTGCACGGCAAATCCGGTGATCGTGGACACAAGGTGCGACGTGCGCGTGATCAGCTCGGCGCGAACACTGGTAGTGTAGGGCATGTAATCCTTGCGGGTGCGCAAGGCCATGACGATTTCTTCCATGGCGGCGTTGCCGGCGCGCTCCCCAAGACCGTTGATCGTGCATTCCACCTGGCGGGCGCCGGCTTGCACAGCGGCGAGCGAGTTGGCGACCGCAAGGCCCAGGTCGTTGTGGCAATGCACCGAGACGACCGCCTTGTCGATGTTGGGCACGCGGTTGAATAGCATCGCGATCAGGGCGCGGTACTCGTCGGGGACCGTGTAACCGACGGTGTCCGGGATATTGATGGTGCCGGCGCCGGCCGCGATGGCCGCCTCGACGCAGCGGCAGAGAAAGTCGTGGTCGGTGCGCGTCGCATCCTCGCCCGACCACTCGACATCGTCGGTGTGGTTGCGCGCCCGCGTGACGCTATCGATCACTGCCTGATAGACGGCCTCGGGCTCCATTTGGAGTTTCACCCGCATGTGCAGCGGGCTGGTGGCAATGAAGGTATGGATGCGCTTGCGTTTGGCGGGCTTCAGGGCTTCGCCGGCGCGGTCGATGTCGGCACGGCCAGCGCGCGCCAGGCCGCAAACAATCGACTCGGTGATTTCCTTGGCGACGGCTCGGACGGCTTCGAAATCGCCCTGCGAGGCGATGGGGAAGCCGGCTTCAATGATGTCGACGCGCATTTCCTGCAGCGCCTTGGCGATGCGGACCTTCTCTTTTTGATTCATCGAAGCGCCCGGGGACTGTTCGCCGTCCCGCATGGTGGTGTCGAAAATCAAGACGCGATTTCTGGTGCTCATGGTTCTGCTCTCACGACTTGGGGTCAAAATGATCGGTTCGTGAGCGACTTCAAAACTCAACTCCGTCCCCTGAACGCCTGTCGCTCGACAGGTATCGGCGTTCAGCGGCGGATAAGTCGCAGACCCCGGTCCGCAAGACGCAAGGTAACGCCCAGAGTGATCCCCACCCGCGGCAACGCCAGCCGCGCCGCGGCCGTTGCCGCGCCGGCTGATTTGCCCATCGGAAGGATGGCGTTGACCACGAAGGCTAACCCTCTTGCCGCGCCGCGTTTTTGCTCACAAATCAAAGACTTATATCGTTTTCTCAAACGAACCTGGAAAGGCCGTTCGCCGACTAAATTGTCGCAGCGGCGTTAATTTGTCATGAAGGCCGGTGCAAGGGAAGGGCCAAGGGACGAAACTACCTGGAAACCGCATATTTTCGGCGGTTTAGGACCGGCCTTCAGCTCCGCCGGCCCCTTTCGGAAGAACCGCCGCGCCGGCGAGCCGGCGGTTAATTCCGCGACTTATCCACAAGCTGATGGCGCTTCAACCAGGGCATCATGGCGCGCAGCCGTTCGCCGACTTCTTCGATCGGATGCGCGGCGGCGTTGCGCCGCATGGCCTTGAAGCTGGGCTGGCCGGCTTTGCACTCCTGAATCCAGCCGCTGACAAAACGTCCCTGCTGGATGTCGTCGAGAATGCGCTTCATCTCGCGTTTGGTTTCGCTGGTGATGACGCGCGGACCCGAAGTGTAGTCGCCGTACTCGGCGGTGTTGGAGATCGAATACCGCATCGTCGCCAGGCCGCCTTCGTAAATCAAATCAACGATCAGCTTCAATTCATGCAAACACTCGAAATAGGCCATTTCGGGCGCGTAACCGGCTTCCACCAGCGTCTCAAAGCCCGCCTGGATGAGGGCCGTGGCTCCGCCGCACAGAACCGCCTGCTCGCCAAACAAATCGGTCTCGCATTCTTCCTTGAAACTGGTCTCGATAATCGCGGCACGGCCGCCACCGATGGCGGAGGCATAGGACAGCGCGAGCTCCATGGTATTGCCCGAGGCGTTTTGCGCAACCGCGACCAGGCACGGCACCCCGGCACCGCGCAGGTATTCGGAGCGCACCGTATGACCTGGGCCTTTTGGGGCGATCATGAAGACGTCCAGATCGGTGCGCGGCTCGATCAGTTTGAAATGGATATTGAGACCATGCGCAAAGGCCAGCGCGCCGCCCTGTTTCAAATTGGGCGCGATGTCCTTGGTATAGAGATCGGCCTGCAACTCGTCGGGCGTCAAGACCATGACGATGTCGGCCCACTCGGCGGCTTCCGCCGCCGCCATGACCTTTAGCTTCTCGCCGTCGGCCTTCTTGCGCGTGGCCGAACCTTCCTTCAGGGCAACGACGATCTCCGTCGCGCCGGAATCGCGCAGATTGAGCGCATGGGCATGGCCCTGGCTGCCATAACCGACGATGGCGATTTTTTTGCCCTTGATCAGATTCACATCGGCGTCGCGATCGTAATAGACACGCATGCAAAGTCCCTTTCGCGGTTTGTTTCGATTCGCCGACCGCGCGGTTCGCAGCGGGCGGTGTTGATTATTTTTCGGCGCTCGCTTTATCGATACCGGCGGCGCCGCGGGCGATGGCGGCGACGCCGGTGCGGGAAACTTCCACCAGCCCGAGAGGCTTCATGAGGTCGATGAATGCGTCGACTTTATCGGTGTTCCCGACCACTTCAAAGACAAAGGACTTGGTGCCGGAGTCGACCACGTTGGCGCGGAAGATGTCGCCGATGCGCAAGGCCTCGACACGCTTGTCGCCGACGCCGGCGACCTTGACGAGCGCCAACTCGCGCGCAACCGACGGACCTTCGTCGGTGAGATCGCGCACCACGTGCACTGGGACCAGGCGTCCCAACTGAGCCTTCAGCTGTTCGATGATCTGATGCGTGCCCAGGGTCGCGAGATTTATGCGCGAAAGGTGAAGCTCGCGGTCGACTTCAGATACCGTCAGGCTCTCGATATTGTAGCCGCGCCCAGCGATCATGCCGATGACGCGGGCCAGGACGCCGGCCTCGTTGTCCACCAGCAGCGAGACGATATGCCGGTAGGTGTCCTTGTCCTTGAGGCGCGCCTGAGGCACCATGCCCTCGTAAAGGTTGGAGGACTGCGCGGCGGCGCGCGCCGCACGCGGCATCTTGGCTTGAGCGCGCGATTTGGTTTTTGGCTTCGCCATCGACATATGCAAGGGCTGGCTCAAACCAGCGCCAGGCCTCCTCCGGTGATGGCTTTTCCAGCCTTTTCCCTGCTTCCCAGGATCATTTCATTGTGCGCCTTGCCCGACGGAATCATCGGAAAGCAATTTTCCTTCTGGTCGACGACGACGTCGCAAATCACTGGCCGGTCGATGGCAATCATTTTACGGATGGTGTCGTCAACCTTAGCGGGATCCGAGACACGTAGGCCGGCGCAGCCGAAAGCTTCCGCAAGTTTGACGAAGTCCGGCAAGGCGGCGCTGTAACTCTCAGAGTAACGCCCGCCGTGCAGCAACTCCTGCCATTGGCGCACCATGCCCATGTATTTATTGTTGATGATGAACACCTTCACTGGCAGGTGATGTTGCACCGCCGTCGACAGCTCTTGAATATTCATGAGGATCGAGGCTTCGCCAGCAATGTCGATCACAAGACTATCGCGATGCGCCATTTGCACGCCGATCGCGGCCGGTAAACCGTAACCCATGGTGCCCAGCCCGCCGGACGTCATCCAATGGTTTGGCTGCTCGAAGCGAAAGTATTGGGCCGCCCACATTTGGTGCTGGCCGACTTCAGTCGTGATGTAGGGCTCGCGTTTCTTAGTCAATTCATAGAGGCGCTGAATGGCATATTGCGGCTTGATGAGCTTGCCGCGCTGCTCGTAATGCAGGCAATCGCGCCCGCGCCAGTCGGCGATCTGGCGCCACCAAACTCTGAGCGTCTTTGAGTCGGGTTTACGGGGATGCGCCTTCCACAGGGCGAGCACTTCCTCCAGTACCGCGGCGCAGTCGCCGACAATTCCGATATCGACGATGATGTTCTTGTTGATCGACGAGGCATCGATGTCGACATGAATCTTTTTCGAGCCCGGCGAAAAGTACTTCAGGTTTCCGGTGACGCGGTCGTCGAACCGCGCACCGATATTGATCAGCAAGTCGCAGCCGTGCATCGCGAGGTTGGCCTCATAGGTGCCGTGCATGCCCAGCATTCCCAGCCACTGCGCGCCGGCCGCGGGGTAAGCGCCTAGACCCATCAGCGTCGAGGTAATCGGAAAGCCGGTGAGCTCCACCAGCTCGCGCAGGAGCGCCGAGGCCTTTGGCCCAGAGTTGATGACACCGCCACCGGTGTAGAAAACCGGCTTTTTGGCCGCCGCCATCAACGCGACCGCATGCGCCACGGCCGCTGCATCGGGCTTGGTCTTTGGTCGATAGGTCTTGTGTTGGTTGCGGAGATTGCCGCGCGGCGCCGTGGTGTAATGCCCCATGGCCATACAAACGTCTTTGGGCAGATCGACCACTACCGGACCGGGACGTCCCGAGCGCGCGACATAGAAGGCTTCGTGGACCACCTGCGCCAACAGGTTGACATCCTTCACGAGATAATTGTGCTTGGTGCAGGGGCGCGTGATGCCGACGGTATCGGCTTCTTGAAAGGCGTCATTGCCGATGAGATGCGTCGGCACTTGTCCGGTCAAACAGACCAGCGGAATTGAGTCCAACAGTGCGTCGGTCAGGCCGGTGACCGTATTGGTGGCGCCGGGGCCGGAGGTGACTAGCACGCAGCCGACTTTGCCGGTCGAGCGCGCATAGCCCTCGGCCGCATGAACCGCGCCCTGTTCGTGGCGCACGAGGACGTGGCGGATTCGATTCTGTTTGAACAGCTCGTCATAGATCGGCAGGACGGCGCCACCCGGATAGCCGAACACGACCTCAACGCCCTGTTCCTCCAGGGCCATGAGAAGTATGCGCGCGCCGACGAAGGGCCCGTCGTCGGGCGAAGCACCCTGTCGTTCGGCAGTCAAAGCCTTCCCGGCCATAAGCCGCCATCCTCCGCATACAGGTCAAAGGCCCGCGCCCTGGTCCGCAAAAAAAATCGCCGTTGGACCGCTAGGCCAGCAGGGGACCCTAGTTGCGGCATTTAGGGTAGGTCAACAGAAAGTTCGAATATTAGAAAAGATTTTTTGAAATAAACTTTCTGAAAATTTCTCATTTATGGTTAAATTCGCATTAAACTGATTTCTGAACCAGGTCATCTGGCGTTTGGCATATTGCCGAGTCGCGGTCTGGCCGCGGGTTGTCGCGGTCGCCAGATCGACGCCGCCCCGCAGATGGGCGGCGAGGTCTGCGACCCCGAGAGCTTTCCCGGCTCCGGCATCGAGGGTGATGCCCCGGGCGAGCAACGCCCGGACTTCCGCGAGACCGCCGCCCTCGACCATGGCCAGAAAGCGCGCATCGCAAGCGCCGTAGAGGTCCGCCCGGGGCGGCATGACCACGACGCTGAAATAGCGCGCGACCAACGGCGGTTTGCCCGGCGTTTCTTGCCAGGCGGCGAGGGACTTGCCCGTGGCTTCCAGGACCTCCCATGCGCGCAGCATGCGCTGGCTGTCGCCGGGGTTGAGCCGCGCGGCGGTTGCCGGATCGCGCGCCGCCAGTCCTCTATGGAAAGCGACGTTGCCGATGTCGTCGAGCAAAGCGCGCGCCTTATGGCGCACGGCCATGGGCACTTCCGGTATATCGCTCAGGCCCTCCATCAGCGCGCGGAAATAAAGACCCGTGCCGCCGACCAGGATGGGCAGTCTGCCGGCGGCGGTGGCGGCGCGAATTTCCACGGCGGCCTTGGTCGCCCATTCGGCGGCGGAACCGGCCTCGCCCGGGCCAAGGTCGCCAAACAGCCGGTGAGGAATTCGCGCTTCATCGGCCTGGGTCGGCCGCGACGTCAGGATGCGGAGATCGGCATAGCGTTGCTGGCTGTCGGCGTTGATGATCGCGCCGTTGAATTCCTCGGCGATCGCGAGGCCCAAGGCGGACTTGCCGGCGGCGGTCGGCCCGGCGACGACAATGACGCGCGGCTCGGCCGCGGGATCTTCAGTCGAGGACGTGGCTGACAAGGCCGTCCGCCAGTTTGGGCTCGAACCACGTGGACTTGGGCGGCATGACCTGATCGGCATCGGCCACCGCCATCAACTGAACCAGTTTGGTCGGATGGAGCGCGAAGGCGACCTTCATCTCGCCGGAATTAACGCGCTTTTCCAATTCACCGAGTCCGCGAATGCCCCCGACAAAATCGATGCGCTTGTCGCGGCGCGGATCGCTGATCCCGAGGATCGGACGAATAAGATTATCCTGAAGCAGACTGACGTCGAGGCGCGCAACCGGATCGGCTTGCGGCACCTGCCCGGCGTGAATATCGAGTTGGTACCAATGGCCGGCGAGATACATGCCAAAGCGCGCAGGCTTTTCGGGCTTCACCTGGCCCGACGCCGGCGTCAGGTCAAAGCGCTCTTTCACTTTTGCGAGAAATTCCTGCGCTGAGAGGCCGTTCAAATCCCGGACGACGCGGTTGTAGTCGAAAATCCGCATTTGATCGTGCGGAAAGGCAACGCTAAGAAAAAACTCGGCGCTATCGTTTTTTGCCTTCCCGCGCCGCGCGGCGGCGACCCTGGACGCCGCCGCCGAACGGTGATGGCCGTCACAGATATACAGCGCGTCCATGGCATCGATCAGCGCCGTCAGACGCGCGATCGCGGTTGGGTCGTCCATGCGCCAGATCGTGTGCACGATGCCGTCGTCGGCGGTGACGTCATAGAGCGGCGGCGTTTTCGTGACACGATCGAGGATCGCCTGTACGTCCGGCTGCGCCTTATAGGCCAATAGGACCGGGCCGGTCTGGGCGTTGAGCGCTTCGATCTGGCGAACGCGGTCGTCTTCCTTGGTTGGGAATGTGAACTCGTGTTTGCGCACACGGTTGATGTCATAGGCAGCGATCGAAGCGGCCGCGACGAACCCGGTCTGGACATGTTCGCCCATGCGCAAGCGATAGATGTAGTAATGGGCGGCCGCGTCGCGGGTGAGGATGTTGTTATCCACGAGGCGCTTCAGGTTCTCAGCGCCTTTGGCGTAAACCGCGGCGGCGTAGGGGTCAGTACCGGCGGGAAGGTCAATCTCGGGCTTGGAGATGTGCAGAAAGGTGTCGGGCTTCCCGGCCGCGCGCTGGCGCGCTTCTTCCGTGTTCAGAACATCGTAAGGCGGCGCAGCCACGGCCGCGGCCGCGGCAGGCAATGGCCGAAGGCCTCGAAAAGGTCGGATCAACGTCGCCAAGGGCGGTCTCCGTCACGGGATTACAGGGCCAGCCCGGTGTTTAACCTTTGATGACGGGGACCGCAACGGTTCGAATGCCTCACTTTTCGTAGTTGTCGGCGATGAAGCGGTTGAGCAGGCGCACACCGTAGCCAGTACCGCCGCCGGGCGCCAGCGCCGTGGCCTTCTCGTTCCAAACCACGCCGGCGATATCGAGATGGGCCCAGGGCACATCCTTGATGAAGCGCTGCAGAAATTGCGCCGCCGTGATGCTGCCTGCCCGCCCGCCGCCGATGTTTTTCATGTCGGCGATCGGTGATTTAATGTCGCGGTCGTATTCCTCGCCCATCGGCAGGCGCCATAGCCGTTCGCTGACCGCCTGACCGGCGGCGAGCAGTTTGGCCGCGAGCTCGTCGTTGTTCGAGAATAAACCGGCGTAGTGCTCCGACAATGTCTGGATGATGGCGCCGGTCAAGGTCGCGAGGTCGACAATCGCCTTGGGTTTGAAACGCCGCGCGTACCAAAGCACATCGGCCAGAACCAGACGGCCTTCGGCGTCGGTGTTGAGGACTTCGATGGTTTGGCCCGACATCGACGTCACCACATCGCCGGGGCGCTGGGCCTTGCCGTCGGGCATGTTTTCCACCAGGCCGCACAGGCCGACGACATTCACCCGCGCCTTGCGCCGTGCGAGCGCGCGCATCAAGCCGATGACGACGCCGGCGCCGCCCATGTCCCATTTCATGTCCCACATGCCCGCGGGCGGCTTCAGGCTGATGCCGCCGGAGTCGAACGACACGCCCTTGCCGACGATCGCGAGCGGCGGCGCGGATTTATCCTTGGCCCCGTCCCAGCGCATGACCAGCAGTTGCGACTCGCGGTCCGAACCCTGGCCGACGCCCAACAGTGCGCCCATCCCCAATTTGGTCATGGCGGCTTCGCCGAAAGCCTCGACCATGACGCCGTCCTTGGCGAGCTCCTTGGCGCGCGCCGCCAGCGATTCCGGATAGATGAGATTGGGCGGTTCAGTGACCAGATCGCGCGTGAAGAAGACGCCGTCGACGACCGCGTTGACGGCGACGAAGCGTTTCTTGGCTTCCGCCGGCGCGTCGCACTGAACGGCCAAAGTCTTCAATCTTGGCTTGGCGTCTTTGTCCTCCTTGGTCTGGTACTTGCTGAAGCGATAGGATTTGAGCCGCAGGCCGCCGGCGAGATGCGCGGCGAGAACAGCGTTGTCGACCGCGGCGCCATCGGTTTCCAGAATCACTGCGGCCGCCGGATCCTTGGCGACCGCGTCATAGATGACCGCGCCGATACGTTCCGCCGCAAGGGCGTCCAGCGACTTCGCAGCTCCAAGACCGACCAGAACCACACGATCCAGCTTGGTACCCGCAGGCACCATGAGCACCAGGGTTTTCTCGCGCTTGCCAGTGAACTCCGCCGCCCTCATGGCGCGGCTCAGGCTGCTCCGCGACAGCTTATCGAGTTTCGCGGCGGCCGGACCAAGCTTGCCGGCGCCGTGGATGCCCTCCGGCACTGCGATGACGACAACGCCTCGGCCGGGGACGGCGATCTTGGAGAAAGTGATGTTCATGGCAATGGTTCCGGCGAACACTAAGGGACAAGAGACCAGCGTAGCTTAGCCTCAGTCCAAGGGCCCGCCCAGTGGACAATGTGGGTCCGCACGCTATGGTGTGCACGCCGAAATTTTTCATTTGGTTTTACCGGACAGCAAGGTTTCAGCCATGGGTAAGTTCGGGGTCGGACAGTCCATCCCTCGCGTCGAGGATCGGCGTTTTCTCACCGGCGCGGGCCGCTTTACCGACGACATCACGGTCGCCGGACAGGTCTACCTCTATGTACTTCGCTCTACCCACGCCCATGCCGACCTTGCCGCCATAGATACGGCGGCGGCCAAGGCCGCCCTGGGGGTAGTGGCGGTACTGATCGCCGCCGACCTCGATCGCCTTGGTGTCGGCTCGATGCCGGCCGAGGGGATTCCTCCAGCCGCCGACGGAATCGTGCCAAACCCGCCGGCGCGGCCGGTGTTGGCGAAAAACCGCGTCCGTTATGTCGGCGAGCCGATTGTCGCCATCGTTGCCAAGACCCTGCTTCAAGCCAAAGACGCTGCCGAGCTCATCGACGTCGGCTACACCGACTTGCCGGTCTGCGTGCGCCCCGCCAACGCCGTCAAGGCCGGAGCACCCGAAATCCACCGCGAGGCGCCCGGCAACGTGCTGGTGCATTGGCGTCTGGGCGACGCGGCCAAAGCCGAGGCCGCTTTTGCCGAAGCCGACAAGATCGTCACCATCGATCTCATCAATAATCGGATGAGCCCGACGGCCTTGGAGCCACGCAGCGCCATCGGTCAGTACGACGAAGCGACAAGCCGCTACACCTTGACGCAAGGCTGTCAGAACACCCACAAGATCCGGGACTGGATTGCCGGAAGAAAAGTGCTCGACATCGAGCCGGAACAGCTGCGCGTCCTTTGCCCCGACGTCGGCGGCGGTTTCGGTATGCGCTATTTCCTTTTCAATGAGCCGGTGCTGTGCCTCGTGGCCGCGAAGATTCTGGGCAAGCCCGTCAAATGGACCGCCGACCGCTCGGAAAGCTTTCTCGCCGATGGCCACGGCCGCGACCAAGTCAATCACGCGGAACTGGCGCTGGATAAGGACGGAACATTTCTTGGTATCCGCGTGTCTTCGCTCGGCAACGTCGGCGCTTATCTGTCTCAGTTCGGCGCGATGATTCCAACCATGGCCGGATGCGGCATGCTCTGCGGTGCCTACCGCATCCCGGCCGCCGCCGTGGATGTGAAGGTTGTCTTCACCAATACCGCGCCGGTCGACGCCTATCGCGGCGCCGGACGCCCGGAGGCGGCCTATGTCGTCGAGCGCCTGGTCGAAAAGGCCGCGCTCGAAGTCGGGATTTCATCGATTGAACTGCGGCGGCGCAATTTCATCCGCCCATCCGACTTCCCTTACAAAACCGCTCTGGGCCCGGTCTACGATTGCGGACGCTATGAAGAATTGATGGATGCCGCCCTCAAACGCGCCGATATCGCGGGGCTCAAAGAACGGCGAGCGGCGGCGAAAGAGCGCGGCGTGCTGCGCGGCGCCGGCATCAGCTACTACGTCGAGGCCTGCTCCGGCGGCAGTGGCGAGCAACCACAAATGCGGTTCGAGAAAGATGGGCGTCTGGCCATCCTGATCGGCACCCAGTCCAATGGTCAGGGCCACGAGACGATTTATGGTCAGATCGCCGCCGCGGCTTTCAATATCCCCATCGACCGGATTTCGGTGAAGCAGGGTGATACCGACATGATCCCCACGGGCTTCGGCACCGGCGGCTCGCGATCGGTTCCCATCGGCGGCAGCGCGGTCATGCACAACGCGATCAAAATGATCGGCCAAGGCAAGCTGGTGGCGGCAGAATTGCTGGAGGCCGCGGCTGTGGACGTGGAATTCGCCGATGGCAAGTTCGCCGTCGCCGGCACCGACCGCGCCGTCGGCCTCGCGGACGTGATCGCCGCGTCGTACACTGACCCGAAGGCTCTGCCGGGAGTTCGGCCCGGCCTCTACTCGAGCGAAAATTACGCGCCCAGCGGCAGTACCTTCCCCAACGGCTGCCATATCTGCGAAGTCGATATCGACGAGGCCACGGGGGCCATCAGCTTTGTCAACTACACTATCCAAGACGATCTGGGCCGGGCGATGAATCCGCTGCTGATGGAGGGCCAAATCGTCGGTGGCGCCGTCCAGGGCATCGGCCAGGCTCTGTTCGAGGAGGCCGTCTATGACGATGCCGGACAATTAGTGACCGGTTCGTTCATGGACTACACCATGCCGCGCGCCGATTCCTCGCCGGCCTTCGACTTCGCCTATACCGAAGTACCGACGCCGCGCAACGCGCTGGGCATCAAGGGCGCGGGCGAAGCCGGAACCATCGGCGCGACACCGGCGGCGGCCAACGCGGTCCTGAACGCCCTCGGGCCGCTTGGCGTCAGGCATCTTGATATGCCGCTTACACCCCTGAAGATTTGGCAAGCCATCCAGCTTGCCAAAACCCTGGCTGCGGAGTGAGCCTTCCCGTGGACGATCCAGGCGTACTGGGAACCGTGGATTTCGCCTTGCTCAATACCTGGGCGGACCGGTTGCTGCCGGTCACGCAACACGCCGGGCGCGCCACTCTGGAGATCCGCGCACGTGGTTTCGAGGTCATGCCCAAGAATGACCACTCCCCCGTGACGGAGGCCGATCAAATCGCCGAATCCGTGATTGTCGCCGAATTGGAGCGTTTGCGGCCCAGTTTCCCGATCGTCGCCGAGGAACGTATGGCCGCCGGGCGTACGCCGGCTTTTGAGGGCGATGATTTTTGGCTTGTGGACGCGCTGGACGGCACCAAGGAATTCATCAAGGGCGGCGATGACTACACCGTCAACGTCGCCCTGATTTGGGACGGCCTGCCGGTATTGGGCATCGTCCATGCGCCGGCACACGGTGAAACTTACCTCGGCGTGACCGACCCCAGGGGCGCCGCACGGCGCGCCGAGGTCTGGCGGAATGGTGTGCCCGAGAAAATCTGCGTGCGGAAGCGCCAGGGCCGCGTCGTCGTCGCCGGCAGCAAATCCCACGAAGTGCCGGAACTAATGGATCCATTCCTCGCGCAGTACGATGTGGAAAAGAAAATCGTCATCGGGTCGTCGTTAAAGTTCTGCCTGGTGGCTTCCGGCGTCGCCGACCTTTATCCGCGGTTCGGGCCTACCTGTGAATGGGATATTGGCGCTGGGCATGCTGTGGTTCGCGCGGCGGGGGGCAGGGTTCACACCTTCGACGGCGCTGATGTGCGTTATAAGAAGCCGGATTTCCGCAACGGCCGTTTTCTCGCCGAGGGGCCTCCGGTCACATAGAGATTCTCTTGAACATTCCCTCCGCCACCGCCGAAACCATTGCCGAAGGCGCCAGGATATTGCGCGCCGGCGGCTTGGTCGCCTTCCCCACCGAGACCGTCTACGGCCTCGGCGGCGACGCGACCCAAGGCAAGACCATAGCGCGGATCTTTGAGGCCAAGGGCCGACCGGCATTCAATCCCTTGATTGTCCACGTGGCGGACAGGTGCTGGGTTGCCGACCTGGCCGAGGCCGACGATCGATTTGAAAAACTCGCGCGCGCGTTCTGGCCCGGACCATTGACGCTGGTTCTGCGCCGGCGGGCCGGATGTCCGGCTTCGAACCTCGTCTCCGCCGGGCATGATACGATCGCCGTCCGCATGCCCGACCATCGGGTCGCGCTAGAGCTCCTGCGCGGCGTCGGGCGTCCGCTCGCCGCGCCGAGCGCAAATGCGTCGGGAACCGTGAGCCCGACCCTGGCGGCTCACGTCGCGGCGTCACTCGGCGACAGGATCGATCTAATCATCGACGGCGGCCCTTGCCCCGTCGGCTTGGAATCGGCGGTGCTGGACCTGACACAAACCACCGCGATGATTCTGCGGCCCGGCGTGATCACGGCTGAAGACATTGCGCGTGTGATCGGACGGATCGACATCGCCCGGGAAGATCCGGCCGCACCCAAGTCGCCGGGTCAGCTTGCCAGCCATTATGCGCCGTCGTTGCCGATACGGCTGAATGCGACGATCGGCGCCGCCGGGGAAGCCTTGCTGGGCTTCGGCGCCACCGCGCGGGCGACCCTAAACCTCAGCCCGGGCGGAGACTTGAAAGAGGCCGCAGCCAATCTCTTTGCCATGCTGCGGGCCCTCGACGACCGGGGGAAATTCACGGCCATTGCCGTGGCGACAATTCCCGCGACCGGTATCGGCATTGCCATTAACGATCGGCTCGAACGCGCGGCCGCGCCACGGCTCTAGGTCGGGTTCGCAAGCGATTATTGCACTCGGCCGTCGCTTCCTTCATTTTGATCCTGGCAACAACGTCAAGCTCGAACATGAGGCCCCAGCCCCCTTGCCCTTCGATCAAGTCCTGCATGACCGTTTAGCCGGTATCGTCGGCGCCGCCGCCTGCATCGCGGACCCTCTCGCCATGGCCCCTTATCTCCACGAAGAGCGCGGGCTCTACCGCGGCAAAGCTGCCTTAGTCTTGCGCCCCGGCTCGACGGCGGAAGTCGCGAAAATTGTCGCGGAATGCGCGGCGGCGAAAGTTCCGATCGTGCCCCAGGGCGGCAATACCGGATTGTGCGGCGGCGCCGCTCCTCACGAGGATGGCAGCGAGATTATCGTCAACATGAGCCGCATAAACAAAGTGCGCGCCGTGGACCCGGTCAACTTCACGATCACGGTCGATGCCGGTTGCATTCTGGCCGACCTCCAGAGCATTGCCGAGGAGAACGGCTGCCTGTTCCCCTTGAGCCTGGCGGCGGAAGGCAGTTGTCAGATCGGCGGAAACCTCGCCACCAATGCCGGCGGCATCAATGTGCTGCGTTACGGCAATGCGCGCGATCTGGTCTTGGGTCTGGAAGTCGTGTTGCCCGACGGACGTATCTGGAACGGCCTCAGGGCTCTTGGCAAGGACAACACCGGCTACGCGCTGCGCCACCTTTTTGTCGGCGCCGAGGGCACGTTGGGCATCATTACGGCCGCGGTGCTGAAGCTTTTCCCCCGCCCCGCCGAAACTGCGACGGCCTTGTGCGGCTTGAGCAATCTCGACGACGCGAGCAGACTTCTAAACCGCGCCCGGGCGATTTCCGGGGACGCGGTAACGGCCTTTGAGCTCATTCCACGCATCGGCCTCGAGATGTGCGTGAGACATATCGCGGGCGTCAGCGATCCCTTGGCCGACGCGCACCCTTGGTACGTGCTGATCGAATTCTCCAGCTCGCGGCCCGAGGGTGCGTTGCGCGGCAACTTCGACGCCCTCCTGGAGACAGCCTTCGAGGAAGGCATCATTGCCGATGCCGTCATCGCCGGAAGCGGCGAGCACCAGAAGAGCTTGTGGCGCATTCGTAAGTCTTTGCCCGAGGCCCAAAAGCACGAGGGCGGCAGCATCAAGCACGATATCTCGGTGCCGGTATCGCGCGTGCCGCAGTTCATCACCGAGGGTATTGCCGCGATTGAAAGACATTTTCCGGGCGCGCGGCCGGTGCCCTTTGGCCATCTCGGCGACGGCAATATCCATTTCAATATTTCGCAGCCCGTGGGTACCGATAGGGCCGCATACCTCGCGCGCTGGGATGAGATGAGCCGCATCGTCCACGACATCGTCGCGGGCATGGATGGCTCGATTTCGGCGGAACACGGCATCGGCATGCTCAACGTCCAGGAACTCGCGCACTATAAGGACGCGGTGGAATTGGACTTGATGCGCCGTTTGAAGCGCGCCATCGACCCGGCCAATCTGATGAACCCCGGCAAAGTGTTGGAGTAGTCCACCGGCGGCATCGAAGGCCACGTGATACCGAAGCGGCGGAAATCGCCGGAAACCCGCGCCATCGGCTAATTTGGGGCCCGGGCGACCATGCCGAGGCGAAGACGCTGGCGCGATGACGCTGGCCCCCGGGAAAGGGCCAACGCTATAATCGGCGTCCATGTCGGGAATCACGCGTTATATCTTCCGCCAATTGGCCGTTGGGACCATACTGGTCAGCATCGTTCTCGCGCTGGTCGTCTGGTTGACCCAGTCGCTGCAGTTCTTGCAATTTGTCATCAACAAGGGCCTGGCCATCAACGCATGGCTGAAACTTACGCTGCTGCTCTTGCCGTGGTTCCTTTCGGTGATTCTGCCGGCGACCTTATTTCTCGTGACATTATTTGTGTACAACAAGCTCACCATCGATCGGGAGTTGGTCGTGGCTCAGGCAGCCGGCATCAGCCGCCTGGGACTCGCGCGCCCGGCCCTACTCAGCGCCGCGGTTGCAGTGGCCGCCGGATATATTTTGACCCTGGTGGTTGTGCCCAATGCGTTTCAGTCATTCCGGACTCTGCAATGGACAATTCGCAGCGACGTATCGCAATTCATGTTGCGCGCGGGCGCTTTCAATAACTTGACCAAGGGACTGACCGTCTACGTAAGGTCACGGGGGCGGGATGGCGGCCTTCTCGGCGTGCTGATTCACGATACCCGCGCTCCAGAGAGCAGTCTGACGATCATGGCCGAGCGGGGCGCTGTCGGACGAAGCGATACCGGATCGCGTGTCCTGCTCTTCAACGGCAGCCGGCAATCGTTGGTTCCTCAGACCGGCGAACTCTCGGTTCTTTACTTTGATAGCTATGCTCTGGACTTCGGTACGCTCCAATCGGTTCCGGAAAACCGTTACGAGAGCAATCGCGAGCGCAGCACCTGGGAATTGCTGACGGCGGCCGAACGCGAGGGCCTATCCGCCCGCGTTGCCGTACGCATGCGCGCCGAGGGTCACCAAAGATTGGTCGAGCCGCTCAATTCGCTGGGCTTCGCCTGCGTGGCCTTGACCTTCTTGCTGACCGGGGCTTTTAGCCGGCGCGGACAGACAGGGCGTATCGTCATGGCCATATTCGCCATCATATTGCTGCAGTCGGCCGCGCTCGGCGCCGCGAACCTTGCCGGCAAGGAGGCCCTATTCACTCCGCTCATGTACGTTGTGGCGTTGCTCCCTATAGCCATCGGCCTGTATATCATCGCTCGGGGGGGCCGAAGCTCTCCAGCCCGGCGGACTTTACCGCTTGGCGCCAGCACCGCGTGATACCCAGTTCATGATCCGCCGATCTTCCCTTCCGTCACGCCGGCGCGTTCAGCCGAGAGCGCGTCTCGCGCTAGCTGCGGCCCTTTGGACAGTGCTGAGCGCGCCCTTGGGAATGGCATCGGGTCGGAGCGCTTATGCCGCCTTCGTCGAAGCCGAGCCGACAACGGCTTTGGACCAGGAGACGCTGCTGCAAGCAGATGAGGTTAGCTATGACGACGCCACTAATACCATTACCGCCTCGGGCTACGTCGAGATTCAACGCGGCAACCGCGTGCTCCTCGCGGACCGGATCGTCTACGACCGCACGACCAATGTGGCCACCGCCACGGGCAATGTTTCGGTCGTCGACGACGAGGGCACAGCGTTTTTTTTCGAATCAATACAGGTGACCGGTGACCTCAAGGAAGGCCTCGCCGAGGAAGTGCGCGTGCTGATGTCCGATAAGTCGCGCATGGCTAGCCGCTCCTACCGCCGTCGGCCCGATGGCACCAGCGAGCTCTACAATGCTGTGTATTCGGCCTGCGACAGCTGCAACGGCAAGGAGCCCCTGTGGCAAATCAAGGCCGGCAGCGTGCGCTACGATCAGCAAGCCGAGATGGTCTACTACAATAATGCATGGCTTGAGTTTGGCGGCGTGCCGGTGTTTTACACGCCCTACCTCGCCCACCCCGACCCGACCGCAGGCGCTAAGACCGGCCTGCTGCTGCCGACAATCGGCGCCAGCCGCAACCTGGGCGTTTCGTTTCAGCAGCCCTACTATATCCGCCTCGCGCCGGACCGCGACGCCACGTTGACGCCGTTTGTAACCAGCGCAGCGGGCAAAGGTACGATCGCCGAATACCGCCAGGAGTTTGGCGCGGCGCGGCTGCGCGTTTTCGGCAGCTTAATGGCGGATGACCCTGGCTTCGCCAACGACCTGCGCGGACATTTGGATGCAACCGCGCGCTGGGACATCGACGAAAATTGGCGAAGCGGCGCCGATATCCGCCTGGCGTCGGACCGCACCTACCTGCGCCGCTATAATTTCCTTGCGCCAACCTGGTTGACCAGCAACGTTTTTGCCGAACGCTTCACCAGCAACAGTTATTTCTCGGCCAACGCCTACTATTTCCAGCGCCAGCGTGTGGCCACCGCGGCGGGATCGGTGCCCGGCATTTTTCCGCTTTTGAGCTACAGTTATATCAGTGACCCTGACGCGATCGGCGGGCGTTGGAATATCGACGCCAGCGGCCTCGTCCTGGCGCGGCCAACAGGCAGTGACACGAGTCGCCTTTCGACGCGCGTCAGCTGGAGCCTGCCTTATACCGCCCCCTACGGAGGCGTTCACACATTGCGCGCGGGCCTGCGGGGGGACGGCTACTATGTCCGCGATCTACCGCGCCCCGGCCGCAACGATGTGTTCACCGGGACCGCCGGGCGGCTCGTACCCGAAGCCTCTCTGGAATGGCGGATGCCATTTGTCAGCGACAGCCTCGGGTTCCATCAACTCCTGGAGCCGATCGTCATGGGAGTGATGAGTCCCATAGGCGGGAACAAGGACACGATTCCTAACGAAGACAGTCTCGATCTCGAGTTCGATCATACCAATCTGTTCAGCATGCAGCGGTTTACAGGGCTCGATCGCGTCGAGACCGGGCCACGCATCAATTACGGCGTCCGCTGGGCGACCTTTAACGAAAGTATTGGAACGATTTCGGCTCTGGTTGGACAGGTCTATCACTTTTACAGTGACCAGACTTTCAGTCCGACGTCGGGATTGCGCGACTACGTTTCGGACTATGTCGGCCATGTGGATTTCACACCCAATGCCTATGTCACCATGCAATATCGTTTTCGGCTGGATAAGGACACGATTGCCAATCGCCGCAGCGAGTTGAGTGCGGCAATCGGACCGGCCCTGTTGCGCGTCACGACAGGCTATCTTTTCGTCAAAGCCGCGGGAACACGTTCCAGCCCTTCGAATACCGAGGAGCTTCTCGTCGCCTTGTCGAGCCGGTTTTCACAAAACTGGAGCGTCGCCTTCGGTCACAGGCATAATTTGGGCGTGGCCGGCGGCAGCATCCGCACCGATATTGGTTTCGTATACGAGGACGAATGCGTTGTGATCGGCCTCGACCTCGCTAAGGACAATACGCAGGACCGCGACTTCAAGAACGGCATCGCCGTCCTGTTCCGTATAAATTTAAAGACGGTCGGAGATATCAAGTTCAACGCCGACGTTGGCGCTCAGCGTTAGGCGACGGCCGACGCGTTCGGGTTTCCGTGATAAGCGGTGATTTAATTTGATTATTTCGCTACGCCGGCGACTAGTTTTCGCTGACGTTCCCGCGTATGTTAGGGACCCGCCGGTCGGTCGGCGGGGATTACAACTGTGGTGATCATGGTGAGACGGTTTTTCCGGCCTTTGGTGTTAGCGCTGACCGCGATCTGCGGCGCGGCTGCCGTGCCGGTCTCGGACCTCGGCACCGCGCTGGCCGCCCAATCGCTCAGCGCGCCCGCTACCCCGGCGCCGGGCGGCATAACCATCGCCGCGGTCATCAACGAGGACATCATCACACTGTTCGACGTGCAGTCGCGGGCGAACCTGGTCATCACCACTTCAGGCCTTGAGAACACGCCCGATATGCAGCGCCGCCTGGTGCCTCAGGTTGTCGACATCCTCATCGAGGAGCGCTTGAAACTTCAGGAAGCCGCACGCCTGAAGATCAAGATTACGGAAACTGAAATCCGCCAGTCGGTGGAATCCATCGAACAGCGCAACAACATGCCCGCCGGCGGCTTTCGCGCGATGCTGGACGGCAGAGGCATTGATATGAGCGCGCTCAATACGCAAGTGGAGGCCGACCTGAGTTGGGCGAAGGTCGTGCGCCAGTCGTTGCAAAGCGAAGTCAGTGTCAATCCGGACGAAGTCAACATTGTGCTGGCCCGCGCGCGCGCCAACCAAGGCAAGGCGGAATATCTACTCGCTGAAATCTCGCTGCCCGTAAGTTCGCCGGCGCAAGAGCCGGTCATGCGCGATATGGCCAATCGCCTAGTTACACAGGCACGGGGCGGCACGCCGTTTCCATCGCTTGCCCAGCAATTTTCCCAGAGTCCCACAGCTGTTTTGGGCGGCGATCTTGGCTGGGTCGTGCGCGGTGAAATGGAAGCCGAGATCGACGACATCCTGGCGCGGCTTGAACCTGGACAGATCTCCGATCCTTTGCGCACGTCAGTGGGCTAT
This sequence comes from Rhodospirillaceae bacterium, assembly GCA_009694245.1. Lineage (GTDB taxonomy): Bacteria > Pseudomonadota > Alphaproteobacteria > Rhodospirillales > Rhodospirillaceae > SHVO01. The sequence goes on along the minus strand of SHVO01000002.1, from coordinate 46,573 downwards.
CACATCGTGATGCTGCGCGAACGGCGGACCGCCGGAGCGGCCGACCCGCGCATGGCAGTCGTAACCTTGAACCAGATCTATCTGCCCACACAGGGCGGGCGGGCGTTGGCCCCTGAGCGGCTCGCGCAATTGAGTGAGACAATCAGCGGTTTTACGACCTGCGAGGAAATGGACAAATTGGGCAGCGAATTGGAGACGCCGGGCTCGGGGCCGATTCCGCCGGTTTATGTCGGCAGCCTTCCGCCGGTCGTTGCTAACGTCGTGCTCGCGCTCTCGCCCGGCCGCACCAGCCCGGCCATTGAAGTTGGCGGCGCACGGCTGTTCCTACAGGTCTGTATGCGCCGCGACGACAGCGGTGTGCCGAGCGGCGAGCAAATCATGTCGGATCTGGAAAACGAAAAGCTCCAGAATGTGGCACGCCAGCGGCTTCGGGATCTGCGCCGCCAGGCGTTGATCGACATCCGCATTTAAGAGCACGGTGTGACTTCGCACGCGCCCCCAGGACCGGCCGCGCTGGCCATAACCATGGGCGATCCCGCCGGCATCGGCGGTGAGATCACGCTGAGAGCCTGGGCCAGCCGCCGCCCCGATACGCCGCTATTCTTCGCAATCGACGACGCCTCCCGAATGGGGGCGATCGCCGCACGATTTGGCATTCCTTGCCCGACGGCGCAGATCGCGAGCCCGGCCGAGGCGGCGGCGGTTTTCAGCCGCGCCTTACCGGTCTTGGCTTTGCTGCGCCCCTTGCTCACACCAGTCTCGCTCGGCATGCCCAATGCCGCCGCCGCGGATGCCGTGATCGGCGCCATCGATCAAGCCGTGGCATTGGCGAAGACCGGGGCGGCCTCCGGCATCGTGACGAATCCGATCCATAAGGCCGGGCTGCGGGCCGCCGGCTTCACCTTCCCGGGGCATACCGAATATCTCGGCCATCTGGCGGGCGGTGTAGACGGCGTGATGCTGCTGGCTGTCGAGGACTTGCGGGTCGTACCGGTTACCGTCCACGTCGCGATTCGGGACGTCGCGCGCGTGCTGACCACGCAAGCGATCGTACGCTGCGGCACGATCACTGCCGCGGCACTTAAGGCCGATTTTGGCATCGCTCGGCCGCGCCTGGTGGTCGCGGCGCTCAATCCCCACTCCGGCGAAATGGGGGATATGGGCGACGAGGAATCCAATATCATCGCTCCGGCGGTGGCCGCATTGCAAAGGAGTGGCGTCGACGCCAAGGGACCATTTCCGGCCGACACGTTGTTCCATACCGCCGCGCGCCGGCGCTTTGACGCAGCGCTATGCATGTATCACGATCAGGCCTTGATCCCGCTCAAGACCATCGATTTCGAGGGCGGCGTCAACATAACCTTGGGATTACCGTTCGTGCGCACATCACCGGACCATGGTACGGCTTTCGACATTGCCGCCGCCGGGATCGCCAATCCGACCAGCCTTCTCGCCGCGCTTCGCACCGCCGGGACTATCGCCGCGCGCCGGGCCGCGTCCGGTCCCGGCGTAAGATGAATGCCGCCGATACCCTACCACCATTGCGCGAGGTCATCGCCCGTCACCGATTGACCGCCAATAAATCGCTAGGTCAGCATTTTATCCTGGATCTCAACTTAACTGCCCGCATTGCACGTTCGGCCGGCGATCTAACGCGCGGAACGACCATCGAAATCGGCCCCGGCCCGGGCGGCCTCACGCGGGCGCTCCTGGCGGAAGGAGCCCAGGTTATCGCCGTGGAAAAGGACGAGCGCTGCCGTGGCATTTTAGCCGAACTCGCCGCGGCCTATCCCGGGCATCTGGAGATCATCGAGGCCGATGCCCTGGCGGTCGATGCGGCCGCGCTCGGCGATAGCCCGAGGCGGATCGTTGCGAACTTGCCCTATAATATCGGCACCGAACTACTGATTCGCTGGCTGCAAAACGCTGCCGCTTTCGAGTCTTTCACGCTCATGTTCCAAACCGAAGTCGCTGCGCGCATAACGGCTCCGGCCGATACCCGGGCTTACGGTCGGCTCAGCATACTTGCCCAGTGGCTTTGTGAAACCGAGACCCTGTTCCACATCAACCCGCGCGCTTTCACGCCCGCGCCCCAGGTGCAATCAACGGTCGTGCGCCTGACGCCGCGCACAAACCCCATCGCTGCGCGGCGCGCGGCTCTGGAACGCGTGACGGCCGCAGCCTTTGGGCAGCGCCGAAAAATGCTGCGGCAGAGTCTGCGCGCGGTAACCGCGGATACCGAAGGGTTATGCCGCACCACTGGCGTCGATCCGACCGCGCGCGCCGAGACGCTGTCGATTGAGCAGTTTTGCGCCTTGGCGAACGCGGTGGATTGCGGGCAACGCTAACTGTGGCTGCGTAGCTCCCTGACGAAGTCGGCCAGCCCGACCTGACGATCTCGGCGCAGGCGTTCCGACGTCAGTATGGACTTGACCTGAGCAATGCTCTCGTCAACGTCCCGATTGATCACGATATATTCATATTCCGGCCAGTGACTCATTTCGTCGGAGGCGCGCACCATGCGCGTACGCATGACCTCTTCGGTATCCTGAGCGCGGCCGCGCAAGCGCCGCTCCAGTTCCCCGATCGAGGGCGGCAAGATGAAAACGCTGACGATGTCGCCGCGGGCGCTGTCTTTCAGCTGTTGTGTCCCTTGCCAATCGATGTCGAACAACACGTCTTTGCCGGCCGCAAGCTTGGATTCAACGTAGACCTTCGGCGTGCCGTAGTAATTGTCGAAGACCTTGGCGTGCTCCAGAAGTTCTCTGGCCGCAGCCATGCGTTTGAATTCAGCTTCGGAAATGAAGTGGTAGTCCTTGCCAGGCACCTCGCCTGGGCGCGGCTGGCGCGTGGTAACCGAGATTGATATGGCCAAGTCAGCATCGTCTCGCAAAATCGCGCGCGAAATCGTGGTCTTGCCCGCGCCCGAGGGCGACGACAACACCAGCATCAGGCCGCGTCTTTGAACTTTCAGTTTGTCCATGTGACCCTCGAACCTTGCCACCGGCGCATCCCGATAGAGTCCGCCAGAGCGCCGGTCCCTATTCTATATTCTGAATCTGCTCACGAAACTGATCAATCGTTGTTTTTAAGGCGATGCCGATGCGGGTAAGCGCCACATCCGCAGATTTTGAACACAGTGTGTTCGCTTCGCGATTAAATTCTTGTGACAGGAAGTCAAGCCGGCGGCCGCAAGGTTCGCCCTTTGAAACGAGGTCACGAGCCTGCCCGAGGTGCGCCGCCAGGCGATCGAGCTCTTCGCGAATGTCGGATTTCACGGCCAAAAGCGCGGCCTCTTGTGCCAGCCGTTCGGCCGTCAGCGCGGGGACGGCGCCGGCCAGCTCCTGCACCTGCTGCAGTAAACGGGCCTTCAGTGCCGCGGGCTGCGTTGCCGCCAAGGCGCCGGCCTCGGTGCAGAGTGCGGCTATCAGGTCTAGATGCCCTGTAATGACCGGCGCGAGGCAATCTCCTTCCTGACGACGCGCTGATCGCAGGGCGGCAAGCGCGGTTTTCAGTCCCGTAATCACGGTCAAATCGCGCGCGGCAATAGTGTCGGCGTCGAGAATTTCCGGAGCCGGCCGACCCCGGGCCAAAGCCATGAGGCCATCAAGCCGTGGAAGCTCGACGCAGTTGCCGAAGACTTGCGTGCCGTGTTGCGAGGTCTTGCGCCTGACCAGATCGATAAGCGCATCCAGAACGGCTTCATCGATGCCGCTCCCGACACTGGCGGTATCCGATGTCACGGTCAGGGACAGATTGAGGGTGCCGCGGGTTAAGGCCTCGGCCGCGGCCTGACGCGCCGGCAATTCGACCGAATCAAAGCCATGAGGCACGCGAACACGAACGTCGAGATTCTTGCCGTTGACGCTCTTGGCCTCCCACGCCCAAGCGAACGGAGCTTTCCCGTCGAAACGCCCTTCGGCGCGGGCAAAGCCGGTCATGCTGGTAAGCGCGGCGGCATTCACGAGAGATCGTCCCAATTCCGCAAGCGGTTAAATCCACCCCAAGGCATGGTTATATCGGGCGCCAGGGGTTTTTCATAGCTTAACGGACGATCGCGCCCCCGTGACGGACGACAACGGCACCGATATTGATTCACGAGTGCCGGACAGCCATGCTAGTCGCCATGGCATCGGCATCCGGCGAATTTAAACACATCCTTGTTACCGGCGCCTCGTCGGGCATCGGCGGGTCTTTGGCCGTGGCTTACGCGGCATCCGGTGTCACTTTGAGCCTTTCCGGCCGCGATTCCTCGCGCCTCGCCGCGGTGGCGCAAGCCTGCCGCGCGCGCGGCGCGCGCGTTGACGCATCGGTGCTCGACGTCACCGACCGTTCGGCCATGGCGGCTTGGATTGCCGCGCGCGATCAGGCCACAGCGCTGGACCTGGTGATCGCCAACGCCGGCATCTCCGGCGGCATGGGGGAGAATGCCGACGCGACGCGGCGCATTTTCGCCGTCAACCTAGACGGCGTGCTCAACACCGTTCTGCCGGCTGTCGAAATCTTTCGGGCGCGGCGGCGAGGCCAGATCGCGCTTGTCAGTTCGCTTGCGTCGTTTCGCGGCTTCGGCGGGGCGCCGGCCTACTGTGCTTCGAAGGCAGCCATCCGTATTTGGGGCGAAGGTCTCAGGTGCGCGCTGGCACGCGACAACATCGGCGTCAGCGTGGTCTGCCAGGGGTTCGTCACCAGCCGCATGACCGACGTCAACACATTCCCGATGCCGTTCTTGATGAGCGCCGAAAAGGCCGCGCAAATCATCCGCAGCGGCATCGCCGCCAACAAGGGGCGCATCGCCTTTCCCTGGCCGATGCTGTTTGCAGTTTGGTTACTCGCGGCGCTGCCCGACTCTTGGGCCGATATCCTGACCCGTCGCCTGCCCGACAAGGAATGAAACGTTTGGGCTTGGCCTACGCACGGCGCATACGGCGCGCACCCCAGCCAATGCCCTCGCCGATCACGATCGCCACCACTGAGGCAAACACCGGCTTAAGACCGTGCAACATCTCCATCGCCAGACCCTCGCCTTCTATGGTGGGGGCGTCGCCGAAGGCGTAGGCAGACGTTGCCAGCACGAGGGCCGCAAGTCGCGTCAGCAATGAGCGGCCGGCGAATAAAGCAGCCCCAGCTGCCACTTCTTCCGAAACAACCTCGGCAGTGAGTGCGGAAACAGGCGCGACGACTCGGCTGACGGCGATCACCGCAATGGCTCCGAGCGGCGGTCCAACATGAGTCAACCACGCGGCGTGGCCCGCGATCCAGGTCTCGGAGATGGGGTCGGTCACAGCCACCTCGCCGCCGATGTAACCGATCAGGGCGGCGCCCCCGGGCACGATCACCGGAAAGCGTTCGATCAGCTTGATCAGGAGTGTGGCGCCGTAGACCACCATCGGAATACTGATCAACAGGCCGATGACCAGCAAGAGCTTGTCGCCCTTGGCCGCGGCCGCCACGGCGACCACGTTGTCGAGGCTCATCACGACGTCGGCGATGACGACAATCTTTACCGCCTGCCAGATGTTGCTCGCGGCATCGATCTCGTCGGCGGCATCGTTGCCGAGCGCCAGCTTGTAGCCGATCCAGAATAGCAGCAGGCCCCCAACCAGCTTCAGGAACGGAACCGTCAGCAGATAGGCGATGAAGATGGTGAAGACGATCCTCAAGACCACCGCTACGCCCGAGCCGAGTGCGATGCCCCATTTTTGATGCCGTGGTGAAAGCCCGCGGCAGGCAAGCGCAATCACCACTGCGTTGTCGCCGGATAGAACGACGTTGATGCCGATGATGGTGAGCAGCGCCGCCCAGAACTCGGCGTTTGCCAAATAGGTGATCATCGGCCGGTGTCTTTGGCGGGCGCGCCTTTGTGCCTATTCCTTGCGCGAGCGGTGAGCATATTCAGGCTCTCGAGCACGATGGCGAAAGCGATGGCGAAGTACAAATAACCGCGCGGGATGTGGAAATGAGCCGCGTCAGCGACCAACGCCGTGCCAACCAGGATCAAGAAGGAGAGGGCCAGCATCTTGACTGTGGGGTGCTTATTGATGAATCCCGAGACGGCCCCGGCGGCGAACATCATGACAAGAATGGAAATGACGATAGCGGCAATCATGACCGGACGGTTGTTGGTCATTCCGACGGCGGTGATGATCGAGTCCAGTGAAAACACCAGATCGAGAATCATGATCTGAGTGATGACCGATGCGAACGAAGACGGCGGCTTGGCGCCGTGCTTGCCGTCCCCGCCCTCCACGGCTTCGTGAATCTCTTTCACCCCTTTGTACATCAGATAGAGCCCGCCCACGCCCAGGATCAGGTCGCGCCAACTGATAGGATAATTGGAGATCGTCATGACGGGTGTCGTCGCCTGCGTGATCCAGGTCAGCGTCAACAGCAGACCAACACGCAGCCCGAGAGCTGCCATCAGGCCAATGCGTTGCGCCAGGGCTCGCTGATGCGCGGGCAGTCGATTCGAAATAATGGCGAGGAAAACCAGATTGTCGATACCGAGCACGATCTCGAGAACCGTCAGCGTGAACAGCGCGGCCCAGATCTCGGGATCGAGGAGGAATTCAATCATGGCGGACGTCCGTTCCCAATTAATTCTTGGCTTGGCGCTGCTTGATCCACCGCCGCGACGATATCAGATCCAATACCCCAATCAGGCCCGACAAGGCGATAGCCAAGTGGGGCTGGCCGCGCGAGCAATGAAAGCGTGCGGCATCAGCGTAAGAGTAACTCAGCGTAGGTCATTTTGGCGCTGAATATCGCGCCAGCGGGCGACATTGCGGTTATGGCCCTCCAAGGTCGCGGCAAAGGCGTGGCCGCCGGTGCCGTCGGCGACAAAGTAAAGATCTACGGAGATCGCTGGATTCAAAACCGCCGCCAGGGCCGCCCGGCCGGGGCTGCAAATCGGTGACGGCGGCAGGCCGGAAATGACATAGGTGTTGAAGGGTGTCGGACGCTCAAGGTCGGCGATGGTCAGGCCGCCGCGATCACCTGCCCGTGACAGGCCGTAGAGCACCGTCGGGTCGGACTGCAATTTCATGCCGCGGCGCAGCCTGTTGGTGAACACTGCAGCGACCTGGGCACGTTCACTGGCCAATCCGGTCTCCTTCTCGACGATCGAAGCTAACACAACCGCCTCTTGCGGCGAATTCAACGGCAGATCCGACGCGCGCGCCGCCCAAAGCTCCCTAACTGCGGCAGCCTTAGCCGCGCGCATGCGCGCGACAACATCCTCACGGTGGTCGCCCCATTCGTAACGATAGGTTTCCGGCAATAGGTCGCCGTCGAGAATCGGCGACGTGAGCTCTCCAGTTAGTCCCTCGGCGCCTCGGAGGATCTGGCGAATTTCCGCGGCCACCAGACCTTCGGGGATGGTGACGAAGCGAGCGACCACCTCATGAGTGACAAGTTTTCCAAGAACGCCTGCGATGCTGACGCCGGGGTCGAAACGGTATTCTCCGGGTTTGAGGTGGCGGTCCTGACCGCTACGCCGGGCCTCGAGCACCATCATCCAGGGCCTGTCCGCGATGCCGGCAACGACCATTTGCCGCGCAATCGCCGAAACGCCGGCGCCGGGTGCGACGATCACCGTCACCGAAGCTTGCAGGGGGCCGGGACCCTCTACCGCGCGGGCGAACCAAAGATACACCGCCCCACTTGCAGCCATGGCCAACAGACCAAGTACTGCGACGAGGCGTACCCACTTCATATGTTCGGGTGGGTCATGGGGTTGAGCGCGTCATGGAAGGCCGCGCACGGCCGGCCTACGGCGCCGGGCCAATGATGAGGGACGCATTCGTCCCGCCGAAGCCGAAGGAGTTCGAAAGGACAAAACGGATTTTCCGAGGCTTGGCCTTGTGCGGCACCAGGTCGATGTCGCAGCCGTCGGACGGATCGTCGAGATTGAGAGTCGGCGGCGCCACTTGATCGCGGAGCGCGAGAATCGAATAGATCGCCTCGACCGCGCCGGCCGCGCCGAGCAAATGGCCGATCGCCGACTTGGTCGACGACATCGACAACTTGTAAGCATGGTCACCAAAAATGCGCTTGACGGACATCAGCTCGATCTCATCGCCTTTGGGCGTCGATGTGCCGTGCGCGTTGACGTAGTCGATCTGATCGGCGTTGAGCTGCGCATCACGCAAGGCGCCGCGCATGGCGCGGAATCCACCCGAACCGTCTTCGGCAGGCGCGGTCAGATGGTAGGCGTCGCCGGCCAGCCCGTAGCCGAGAATTTCGGCATAAATTTTTGCGCCGCGCTTCTTGGCGTGCTCAAGGTCCTCGAGCACCAGTACACCCGCACCCTCGCCCATGACAAAGCCGTCGCGGCCCTTGTCCCAGGGACGCGAGGCCCGCGTGGGCGTATCGTTATAGCCGGTGGAGAGCGCCTTCATGGCGGCAAAGCCGGCGATGCCCAACCGGCACAGCGCGGATTCCGCACCGCCCGCGACCATCACGTCGGCGTCGCCGTACTTGATGAGCCGTGCGGCATCGCCGATGGCATGGGCGCCGGTCGCGCAAGCCGTCACCGGCGCGTGGTTTGGGCCCTTGAAGCCGTGGCGGATCGAAACCTGGCCCGAGGCCAGATTGATCAGGCTCGCCGGGATGAAGAATGGTGACACCCGCCGTGGACCTTGCGCATTGAGGGTCTTCGATGTGTCGTCAATAGTGGCGAGCCCGCCGATGCCCGAGCCGATCATCACGCCGGTGCGTTCGCGGGCTTCGTCGTTGGGCGGCGCCCAGCCGGAATCCTTGATCGCTTCCTCGGCCGCGGCCATGCCGTAGACGATGAAATCGTCCATGCGCCGGCGCTCTTTCGGCGAGACGATGGTGTCGGCGATGAACTTGTAGGGATGATCTTCCGCCAGCGGCACTTCGCCGCCCACGCGGCACGGCAAATCATCGGCGGGAAAGCGCGTGATGGCGCCGATGCCGGACTTACCGGCGGTGAGGGATTCCCAATTGCCCGCGACTCCCGTGCCGAGCGGGGTCGTCAGGCCAATGCCGGTAACAACGATCCGTTTAGGTTCGAAGGCCATGGTGAACCAAATTCCCGTTCAGTATGCCACCGGCGCTGGTGCTCCAGAAACGGCGATGGGACCTGGTATCTTCCTAGGCCCCATTGCACCTTAACCGGTCCGAATTCGTCAGGCTGTTGCCCAATCGAATGGCGCGCAAAATTATTTGCTGGCGTTCGCCTGGATGAAGGCGATCGCGTCCTTCACCGTTAGGATCTTTTCCGCCGCATCGTCTGGAATCTCGACACTGAACTCTTCCTCGAAGGCCATGACTAGCTCGACCGTATCCAAGCTGTCGGCACCCAAGTCGTCGATAAAGCTCGCGAAGTCCGTTACCTTGGACTCTTCAACGCCCAAATGCTCGACGACAATCTTTTTTACGCGGTCAGCAACGTCGCTCATTCGTAATTCCTCAACGTTCTATTTTTTAAGTAAATGTGACGTCAGCCGGCGGTGAACTCAACAGCCTTGAAACCCAGCTTCCCCTTCGGACAAGGGTCCCCGTCGGAGGGGGGTTGAGTAGCATATTACATTTTTCTTGGCTAGGGTCCCGCGCCGCCGCGCCAAATCGCGCTCCTGGCACCGCTAAATCATAGCCATACCGCCGTTTACGTGCAGTGTCTGGCCGGTCACGTAGGCGGCCTCAGCGCTGGCGAGATAGACCACCGCGGCGCCAATGTCGGCTCCCTCCCCGATCCGGCCCACGGGGATAGCCTCCAAAAACCTGGCCTTTTGATCCTCGGTAAGTTTGTCGCTAATCGCGCTTGCGATCAGACCCGGGGCCACGGCGTTGACGGTAATGCCGCGGCTCGCGACTTCCTGAGCGAGCGACTTGGTCAGGCCGATCAATCCGGCCTTGGACGCCACGTAATTGGTCTGCCCGGGGTTGCCGGTGACGCCAACCACCGACGTGATGTTGACGATCCGGCCGTATCGTCTTTTCATCATGCCTTTGACGCTGGCGCGGCTGAGCTTGAAGGCGACAGCAAGATTGATGTTGATGACGTCCCAGAAATCCTGGTCCTTCATGCGCAGGATCAATCCGTCCCGCGTGATCCCCGCATTGTTCACTAAAATGTCGAGCCGGCCCATAGCGGCCTCGGCATCGGGAATCAGTTTTTCCACGACCGCATCGCTTTCGGCCAGGTTCGCCACAAAAATATGAGCGCGTTCCTTGAGGTCTGCCGCCAGCGCTTCCAGCACTTCGCGCCGCGAGCCGTGAAGTCCAACAACCGCGCCTTGTGCATGAAGCGCACGGGCGATGGCCGAACCAAGGCCGCCACTTGCGCCGGTGACCAGCGCTGTTTTGCCGGACAAATCAAACATCGGAAATCTCCGCTAAGATCGTGATCATGGGAATCACCGGCGGCAATCGAGCCGCGGAATTAGGTGCGTTTAAGAAAGTCCTCGATGTCTTGAGGTGCCTGCAGGCTGATGCCCGTCAGATCGCCATCGATGCGTTTTGCCAGGCCGGTCAGCACCTTGCCGGACCCCAACTCAACCAGCGTATCGACGCCGGCATCCTTCATCGCGCGCACGCTTTCGCGCCAGCGCACCATGGCCGTGACCTGCTCGACCAGTAGCCTGCGGATCTCGATGGGATCGATTACCGCCGCCGCCGTGACGTTGGCGATCACCGGCAGGCTGGGTGATTTTATCGTCACCTGGGAAAGGGCGTTGGCCATGACGTCGGCGGCGGGTTTCATCAGGGGACAGTGAAACGGGGCGCTGACCGGCAGCAGCATGGCACGCCGTCCGCCTCTCGCTTTAGCGAGTTCGATCGCGCGTTCGACGGCGGCGCGGTGGCCCGACACCACGACCTGACCCGGGGCGTTGTCGTTAGCGGTCGCGCAGATTTCACCGCTGCCGCTGGCTTCGCGGGCGACGTCTTGCGCTTGGTCCAGCTCCAGCCCAAGAAGCACTGCCATGGCCCCTTCGCCCACCGGTACGGCTTTCTGCATGGCCTGGCCGCGGGTCTTGAGCAGCCTGGCGGTATCCGACAGCGTCAGTGAGCCGGCCGCGGCAAGTGCCGAATACTCGCCCAGTGAATGTCCCGCGACACAATGGGCGGTATGGCGGATGGAAACGTTGCCTTGTTTCTCGAGAATCCTGACGACCGCCGCGCTGACCGCCATCAGGGCTGGTTGGGCGTTCTCCGTGAGGATTAAGGTCTCAGGCGGACCATCGAACATCAGTTTGGACAGATCTTGCTTCACGGCGTCGTCAACCTCGGCGAAGACCTCGCGGGCATCGCTAAAGGCCGCCGCCAGCTCCTTGCCCATGCCGACCGCCTGGGAACCTTGGCCCGGGAAGACGTAAGCCCTCGTCATGAATTCACTCCAACGGTCAGCTTTTCCAGGCGAGACCTGACCGGACTGTCACGCAGCTGTCAAGGAAGGCGACCGCGCCATAATCTAATATGTTGATAAACATATATATTATGACCGAATCGGCCGTCGCCGGGTGGTCGATGGCGGAGGCCCGGCCGGCCGCCCAAAACCGGCGGAATGCCTTGCCCGACTGGGGCAAGTGTGTATATTCCGCGCCCTTACATAGCTCCTTGCTGGCCCACCAGGGTCGGCTATGCCCGGCGCCTACCGATTGGCGGTTAGGCCTGGGACGAGACAAGCCAAAGGGAGTCCTCGGACCATGCCTTTTTACGAGAGCGTGGTGATCGCGCGTCAGGACATTGCCACCACCCAGGTGGACACACTGGCGGACGAACTCACCAATATTATTGCGGAAGGTGGCGGCAAGGTAACCAAGCGTGAGCTTTGGGGCCTGCGTTCGCTGACCTATAAAATCAAAAAGAACCGCAAGGCACACTACGTGTTCTTCAACATCGACGCCCCGCCCGCGGCGATCAACGAGTATGAGCGTCGCATGCGCATCAATGAAGACGTGCTGCGTTACCTGACCGTAAGCGTGGAAGCCCTGGAAGAGGGCCCGTCGGCCGTGCTGACCAACAAAGACCGGCCGCCAGAGCGCACCGGCTTCTTCGGTGGCGGCGGTGGTCGCGGCGGCCGTGACGGTGGTGGCTTTGGCGGGGGCGGTGGCTTCGGCGGCGGCGGCGGCGGCGGATTCCGCCGGCCGCGTGAAGAAGGCGCCGGCGCCGGCACGGGCGGCGGTGACCGTGACGGGGGTCGTTTCGGCTCCGGACGCCGGCCGCGAAGCTTTGAAGGCGACAACTCTTCGAATTCGGGAGAATCCTAATGCCCGCTCCAGGACGCAAGCCGTTCTTCCGCCGCCGCAAGACCTGCCCGTTCACGGGCAGCAATGCGCCGAAGATCGATTACAAGGATACGCGGTTGTTGCTGCGCTATATCTCCGAGCGCGGCAAGATCGTGCCCAGCCGTATTACGGCGGTGTCGACCAAGAAACAACGCGAGCTTGCGCGAGCCATCAAGCGCGCGCGTTTCCTGGCGCTGCTGCCATACGTCATCGCGATCTGATGTGACGCGCACCAGCACCATTGCCGTCGTTGCCGGAGCCCTCGGTGCGTTGCTTCTGGTAGCGGCCCTTCGTAAATCGGTGTTGGGGGTGATGGTCGGAGCGATGTTGTCGCCACTGCCGTTGGCGATGGTAATCTTCAGCTTCGGCGTCGTCTACCTGCCGCTGACTGTCTTCGCGGGCGTGGTAACGGTAACGGTCGTGTCGGGATCATTCTCCCTCGCGGCAGTATATTTGGCGGTGGACGCGGCGCCGGTCGCGCTTCTGTCCCGCCTGGGACTGGCGGCCATGGTGGCCGGGAGCAAGCCGATCGACGGCGCGGCCCTGGGCCGATCGGTGTGCTGGCTGGTGCTGGTGGCTTTCGCGGCCGTCGTGACGGGGCTTGCCCTGATGTCGGCAGGCGCGGACGGGATTGAGGCAACGTTGCGGGCGCGGCTTGAGGCAATCTTGCCGGCCCTTCCGCAAGCTACCGCGGGCGCGGAGCCTGGGATTAATTTCACGGCCGCAAGGGCCGAGGTGATGCGCTCCATGGCGGGGCTGCTCCCCGGGATCGCGGCCTGGGACTGGTGTTTACGGGCGCTGATCAGCGTCGGTCTTGGCCAGTTGCTGTTGACGAAGATGAACTTGGCGATGTGGCCGACCCCGGCCTACCGCCAGTTCGCGCTGCCGCAGTGGTTTTTCGCCTTGTTCGGGGCGGCGGCCGTGGCGGCGACGGCGTTAAAGAACGATGCCGGCTTTATTGCCGGCAATGCGGCGGCGATCTTAGGATTGCCGCTGGTACTGCAAGGCCTCGCGGTAGTGCACTACGCCGCGGCGCGCGTAAGGTACCGCTTGGCGTGGTTGGCGTTGTTTTATGCGGTGGCTCTGGCGACGGCGAATATCTTTTCGGTGTTGTTGGTCGGCCTCGGCGTGATGGATAATTTTTTGCAAATACGCGCGCGGTACCTCACGCCGCGTACAGGAGGTGAGTGATGGAAGTAATTTTGTTGGAACGTATCGAGCGCCTGGGCCAGATGGGCGAGGTGGTGACGGTGAAACCGGGCTTTGCCCGCAATTTCCTGTTTCCACAGAAGAAGGCGCTGCGCGCGAATAAGGACAATAAGTCCCTCTTCGAGTCCAAGCGGGTTGAGCTGGAAGCCACCAACGTCAAGCGCCGCGACGAGGCCCAGATTGTCGCCAGGAAGATGGACGGCCTCAAGCTGATCATCGTGCGCCAAGCCGGCGAGGGCGGACAGCTGTACGGTTCGGTCAGCGCCCGCGATATCGCCGATGCCCTCAAGGAAAAGGGCTTCGCCGTCGACCGCGCCTCCGAGGTGTTGCTTAGCGCCCCAGTGAAGACACTTGGCAATTTCAAGACAGCCGTGCGTCTGCATCCGGAAGTAAAGGTCGACGTCGAATTCACGGTCGCCCGCTCGGTCGAGGAAGCCAAACAGGGGATCGCCAAGGCGGCCGACTTGCTGGAGCGCGCCGAAGACGCCGCCAAGCTGGTGGCCGAGGGCGCCGCGACTGAAAACGCCGATGACGAGTCCGCCGAGATTCCAACCTGAAGTCAATTTTTGGCGGCACCCTATCCGGCGCGGCCCTTTAAGGGTCGCGCCGGCTGCGTTTCGAGGACGAGCGGCCGGGGCCCTCCCCGTTCGCAACGGCCGGTAACGCCTGTATAACGCTGCCCTATGGTGACTGAACCATAGAAACCACGGAGCACGGCATGAGCGAGCAAACCACATGAGCACATCAGGCAGCGGGGCAATTCCCGTCACCGTGCTGACCGGTTACCTGGGTGCCGGCAAGACCACATTGCTCAACCGCGTGCTGACGGAGAACCACGGCAAAAAATATGCCGTGATCGTCAATGAATTTGGAGAGATTGGCATCGACAATGATCTGGTCGTAGGCGCCGACGAGGAAGTATTCGAAATGAACAACGGGTGCATTTGCTGCACCGTCCGCGGCGATCTCATTCGCATCATCGGCAGCCTCTTGAAGCGCCGTGACAAATTCGACGCGATTCTCGTGGAGACCACCGGATTGGCCGACCCCGCCCCGGTCGCCCAGACATTCTTCACCGACGACGACATCAAGCGTAAAACCAGACTCGACAGCATTGTCACCGTGCTCGACGCGAAACACGTCGAGCAGCGCCTGGCCGACAGCCACGAAGCCGAGGAACAGATCGCCTTCGCCGATATCGTCTTGTTGAATAAAACGGACTTGGTCGCGACCGGCGACGTAGGACGCATCGAAGCGCGCGTCCGCGCGCTCAATCCCTTCGCCAAGATTTACCACACCAGCCGCTGCAACATCGAACTGGATAAAATCCTCGACAAGGGCGCCTTCGACCTCAGTCGCGCGTTGGAACTGGACCCTTGTTTTCTGCATGGCCATGCCCATGACCCCGCCCACGACCATAGTCACGACCATGAGCACGGCGATGACCATGGCCATAATCATGGGTATGATCACGCCGGCGCCAGCGCGGCCAATCCGATCCACGACCAAGACATCCGCAGCATTTCCCTGGCAACGGCCGCGCCCTTGAGCGCCGATAAATTCGATGCTTGGATGACCGATCTGCTGGCAACCGAGGGCCAGAACATCCTGCGCACCAAGGGCATCTTGAATATGGCCGGCAACGATCGGCGCTTTGTTTTTCAGGCTGTGCACATGGTCTCGGAAGGCGACTACACCGGCCCATGGCCCGCCAAGGATAATCGCCGCAGCCGCCTGGTGCTCATCGGACGCAAGCTGGACGAGGCCGCCCTCGAGAAGGGCTTCAATGGCTGCGTCGCATAAACCATGGCGACCGGGACAAACCGCGGGCAAGGCCATAGAAGCGGCGGCCGCGTTACCACCTTTTCTTTCGGCGACTACGTCGTCGGCGCCGCCGTTAATGGCCAGTTATTTGCTGTCGGCCTTGGCGACGGCACCGTCCGGCTGATCGACAGCGAGACCCTCGACGCTGAGCCGGTGACCGTCAGCGCGCACAAGGGCGCCGGCCTTTGCCTATCGGCCGACGTCGACAAGGGTGCGTTTCTCTCCGGCGGTGACGACGGCAAGCTAGTCCGCCTGGCGCCGATCGGCGCCGTCGAAGTGCTCGCCGAAACCAAGGGTCGATGGGTTGAACACGTCACCGCCCATGCCGGCAGCGGATTTCGCGCATACGCATCGGGCAAAGACGTCTTCGTGCTCGGGAAGTTGGGTGCCCCGCCGCGGAAACTTAGCCACCCGACCTCCGTCGGCGGAATCGCCATCAACCCGAAGGGCCGTCGTCTGGCCGTGAGCCACTATAACGGCGTGAGCTTGTGGTGGCTGGCGACCAAGGACTCCGAACCCGTGAGCCTGCAATGGCAGGGCTCGCATCTGCAGGTGGCGTGGTCACCGGACGGCGATTACGTCCTCACCGCCATGCAGGAAAATGCCCTGCACGGCTGGCGTCTGTCGGACGGCGAACACATGCGCATGACCGGTTACGATACGAAAGTGCGCTCAATGACCTTCACGCGCCGCGGCCACTTCCTCGCGAGTGGAGGGGCGTCCCGGGTGATCTGCTGGCCCTTCACGGGCGGCGGACCCATGGGCAAGGCGCCGCAGGAATTCGGCGGCGCCGGCGGCCCACCGGTCACGGCGGTCGTCGCCAATCCGCTCCATGACGTAATCGCCGCAGGTTTTGAGGACGGCACGATCGTACTGGGACAGCCCGGGCCGGGCGGATCCGCCCTGGTCATGAAAGCCAACGGCAACCCGATTACCTCGCTGTGCTGGAATCCCGACGGTGACAAACTGCTTGCCGGCACTGAGAGCGGCGACGTTCACGTCGCGGATTTCCGGCCGATTTGAGCGGCGCTCGCCTATCGCGCCAGCAAGATCCCCAGCATCACAATGCCGACAAAAATTCGGTAGATCGCGAAGGCGCTGAAGTCGTGGATTGAGATATAGCGTAACAGCCACTTGACGACGATCAGTGCGACCATGAACGAGACCACGAAGCCCACGGCAATAACCGCGAGGCCGTCGGAGTTCAGCGTATCGCGATTCCGGTAGAGGTCATAGGCGGTCGCCCCGAACATGGTCGGGATCGCGAGCAGGAAGGAAAATTCCGCCGCGGCGGGTCGACGCACGCCCATCAGCAGCGCGCCCATGATGGTGGCGGCCGCGCGGCTGACACCGGGGATCATGGCCAGGCACTGGAACAGGCCAATCGCGAGCGCTCGGCCCGGCGATATATCTTCGACAGCGGTGACGCTGTGATTTCTTTGCAGTCGCTCGATCATCAGAATGGCGATGCCGCCTGCGACCAGCGCCACAGACACCACCCACGGCGAGAACAGCGACGCCTTGATAAAATCATGGGCCAGCACGCCCACCAGGGCCGCCGGCAGAAAAGCAATCAGGATATTGAAGGTGAGGCGTTGGGCTGGGCCGGAGCTGAACAGGCCCATCGCGGTACGCCATAACTTGTCGCGGTAAATCCACACCACCGACAAGATGGCGCCCAGCTGGATAACGATTTCGAAGAGCTTTCCCCGCGGACCTTCAAAGCCCAAGAGGTCTTCTACCAGGATCAGATGGCCCGTCGACGAAATTGGCAGAAATTCTGTGACACCCTCAACCACGCCAAGGAATGCCGCCATCAGGAATGCAGAGAGATCCATCGCGCCAAGCCGCCCGGATTAAATACGTTGGGAAACCGAGGCCGCGCATGAGGTCAGAGGCGGCCGGAACTGGCAAGAGGCCGAGCGCTTACGAGAACACGGCAAAGGGGCAAGGCGCGCCGAGAGCGACGCATCTTGCCCCTTAACTCTCCGCTTCAGCCTGTATGAAGTCTGAAGCGACCAACCGAGATTAGCGCTTGGCGCCGGGCCGCTTGGCCATCGCCGCGACGGCGGTGTCGAGCGCCGTCTGAATTTCAGTCACTTTGGCGGTGCATTGCTCAAGATTGGAGGCAACTGTCTTGCCTTCGGCTTGGTACTGGTTAAGGCGGGTTTTCCAGGTCTCCAGTTCCTTGGTGGTGGCCGCGATCTGCATTTGGGCGGCGGCAACGTTGGACTTCTGGATAAAGGCATAAACGCCTGCGCCGATGGCAAGCATGGTGGCAAGGGCTACAAAACGAACCATGGTTGAATGCTCCTCAATGTGACGAGGCCTCGTCGAACTCTCCACCCCCCCTATCGGCCTCAACACAACAGGGTTCGTGACCGCAACCGTCTCCCAAGGGCCGTAATCAATTGACCCCAGCCGACCGCGTTACCGCCTACCGGTATCCGGTCGCAGGATAACAGCGAAATAATAACAGGGATTTCGGACAAAGCGCCAAAAAAAAGCAAGGGCCTCAATCCGGGGCAGGAGGGGCCTCCGGACCGTGGCCGAAAAACCAGGCGGTTGAAGGCTTTGGCGCCTCCTTGCGCTAAGTGAAACTATCCCCGACAGATTTTTTTATCCACAGGCTTTATCATTTCCATTATTTTGAGACCAATTAAGGTCCCGCGATGCCCGCCCCCCTCCGCGCTGCCGATCCGGCCGATAACGTCGGCGATATTCTTCGCACTCCGCCCCACAACTATGAGGCCGAGCGCGCTTTGCTGGGCGCGATTCTCATGAACAACCGCTCGTTCGAGCGCGTCAGCGAATTTCTCGCCATCGATCACTTCGCCGATCCCGTGAATGGCCGCGTCTACCAAGCCTGTGCCAAGCTCATCGAGCAAGGCCACCAAGCCAATCCGGTGACCCTAAAGACCTATCTCGAACGTGACGATCTGGTGATCGCCGCCGGCGGCATGAAGTACATCGCCAGCCTGGCCGGCAGTGCCGTGACTGTCATCAATGCCGGCGACTACGGCAAACTGGTCTATGACCTATATTTGCGCCGCGAGCTGATCGCATTGGGCGAGAATATGGTTAACGACGCCTTTGAGTCCCAGCCCGATGAAACCGCCATGGAGCAGATCGAGGATTCCGAGCAGCGCCTGTTCAACCTTGCGAGCACCAGCTCCGTCGAAGGCGGATTCCAGAGCTTCGAGACCGCGCTCTCCGCCGCCATTGGCCTCGCCGAGGCCGCCCACCGACGCGAAGGCGCGCTGTCGGGCGTTACCACAGGCTTGCGCGAACTCGACAAGAAACTCGGCGGCCTGCACGCCTCGGACCTTCTGATCCTCGCCGGACGCCCGAGCATGGGCAAAACCGCGCTGGCCACGACCATGGCGTTCAACGCCGCGCGCCACTACCGCACCACCGACAACGCCGAGGAAAAAGGCCGGCTCGTGGCTTTCTTCTCGCTGGAAATGTCGGCCGAGCAGCTGGCCACGCGTATTCTAGCCGAACGTTCCAAGATCAACAGCCACGCTATCCGCACGGGTGGTCTGTCCAACGACGATTTCGCGCACCTGGTGGTAGCGAGTCAGGAGCTCGGGGATCTGCCGCTTTTTATCGACGACACGCCGGCGATCACGGTGTCGGCCATCCGCACGCGCTGTCGACGCCTCGCGCGCCAAAACAAAGCCGCCGATCACCACGGTCTCGGCCTGATCGTGATCGACTATCTTCAGTTGATCGCGCCGGCCCGTGGCGAGCGCAGCGAAAACCGCGTGCAGGAAATTTCCGCCATCACCCGGGGGCTGAAGGCGTTGGCAAAAGACCTGGATGTTCCGGTGTTGGCGCTCTCGCAGCTCAGCCGCGCCGTCGAGCAGCGCGAGGACAAACGCCCGCAGCTTTCCGATTTGCGTGAGTCGGGAACCATCGAACAGGACTCCGATGTCGTCATGTTCGTGTTCCGCGAACAGTATTACTTGGAGCGCGGCGAGCCTTCGCAAAAGCCCGAGGAAACCAGCGAGCGTTTTCACGAGCGCCATGCCAAGTGGAAAGAACGCTGCGAACTGGCCCACAACCTTGCCGAGGTGCTGGTCGCCAAGCAACGTCACGGCCCCATCGGTAATGTCAAACTGCACTTCGAGGCCGACTTTACCCACTTCAGCGACCATATCGACGATACGCAGCTGCCCGAGCATCTACGTTAGAGTGCAGTGGCGGCGCTGGGCCCTCCCTTCGGCGCCCGTCGGCTGCCCTGCCCGGGTCTTGCCCTTCGCCCGATTTTCTGATGATTAGGGCCGCAAATGGCCAGCCCGCTTTCCTCCCGACCCGAAGATCGCGCCCAAGACCGCGCGGGCGCGATCCTGACCATCGACCTGGCGGCACTGACCGAGAATTGGCGCGTGCTGAAACGCCGGGTCGAACCAGCCTGCGACATGGGAGCCGTGGTCAAGGCCGACGCCTACGGCCTTGGCTTGGAGCCGGTGGTAAAGGCGCTAAGCGCAGCCGGCTGCCTTGCCTTTTATGTGGCCCATCTCGACGAGGGCCTCGCCCTGCGCGGCATCGTCGGTGGCCGGAAGGACCAACGCATTATCGTTCTGCATGGCCCTAACCCAGGGACCGAGGCTGACTTTGCCGCCCATCGGCTGATTCCGGTTCTCAGTACACCGCGCCAGATCAAGGCGTGGCGCGCCTTCGCCGAGCGCGGCGATGCGCTGATGGAATCCTTGGTGCAGGTAGACACCGGTATGAACCGCTTGGGTCTTTCCGAGCGCGAGTTTGCCGAGTTGATGGCCGATCCCGATGGTTTGTCGGGTTTGACACCGCTTGCGCTTATGAGCCATTTGGCCTGCGCTGATACGCCGGACCATGCGCTCAACCTCCAGCAGCGTGAGCGATTTGCTTCCATGCTCGCGACCTTCCACCTCAAATACGCCGACGCCAAAGGCTCGCTGGTCAATTCATCGGGAATTTTCCTCGGGCGGGGCTTCCACTTCGACTTGGCTCGGCCGGGTGGGGCACTTTATGGCGTTAACCCGACACCAACCCTGGCAAATGCGATGATTCCGGTGGTACGGCTCCAGGCCAAAATCCTCCAGGTGCGTCGCGTTGACGCTGCCGCCCCGGTTGGCTATGGTGCCACCGTCGTGGCCCCGGATGGGGCTAAACTCGCAACGGTTTCAGTGGGTTATGCCGACGGTCTGCTGCGGAGCTGGGGCGCGGCCGGGCACGCCTTTATCGACGATTTCAAGATCGCTGCGGCGGGGCGGATTTCCATGGACCTGACCACTTTCGACGTTTCAAACGTTCCGGATTCGGCCCTCGGCCCGGGCGCCATGATCGATGTTATCGGTAGCCGCCAGACAATTGACGACCTGGCAAAGCAGGCCGGCACGATCAGCTACGAGCTTCTGGCAGCCCTTGGGCGGCGGTATTACCGCCGCTACTTGCCGGCTCCGGCCTCACAGAACTCGCGGTTATAGAACCGTTCATGCATTTCCTCGGACTCATCGGCAGCGTCGTCCTCGCGTTCCTCGCCCACATCGGCCGGCTGACGCTGTTTACCGCAACCGCCCTATCCCACTGCCTGCGTCCGCCGATCTATTTCCGCCTGATCGGCCGGCAGATGATCGACATCGGCTATTACTCACTGCCGGTTGTGGGCCTGACGGCGATCTTCTCGGGCATGGTGCTGGCCCTGCAAAGTTATACCGGCTTCGCGCGCTTCGCGGCCGGAAGCGAAAACGCCATCGCCAACGTCGTGGTGGTGTCGCTCACCCGCGAACTGGGCCCGGTGCTCGCCGGCTTGATGGTGGCGGGCCGAATCGGCGCGTCCATGGCCGCCGAGATCGGCACCATGCGCGTCACCGAGCAGCTCGATGCGCTGACCGCCTTGTCCACCAATCCCTTCAAGTATCTCGTGGTGCCGCGCCTCGTCGCCGGCACGCTGATGCTGCCGGCCCTGGTGCTGATCGCCGATATCATTGGCGTGTTCGGCGGCTTTGTCGTCAGCGTCTACAAACTCGGGTTTAATCCGGCGGCCTACATCACCAATAGCTACGACTTCATGCAGCCGCTCGACGTGATCTCTGGGCTGGTGAAGGCCGGTGTATTCGGATTCACCATCGCTCTCATGGGGTGCTACGCCGGCTACCACTCCAAAGGCGGCGCGCAGGGTGTGGGCGCGGCCACCACCAACGCCGTGGTCTCGTCGTCGATCCTGATTTTGACCTTCAACTACATCATCACCGAACTGTTTTTCGGCACATGAACACTACCTCGGAAACAAGCGTACCGAAAATCAGACTGAAGGGTGTGCACAAGTCCTTCGGCGCGAAGAACGTGCTCGCCGGCATCAACCTCGACATCGCCAAGGGCGAGTCGGTAGTGGTGATCGGGGGCTCAGGCACCGGCAAGTCGGTGCTGATCAAATGCATCATCGGGATTTTGCAGCCGGACTCGGGCTTCATCGCCGTGAACGGCGAGGACGTCACGCACGTTCCTGCCAACGCGCGCGACGCGGTTAACCGGAAGTTTGGCATGTTGTTCCAGGGTGGCGCCTTGTTTGACAGCCTGCCGGTATGGGAGAACGTGGCTTTTGGCCTGATGCAGCGCGAGCACTTGAGCCGCGCCCAGGCCAAGGAGCGCGCCGTCGAGACCTTGGCCAAGGTCGGCCTCGCGCCGGATGTCGGCGAGCTGTCGCCGGCGGAATTGTCGGGCGGCATGCAAAAGCGGGTCGGGCTCGCACGCGCCATTGCCGGTGAACCTGAGATTGTATTCTTCGACGAGCCGACCACCGGCCTCGACCCGATCATGGGCGACGTGATCAATGACCTGATTATCTCCTGCGTCAAGCAGCAGGGCATCACGGCGCTGAGCATCACCCACGACATGCACTCGGCGCGCAAGATCGGTGACCGCATTACCATGTTGTATCAGGGCAAGTTGATATGGGACGGCGCCGCCCGCGACATCGACCACGCGGGAAATCCCTTCGTCGACCAATTCGTCCACGGCAACGCCGAAGGACCGATCAAGATGCAGGCGCGACGGTGAACGGCGCACAAATGAAAATTGCGACGGTGAACGGCGCACGGAACAAACCGATGCGTGGTTAGGCACCCGCCCTTGGCCAGGACCGTAAAATCCTTCGTCTGCCAAAGTTGCGGCGCGGCCACCCCGCGCTGGGCCGGAAGATGCGAGTCTTGCAGCGGGTGGAACACCATCGCCGAGGAGGCCCCGCGCGAGGCCCTGCCCAAGGGCGTGAGTGGCGGCAAAGGTGGTCGCAAAATCGAGTTTGTCGAGCTGAAGAGCCAGACCGCACCGCCGCCCCGGCGCTCAACCAATATCGGCGAGCTAGACCGCGTTTGCGGCGGCGGACTGGTTGCGGGGTCGGCGATACTTGTGGGCGGCGATCCCGGGATCGGCAAGTCGACGCTCCTGCTTCAGGCCACCGCCCGGCTCGCCGGCAATGCAGCCTGCGTGTACATCACGGGTGAGGAGTCCATCGATCAAGTGCGCTTGCGCGCCGCGCGCCTTGGCATGGAGACTGCCGCCGTTCAATTGGCGGCGGCCACCAACGTCCGCGATATCGTCGCAAGCCTAGAAGTCGGCCGTCCGCCCGATGTCGTCGTGATCGATTCCATCCAGACCATGTATTCCGATGCGGTTGATTCCGCGCCCGGGACCGTCACGCAGGTGCGCACCTGCGCCCATGAGTTGATCCGCGCCGCCAAGAAACGGGGGTTCACCCTCTTCCTGGTCGGCCACGTCACTAAAGAGGGCACACTCGCGGGTCCACGCGTGCTTGAGCACATGGTCGACACCGTCCTCTACTTCGAGGGCGACCGCGGGCATCAGTTCCGGATCTTGCGCGCGGTTAAGAATCGCTTTGGGCCCACGGACGAAATCGGCGTGTTCGAGATGACCGACATCGGGCTCAACGAGGTCTTGAATCCCTCGGCCCTTTTCCTGGCCGAACGCCGCGGCAATGTCAGCGGCAGCTGCGTGTTCTCGGGCATCGAAGGAACACGGCCGGTTCTTGTGGAGATTCAGGCACTTGTGGCTCCCCCCAGCCTCGGGACCCCACGCCGGGCAGTGGTCGGTTGGGACATGGCCCGCCTCAACATGATCATGGCGGTTCTCGACGCCCGGGCGGGCCTTGCCTTCGGCGGGCACGACATATATCTCAACGTCGCGGGCGGCCTTAGGATTCAGGAGCCGGCGGCGGACTTAGCGGTGGCGGCCGCGCTTGTGTCGGCCTTCACCGGCGAACCGGTGCCCGCCGACGCGGTGGTCTTTGGTGAAATCGGGCTCTCCGGCGAGGTGCGGGCGGTGGCGCAACGCGATTTGCGGCTGAAAGAAGCAGCAAAACTCGGCTTCCGTCAGGCCTGGGTGCCGCGCAGCGCCGCGAAGACCAGCAAGAAGTCTGCAAGTGCTAAAGATGCGAAGCAGGCCGCCGCACCCGATACCTTCGCGCTCAAGGACTCGCCGACCAAGGATTTGGCGCTTAAAGAAATGGGGCATGTGCAGGACGTGGTGAGCAAGTTTTCCAGCGCGGGTAATGTCCAAGTGGGCAATTCGCAAGGCGGCGGGCATTGATGCAGGACCTGCCCATCAACGGCCTCGATCTCGCCTTTGGTATCATCCTCCTGATTTCCGCCCTGCTCGCTTTCATGCGCGGCTTCGTGCACGAAGTGCTGTCGATCGCCGCCTGGATTGGCGCGGTCCTCGCGGCCGTGCATGGCATGCCGCTGGCTCGGCCCTTCGCGCGCGGCATCGTTCCCATCGACTGGGCAGCGGACTCGGCCGCGGCCGTGCTGATCTTTCTTGTTGTGCTGCTGGTGCTTTCGATCCTGACCAACGCCGTCGCCCGCAGCATCCAGAAAAGCGCCCTCAACAATCTCGACCGTTCGCTCGGTTTTGTCTTTGGCTTGGCGCGCGCCCTGGTGATTCTCGGGGTCGGCCTGATCATCACCGATTGGCTGACCAACGCCGAACGCCCCGGCTGGATAGCCCGCGCCAAGACCTTGCCGATCATCGAACTAGCCGCCGACGGACTGAAGTCACTGTTGCCGCCTTCCTTTTTGGCCGTCGGTGATACTGTCAATGATAGAGCCGCCAGACTCAATCGAGCCATCGAGGCCAAACAAACGCTGGACCGACTCACCCAGCCAGCCCCGCGAAGCTCGGCCGCCGACGGTGACAAGGCCAAGCCGGAAAGCGGCTACCCGGAAAATGACCGGCGCGACCTGGAACGCTTGATCCAGACCAACGAAGGCAAGGCCCAATGACCTCGACGTTGCCCAACGTGACCAATTCTTTTGGGTTTTTTGATCGGGATCACGATCAAGCCCACGATCAAGATGGCGACCACTTGAAGGAGGAATGCGGCGTGTTCGGCATTCTTGGCGATGCCGATGCCGCCGCCCACACGGTCCTCGGTCTCCATGCCTTGCAGCACCGCGGCCAGGAAGCCGCCGGGATCGTGTCCTATGATGGCCGCCAGTTCAACAGCCACCGCGGCATGGGCCACGTCTCGGAGAATTTCAATAACGAAGCCATCATGGCACGATTGCCGGGCAATATGGCCGTGGGGCACACCCGCTACGCCACTACCGGCGCCACGATATTGCGCAACGTTCAGCCGCTGTTCGCCGAATTCGATTTCGGCGGTTTCGCCATCGGCCACAACGGCAACCTGACCAACGCGCTGACCTTGCGTAAGGAGCTGCAGAAACGCGGCTGCCTGTTCCAGTCCACCTCCGATACTGAGGTCGTGACTCACCTGATCGCCATCAGCGATGAAGGCAGCTTCGAGGAGCGGCTGGTGGACGCCCTGCGCCAGATCGAGGGCGCCTATTCCTTCGTCTGTCTGACCAACACCGCGCTGATCGGCGCGCGCGATCCCTTGGGCGTACGCCCGCTGGTGCTAGGTAAACTCGATCGTTCTTATATCCTCTGCTCGGAGACTTGCGCGCTCGACATCATCGGTGCCGAATTCGTGCGCAATATCGATCCGGGCGAAGTCGTGATCATCACGCACAGCGAAGTGCGCAGCCTCAAGCCCTTCCCCAAGCAGCACCCGCGCTTTTGTATTTTCGAGTACATCTACTTCGCCCGCCCCGACAGCGTCAGCGAGGGTCACAGCGTTTATCAAGTGCGCAAGCACATCGGCGCCCAGCTGGCCAAGGAAAGCCCAGTGGAATGCGACGTGGTTGTGCCGGTGCCCGACTCAGGGGTGCCCGCGGCCCTGGGCTTCGCCGCCCAGTCCGGCATTCCGTTCGAACACGGCATCATCCGCAATCATTACGTCGGCCGCACCTTCATCCAGCCCACCGACAAGACCCGCCACCTCGGCGTCAAGCGCAAGCACAACCCGAACAAAGGAGTCCTCGCCGGCAAGCGGGTAGTGCTGGTCGACGATTCCATTGTCCGCGGCACCACCTCGATTAAGATTGTCGAGATGGTGCGCCAGGCCGGCGCGACCGAGGTCCACTTGCGGATTTCCTCGCCGCCTACCGCACATCCGTGTTTCTTCGGCATCGACACGCCCGACTACGATAAGTTGCTGGCCGCTCGGCACGACCTTGAAAGCATGACCAAGCTTTTAGGCGTCGACAGTCTCGCGTTCATTTCCATCGACGGTCTTTACAAAGCCGTCGGCGAGGCCAAGCGGGACACCGACCGACCGCAGTATTGCGACGCCTGTTTCACCGGCGATTATCCGCTGCCGCTGACCGATAAGAACGCCGGCAGCCAGCCCAAGCAGCTTTCCCTCTTGAACGAAGAACACGAGTAGCCTTGTGAGCGACCCTGTGGCCAGTCCCGCGGCGCCGCGGCTCAAGGAGCGTATTGCGCTGGTGACCGGCGCATCGCGGGGGTTGGGCCGCGCTGTCGCCTTGCGCTTTGCCGAGGAGGGCGCCCATGTCGTCGCTTTTGCCCGCACCCAGGGCGCCCTTGAGGAACTGGACGACGCGATCCGGAAAATTTCGGGGAGCCCGGCGACCTTGATCGCCGAGAACCTCACGGACTTCGACAAGATCGACCGGGTGGGCGCGGCCTTGCATGGGCGCTTCGGCAAGCTCGACATCCTGGTGGGCGCCGCCGCCACGCTCGGCCAGCTTTCGCCGCTCGGCCACTACTCACCAAAAATGTGGAACGATATCTTCAACCTCAACGTCCACGCCAACTGGCGGTTGATCCGCGCACTCGATCCACTCTTACGCCTATCGAATGCCGGCCGGGCCGTATTCGTGACATCGGGCGTCGCCCGCGACCCAAGAATGTACTGGGGCCCCTATGCCGCCTCGAAGGCAGCACTCGAGCAGATGGTGAAAATCTACGCCGCCGAAGTGGCCCACACTTCTGTAAGAGCCAACATCGTTAATCCCGGCGGCCTCCGTACAAAGATGCGTGCGCAGGCTTTCCCCGGCGAAGACCCCATGAGCCTGCCGCCGCCCGAAGCCGTGACCGAGATCTTTGTCGCCCTGGCGGAACCCGCCTGCGACAAAACCGGCGAACTCTTCAAAGCGCAGTAGGCCGCTTAAAAATTCTTGATCAAATCCATGCCGGCGTACATGTGGGCGACTTCTTCGCCGTAGCCGTTGAACATCAGGGTCGGACGGCGGCGGAACTCTCCCAGGCGCCGCTCCGTGGCCTGGGACCAGCGTGGATGATCGACCGCCGGGTTCACGTTGGCCATGAAGCCGTATTCTTTTGGGATTCTTAAATTCCACGACGTCACCGGCTGGTCTTCGGTGAAAGTCATGCGAACGATGGATTTGGCGCCCTTGAAGCCGTATTTCCACGGCGCAACCACCCGGATCGGCGCGCCGTTTTGACCGGGCAGCACCTGGCCGTACATGCCGACCGCGAGGAATGCCAGCGGGTTCAGCGCTTCGTCCAGCCGCAGGGCCTCGACGTAGGGCCACTTCAGCGCCGAGGTTTTCTGGCCGGGCATTTCCTCGGGCCGCATTACGGTTTCAAAGCGCACGAACTTGGCGCTGCCCAGGGGCTCGAAGCGCTTCACCGCGTCGGCCAGGGGAATGCCCACCCAAGGCACGACGATCGACCAAGTCTCGGTGCAGCGCAGACGGTAGGTACGGGTTTCAAACGACTGCGGCTTCAAGAAATCGTCGAGATCGAGCGTGCCCGGTTTGGCGCAAAGGCCATCGACCGCGATCGCCCAAGGGCGCGGCTGGAAGGTGCCGATATTGGCGAGGGGATCGGTTTTCTCAGGCCCGAACTCGGCGAAATTGTTGTAGCTCCATACCGAAAACGGAATCGTCACTTCGTCCTGGGGGCCGAGCTTTTCGTAAGTATCGACCGCGGGCACGGTGAACCCGGGCGAGACTTGAAATGGCATCGACGAGGGCGTTGCGGCAACGGCGGTGTTTTCAAAACCACCGAGCGCGCCGGTTCCGACTCCGGCCATGGCCGCCGCGATAAAATGCCGCCGGTTGAGATAGACCGATTCCGGCGTGATTTCAGAAGGCGCGACGTCCGACGCCTTTTTGATACGAATCAGCATGGCAGCCTCCGGGTTAAGACGCGCAGCTTACCTGAAAGGCTGCGATCTCCCGAGGGGGAAAAACCGCGAGCGCGACGGCCAGGAGATGCTGTTAGTGGTGCAGTAGGCAGCAGAGCGAGCTTTGCGAGGCTCCTGGCGCTACTCTTGAATCGGATGGCGCCGGGGAGCGGTTATAGCTGTCCGTGGGGCAAACTCACTTCTCTTCCTCAAACGGATTCTTCGGCTTACGCAAGTGGATCCGGATCGGCACGCCATCGAGGCCGAAGTTGTCGCGGATGCCGTTGGCGAGATAGCGCATATAGGCTTCCGGCAGATCGCCGGCGCGGGTCGAGAAGATCACAAAGGTCGGCGGCCGGGTTTTCACCTGGGTCATGTAGCGCAGCTTAATGCGCTGTTTATGCAGGGATAGGGGCGGCGGGTGGGCGGCCGTCGCGCTCGCGAGGAACCGGTTGAGCGGCGCCGTCGCGAGATGGGTATTCCACGTCTCATGCACCTTGAACACAGCTTCCATTAGCTTGTCGACCCGCTGGCCGGTAAGGCCGGAGATGGTGACGGTGGGAATGTTCTTCACTTGCGACATGGAATCGCGCAGGCGTTCTTCGAGCGTCTCGAGGGCGCGGTTCTTGTCCTTAATCGCGTCCCACTTGTTGACGGCAATCACCAGCGCGCGGCCTTCATCGATGACGTGGCGGACGAGGGTCAGTTCCTGATTGTCGAGCACGGCCTCGGCGTCGACCACCAGCACCACCACCTCGGCCATTTTCACGGCCTCGAAGGTCTCGCCGACCGAGAGGATTTCCACGGCATCAATGACTTTCGCCCGCTTGCGTACGCCGGCGGTGTCGACCAGGCGGATCTTTCGGCCCCGGTACTCCCAATCGACGCCGACCGAATCGCGGGTGACACCGGGCTCGGGCCCGGTCAGCATGCGGTCCTCGCCGAGCAGGCGGTTGATGAGGGTGGACTTGCCGGTATTGGGCCGGCCGATGATGGCAAGCTGCAGCGGCCGCAAGGGGGCCGCCGGTGAACTGGCCGCGGTGCCAGTCTGGTCATCGGCGTCTCGATCCGCCTCGGGCGGCGCGAAGCGAGCCAGCGCCTGATAGAGACCGCCCAGGCCCTGACCGTGTTCGGCCGAAATAGGCAGGGGCTCGCCGAGTCCGAGACGAAAGGCGTCGTAGAGTGTGCTGTCCTGGCCTTTGCCTTCACATTTGTTGGCGACCAGGACGATGGGCGTGGGCGAGCGGCGCAAGAGATCGGCGAATTGTTCGTCGAGCGTGGTCACGCCGGCGCGGGCATCGATCAGCATCAGCGCCACGTCGGCGTCCGCCACGGCTTTTTCGGTTTGAAGGCGCATGCGCCCTTCCAGGGTTTCGGCGGCGGCATCCTCAAAACCGGCGGTATCGATAACGGTGAAATGCAAATCCGCGATGTTGCCCCGGCTAACATGGCGGTCGCGCGTGACTCCGGGGCGGTCGTGAACAAGCGCTTCGCGGCGGCCGACAAGGCGGTTGAACAGGGTCGACTTGCCGACGTTGGGACGCCCGACGATGGCGACGGTGAACAGCGCCGGCGGTAGTTCCTTGCGCAACTCGCGTCCACCGCCGTAATCAAGCGAGTCCTCAAGGCCGCGACGGCCAGGGGCCTTGGGTTTTTGCGGACGGTGGTGGCGCGGTTTGTTGGGCTGGGCCGCGCGCTCACTCCGCTCCGGATTGGCCGCGCGTTTACCGCGCTGGGGCTTGTCGGTGGCCTTGCCCTGTTTCGGTTTCTTGGGATGGGCGTATTTGACCGACTTATGGCCTTTGGCCGAACGCGGTCCGGCCTTACGAACCGGTTTCCTAGGGCGGACTGAGGCCACGGCCCGGATTCCTAACGGTAGGCCGAGAGGTCGCCATCATCATCGAGGACGTACATGGTGGAATTGACGAACACCGGCGACAGCGACGACGTTTCGTTCAACTCGATCTTGCCCAGCACCGCGCCCGAGTAAGGCGATACCGCCAGCGCTTCGCCGGTGGAACCGACAAGAATTAGCCGGTCGCTCACCAGCGCGGGGCCCGCCCAAACGATGCGGTCCTTGCGGTTTTTTTCGTCCTCGAAACGCGGCAATTGCGTCACCCACAGGATACGGCCCGAGCGCGTATCGATGCAGATCGCTTCGCTGTCGAGGGTAATCGCAAAGAGAAAGTCACCGGCAACCCACGGCTCGTGAATCCCGGCAACGGGCACATCCCACACCCGCCGGCCGGTCCTGAGATCGATGGCGGCGAGCATGCCCGACTGGCCCACGGCATAGACCCGGCCCTTATCGATGACGGCGCGGGCGACAATATCGGGCAGGCTGGCGGCGGCTTCGGTGCGACGCACGGCGACTACGGTCTCGTTCCATAGGGCGACACCATTGTCGGTGCGCAAGGCCACCACCTCGCCGCTGGTCAGAGTCGCGACCACCACGCCGCCGTCGACGGCCGGCGCCGAGCCGCCGAGCAGAATGGTGGGCGCGGGCGAGCCCGAGTAGTTCCATAATTTTCGCCCGGTATCGGCGGCAAGCGCCACGACTTCGTTCTCGATGGTCACGACGAACACCCGCCCGGCATTGACGGTGGGCGCCGCGCGGATCGGCGTTTCCACGGGCACGCGCCAGATTTCCTTGCCGGTGGCCGCGTCAAGCGCCAGCACTTGGGCGGCGCCGGAGGTGACAAACAGACGATTTTGCTCGATGCAAATCGCGCCGCCGAGGAAGGCGTTGTCTTCTTCGACCTCGGGCGCGGTATCCACACGCCAGGCGCGTTTGCCCGTGGCGGCGTCAAAAGCCGTGACAATGCCGTCGGCGTCCATGGTGTAGATGCGACCACCGGCCACAACCGGTTCGGAAAATGCGCGGTTACGCAAGCCCGAGCCCTCGCCCGCGCTTACCGTCCAGGCGCGTTTCGGGGCCTCGCCAATGGCCAGATGATGCATGGCGTGGTGAGACAATCCGCCGGCGCCGGGCCAGACGGCGGTGTCCTCTGGTCGCGGCAGGATGATCTGGGTTTCGACGGATTCGAGATTGGGCCGCAACTCGCGTTCTAGCGCCAGCACCGAAATGCGCGTGCCCGGAAGCTTATCCTTGTCCGTGGAGGTAAAAACTCCGCTGAGCGTGTCGCAGCCGGAAAGTCCCGCGACAGCAGCGACGAGTAGCGGAAAAAGGGCCATGCGGCGGAGGTTGATCATAAAACTTCGGTACCTTTGCGAGCGGCATCCAAAACGAACGGGGCCATTTTGCTCTAGGGTTTCGGCGCGGTCGGGGACGCGGCCGACGTTGGCGCTGCCGCAGCGGGTATCGGCGGCGCGGGCGGCGGCGGCATACCGCCTGCCTGATACAGCTTGGTCAGGTCATCGGCGCGTTCGCGCATAGACGCCGGCGTCGCGGGATCGGCGGAAATCAGCGCGAGCGTCTTGATGGCGCGTTCGCTATCGCCTTGTTTAGCGGCCAACAACGCCGAAAGTTCCAGGGCCGACAAGTTGAATGCGTTATTCGGGTTGGTCAGCGGCGTCAGCGCAGCCTCAAGGAGCTTGGGGTCATCGCGATCGAGGCTGTGCAGGACACTGAGCAGGGTCGCGAGATCGCGGAAAACCGGATCGGCCTTTGGGTCCTCGGCCAGCGCCTTGTAATTGGCGACGGCGCCGTTGATGTCTTTCTTCTGCAGCTGGAGCGAGGCCTGGCTGAGGCGCGCGAGCGCGCCGTAGCCCTTGCGGCCTTCGCTCACAAGCGCTCCGAACTGGGACATTGCGTCGTCGGTCTTGCCGTCCTGTTGGGCGGCGATCGCCAGTTCGTAGCGGCGGGCAACAGCCTCATGCTGCCTGGCATCGTACTGGCGGTAGAGCTGGACACCGGTCACGCCCAAAATCAGCACGGCGGCCAAGGCGGTGAAAACGCCGCCGTACTGCTTCCAGATTTTCTTGAACTCGTCGGAGCGGAGATCGGTTTCGATCTCCGACATCAGGCCTTCAAGTTCGTGATCGGTATCGTCCGGCTTGCCCTTGGTACTTTTGGCGGGCTGGGTCGACACCGGAACGGCGTCCTTGGGTTGATTCAACGAAATTTCCTCTACCTCGCGGGTACGGCGCCGGAACATACAGGCGCTGGGGAGCCAATGCCGGTTCAACGGGTAAGGCGGCTTGCGTCCTCACCCTTGAATCCCGACCCACAAATCCGGCCTGGCGGGCCAAAAACGTGCCCGAACATAAAGAGTCGGGGGGCCCATGGCAATTCAAAGGGCTGAGTTTTAGGGATTATTAACCTCCGCCGGGGAACTTGGATATAAGGGCCGTAATCCGCCAATTCTAGGTCCCTTCCCGGCGCAGCGAAATCAGTGCTCCGGACAAGAGGGCCTCGATATTAATATCTTGAGCCCGACCCGAGCGGAGAACCGCTGCCCGCCCCCGGATCAAGTCCGAGGGCATGTTTTTCGGGGACGTGCTCGAGCCCCATATTTGGCTAGAATCGGCTTGTTGTGTATTCGAGGTGCCCCATGACAGTTAACCTAATGTTCTCACGTGTGGCCTTTCGCGGATCCGCGGTTTTGGCGGTGCTGGCGGGCCTTTCTGGCTGCGCCGGCGACCCCGACCCGGTCTACGCCCAAGCTCTAGGCATTCAATGCACCCGCGTTGGCGGTGCTTTGGCCAACTTTGCCTGTAACAACCGGCCTCCCGGCCAAGGCCAGGAGCAAGTCAGCCGCTATTGTTACGCGACCATCGGCTCGGCCAATTGCTTCGACCGCCCCGATCCCGACCGCAAGAACCAGGTCCTGGGTTCGTCAGGCTACTAGCTTGAGTGTTGGGCCCTTGCTTGGATGGGCGCAGTCTGAAAAAATGGCGTTATGCGCCGCGATGTTTTAGTTTGAGTCGGCAGGGTTCATGACCACGGTCGTTCGATTCTCGGACCACCGGCGCAAACCCCCATATCTTCACTTTACCCGCGCGGAACTGAACCAGTTGCTTGGCCTATATGCCGGCCGCGTCCGCAACGGCGAGTGGCGCGACTATGCCATTCAGCTCGGGCCCGAGGCCGCGAGCTTCATGGTCTTTCGCCATACCCAGGAAAATCCGCTGTTCGTGATTTCCAAACTGGGGGCGAGCAGACCCCGCGCCAGGCCGCAGAATGTCCGCCAAGGGCAATACGTCGTCGTCAGCCGGCAACAGAAACTCTGTCAGGGACATTCTCTGGAC
This sequence comes from Rhodospirillaceae bacterium, assembly GCA_009694245.1. Taxonomy (GTDB): domain Bacteria; phylum Pseudomonadota; class Alphaproteobacteria; order Rhodospirillales; family Rhodospirillaceae; genus SHVO01. The sequence continues at coordinate 13,561 of SHVO01000002.1, read as the reverse complement.
GATGTGCTCGGCGTCTTTGACCGTCCCATGAAGTTGGTGACCGGTTAGCGGCAAATCTCCGGTTACAGAACAAGCGGCAATGATATTCCGCCGCCGCGGACTTGCGCGATGCGGAGCCGGCATGCCGGCCATGCGTCGTTGTGCATTGCGGTATTTGGCCCGGCAGTTAAATAGGCCTTCAACAAGGGGGCGCTCACGCCACAGCCCCCACCATGAAGGCATTCAATATGAACACCTACCCCGCTGAAATCTTCGGATACGTCATGACATTTCTGGTCGGCGGCTTGATGGCCGCAGCCACGATCGGCTCGCTTTACGCGTCCTTTTAGAGGCCCGGCTTTAGAGGCCAGGCTTTAGAGGCCAGGCCGGACTCGCCTTAGACGTTTTTCCGCAGAAGGTCGGCGCGCATCGGCGTCTTGAAGACCGCCCCTTGCGGCGCCATGTGTTTTTCAAACTTCGTCCGCACCTGTTCCATCTGGGCTTTACTCAGGCTGTGGCGGGTATGGGTGACGTCGATGAATTTCCGGACGAAAGTCTCGAAGTTCTCAACGCGCAACGGCGTCAGGAAGAATTTCTCGGCGACCAGTTCCATACCGCCTTTGGTAATCGCGTTCTTGACCGCCGCGAATGCCCCGGCCCGCGCGGCTTCCTCGTCGTGAAAGATGCGCAAGATTTCGTTGAAAGCGCCGCCAAAGACCGGCTCGACGATGTAGGCCAGGCCACCCGGCTTGAGCACCCGGCGGATGTCGCGCATGGCCCGATCGAGCATTTCCGGCGGCACGTGGTGCAGCGACTTGACCATGAGGACAATGTCGACGCTCTCGTCGGCGGCGGGAATTTTCTCGGCGGCCCCCAGAACGAATTGAAGATTGGGAAGCTGAGGCGAAGCGAGATTCGCCGCGTGCTGCGCCGTATCCACTTCCATCGCCGTGACCGTGGCCGTGGCGAAGGCGCCGGCGATGGCGCGGCTGGTGTCGCCGTTGCCGCATCCCAGCTCAAGGATGCTGGCACCCTCCAGCGGCAACATCTCCTCGTAGATCTTGCGGTGGGCGCAGGTCGGTGCGCCGCGCGGATCCCAGGTCTGCATACTATCGGCGGCACCCACGGTAGCGACTCCCGTGACTATTAGAGCATTTTCAGCACGCATCATCCCCCGCGAACACCGTGGCGCGCAAACCATTTCTATGTGAAAAGGTGGGCCTCGACCTTCGGCTGGCGTTCGGGCCGTTCGAACGGAATTCGCACCGGACCATCCACTAAGGGGCTTTTGACGACAATGCGCGCCGGAGTCGCTCCGACCCCGCCAGGAGAAATCGGATTCAAGCAGTTCGTGGCTCTGGTCGCCGCGATCATGGCGGTCAATGCGCTCGCGATCGACTCGATGATGCCGGCCCTGGCCGCCATCGGTCATGACCTGGGCGTGGGTATGGAGAACGACCGGCAATGGGTGATCAGCGCCTACTTGATGGGCTTTGGTGTGGCACAGATCATCTTCGGTCCGCTGGCCGATCGGTTTGGTCGCAGGCGCGTCCTTCAAAGCGGCATTGCCATTTATATTGTTTTTAGCCTGGTCTCGGCCTTGGCGACGTCTTTCGACATGCTGCTGGCGGCGCGGGTTGCACAGGGCATCGGCGCGGCGGCGAGCCGCGTGTTGGTGGTATCGATTGTGCGCGACCGTTTCTCCGGCCGGCAGATGGCGCGTGTCATGTCGCTGACACTCATCGTATTCCTGGCGGTGCCGATCCTGGCGCCATCTCTTGGCCAGCTGGTTCTTCTGGTGGCGCCGTGGCGCTGGATCTTCGCCAGCTTGGCAATCTACGGCGCCGGGGTGATGACGTGGATCGCGCTCCGCCTGCCCGAGACCCTCCATGCCGAAGACCGTTTGCCGATGTCGGTCGCGGCCGTCGCGCAGGCCTTCCGCGTCACGCTCACCAACCGGATCGCGGTCGGCTACATGCTCGCCATGACCCTCGTGCTCGGCGGACTTTTCGGCTTCATCAATTCGGCCCAGCAGGTCTTTGTCGAGGTCTTCGATGAGCCCCTGTACTTCACGCTGAATTTTGCCGCGATCGCCGGCTTTATGGCGATCGCTTCGCTGTTCAACGCCCGCATTGTCGGCAGGTTGGGCACGCGGCGGGTGTCGCACAGCGCGCTCTTGGGCTACACCGTCTTTGCCGTGGTCCACGGCGGGATCGTATTCGCCGGTTATGAGAACCTCTGGACCTTTACGGTATTTCAAGCAGGCATCATGTTTTGCTTTGGCCTGGTCGGGCCGAATTTCGGCGCCATGGCCATGGAGCCCCTCGGACATTTGGCCGGAACGGCCGCGTCGGTGCAGGGCTCTTGCACAACCATCGGCGGCGCCCTGCTCGGGTTCATAATCGGTCAGAATTTCGACGGCACGGTGAGGCCGCTGATGGTGGGCTTCGTGGTCTGCGCCCTTGCCAGCCTGGTCGCGGTGCTGATCACTGAAAAGGGCCGGTTGTTTCAGCCGACGCCAGGCGGGATCGCGACGGCGGGGTGAAGCGGCGGGGTGAAGCAGTGCGAGGCGGGCGAGGCTATCCCGGCGAGATCAACGCGACGTTCGGAAAATAGCCGACATAGCGTCTCGCATCCCGGGTCAGCAGCCGAAGGCCAGCGACCGCGGCATGGCCGCCGATGTAGAAATCGGGCAGCGGCGACAACCGCGTCCCGCCGCGGCGGCGATATTCTACAAATGCCCGGCCGGCGACAAACCCCGCTTCGTAAGGCAGCGGCAGCCGGCGGAATTCGCCAACGCCGAGTTCGGCATCCAAGGCCTTCATGGTGGCGAAGCCGAGCGAAATTTCGGCATAGATAATGGGATTGATGGCGATCTCGTCATGATCCGCGGCATGGGCCAAGGCCGCCTCGGACCAGGAGTGCCACGCGGGGTCCTGCGAAAGAACGTCGATGATTACGTTGGAATCGACCAGGATCATTTGCGCCGCGGCGATTCCTTGCCGGTGCCCGTATCCGTGTCCGCCGACGGCCCGCGCATGGCAGCGAGGATTTCATCCATCGTCATCTTGAATTCGCCCTTACCACGCAGGCCGGCGACCAGCTTCTGGCCGCGGGTCTGGCGCCGACCCGGTTTGGCCTTGACCAGACGCACGCCGCCGGCCACCAGTTTGAACTCTACGTCGGTGCCGGGCATCAGGCCGGCGCGTTCGCGCAGGTCCTGGGGGATGGTCACCTGCCCCTTGGCGGTGATACGCATGAGGAGAACCCTTTCTTACTGGCACCAGTAAGAATAGCCTTCGCCCGGCTGCCGCGCAAGGCTCAACCCTTCACTCCCACTCAGTAGGAATGGTCTGTTTTTTCTCATATATTTCAATAACTTGTATTTTGTTTATACCTACTTTGTAAGTTTTTCCTATGTGAAAAACTTGGTGCTGCAAAAAATCCCAACCCCATCAAGCGTCACCCGCAAACCTTGCCTAAAATCAAAGAATTTGGAGTTTGAAACTAAATGGACGTTGAACTGCAAGGTCTCTCCGAGAGCGATTCCTATGCCCTCTTTAGCCAGATCATTATTCCTCGACCCATTGCCTGGGTCTTAAGCGATAACGGTATAAAACATGGAGACGAACGCTGGAACCTCGCGCCTTTTTCTTACTTTAACGGCATCACCAGTGACCCACCGATGGTCATGTTTTCAATTGGTGATGGTATGGCTGGAAAGATCAAAGATACGCATCGCAATTTGAGAACTCATCCGGAGTGCGTCATTAGTTTAGCGTGTGTCGATCAAGCGAAGGATATGCAAAATTCCTCGGAAGATTTGCCGGCGGGACAAAGTGAAACCAAGACATTTAATATCGCTTTGAGCGACTGGAACTGGTCCATCCCGCGCGTGACAGCAGCGCCGGTGTCTATGGGCTGCATTGCGCGGCAGTTCACACGCGTGGGCAATACAGACCAAATTGTGGTGTTTGCCGAAATCACCCGTCTGTGGGTCCGCGAGGATGTGGGCGCGCTTGATGCGAAAGGGCGTTTGCGGATTGATGTGAAAGCATTCAACCCACTCGCACGCGTGGGCAAAGGCGCTTATGCTCGATTAGCAGAGGTTTTTAGGGTTTAGAGCAAGAGACGTTCAAGGCACCTATACGATCCATCGCCACTGTTTACCGCTTACTCCCACTCAATCGTGCCCGGCGGCTTCGAAGTCACATCGTACGTGACGCGGTTGACACCCTTGACCTCATTGATAATCCGGTTGGCGACGCGGCCCAGGAATTCCATGTCGAAATGATAGAAGTCCGCGGTCATGCCGTCGGTGGAGGTGACGGCGCGCAGGGCCACAGCGTAGTCGTAGGAGCGCGAATCGCCCATGACGCCGACGGTGCGCACCGGCAGCAGCACGGCGAAGGCCTGCCAGATGGCATCGTAGAGCCCGGCGGCCCGGATTTCCTCGAGATAAATCGCGTCGGTCTTGCGCAGGATATCTAAGCGCTCGCGCGTGATCTCCTGGCCGGGAATGCGGATCGCGAGGCCCGGGCCCGGAAACGGCTGGCGCCCGACCATCTCATCGGGCAGGCCGAGTTCTTTGCCCAGCACGCGCACTTCGTCCTTGAACAGCTCGCGCAAGGGCTCGACCAGTTTCATGTTCATGCGGGCCGGCAAGCCGCCGACGTTGTGATGGGACTTGATGGTCACGCTGGGACCGCCGTGAAACGACACCGACTCGATGACATCGGGATAGAGCGTGCCTTGGGCGAGGAAGTCAGCGCCGCCGATTTTTTTGGCCTCCTCCTCGAAGACATCGATAAAGGTTGCGCCGATGGCTTTACGCTTCTTTTCCGGATCGGTTTCACCGGCAAGCTTACCCAGAAACAATTTTGAGGCCTCGCGCACCACCAGGCGCACATTGAAGCGGTCGCGGAAAACGCGCACTACCTGCTCGGTTTCGCCCAATCGCATCAGGCCGTGATCGACCAGGACGCAGGTCAACTGGTCGCCGATGGCTTCGTGGATCAGGGCCGCGACTACAGAGGAATCGACTCCGCCCGACAGTCCGCAGATTACACGGCCGCCACCGACTTGGGCTTTGACCTTTGCAACCGCCTGGGCGCGGAAGGCGGCCATGGTCCAGTCGCCGCGGCAGCCGCAGATATCGCGCACGAATTTGCGGTAGAGCAGCGCGCCATGGGGCGTATGCACGACCTCGGGATGAAACTGCAGGCCGTAGAGCCGCCGCGCCTGGTCGGCAATGGCGGCGAACGGCGCGCCTTCGCTGACGCCGACGACTTTGAATCCGGGCGGCAATGACACCACCCGATCGCCGTGGCTCATCCACACCTGCTCCCGCCCGCCGGCGATCCAGACGCCGTCGAACAGCGCGCAGTTCTCGGTAACGTTGACAAAGGCCCGGCCAAATTCGCGGTGGCTGGATCCCTCAACCCGCCCGCCCAATTGCGCCACCATGGTTTGCTGGCCGTAGCAGATGCCAAGGACCGGCACGCCGCATTTGAATATGACATCGGCCGCACGCGGTGTGCCGATGTCGAGCACCGACGATGGTCCGCCGGAGAGGATGATGCCCCTGGGCGCGAAGGCCTGAAGCGAGGCTTCCGTCACTTTGTTGAAGGGATGGATCTCGCAATAGACTCCGATTTCGCGCACGCGGCGCGCGATCAGCTGCGTGACCTGAGAGCCGAAATCGATGATCAGGATGCGGTCGGTCATATGCGTGCGTGCCAGCGTCCTTTGGGGCGGCCTTTGGGGCCTCTTCTCTACGTAATGCGCTCGAGAACCGCCACAAAAAACCCGTCGGAGCCGTGGCGAAAAGGCGTCAATGTGAGAAAATTCTCTGCTGTTGGGCAGGCCGTGGACAAGACGCCGGCCCAGACCTCGGCCATGGGCATAGGCCGGAAACCCGGGTGCCGGGCCAGGAACGCTTCAACCCGCTGGGTGTTTTCCTCGGGGAGCAAGGAACAGGTCGCGTAAATCAAGCGTCCGCCAAGTTTCACCAAGGGCGCGCCCTGATCGAGCACATTATCTTGGGTCGCGCGCAGGGACTCGAGATTTTCCGGTTTGAGGTGCCAACGCGCATCGGGGTTGCGCCGCCAGGCGCCGGTGCCGGAACACGGCGCATCCACCAGAACGCGGTCGAAGCTGCCGGCTTGGCGCCGCACCCATTTGTCGTTGTCTTCGAGGATGCGCAAGGTGGCGTTATGTACGCCTGAGCGGCGCAAACGCAGCTTCGATCTTTCCAGGCGGCCGATGGAGACATCACAAGCGATCAGCCGGCCCTTGTTCTCCATTGCCGCCGCCATGGCCAGGGTCTTGCCACCGGCGCCGGCGCAGAAATCCATGACCGTCTGTCCCGGCCGCGCGTCGACCAATTGCGCGCAGAGTTGCGACGCCTCGTCCTGGACCTCGAACAGACCGTCGCGAAAGCCGGCGTGATCGCCGAGGCTGATGCGCGCCGGCAGGCGAATACCCAAGGGCGACAGCGGCGTCGCTGCGGCGGCTTGCTCTTCGGCTTTGAATTTGGCGAGAACATCGTCTCGGCTGGCCTTGAGCGTGTTGACCCTCAAGTCCAAGGCGGCTTCACTGTCGAGCGCGGCCAGTTCTAGGTCGGCCTCGGCCCCGAAAGCCGCGTCGAACTTCTCCAGAAGCCACCACGGACACTCCAATCGCACTTCGCGCGGCATGGCGGAATCATCGCGGCCGGCGGGCCGTTCGGCAACGCGCTCGGCCATGCGCTTTTCGTTGGCGGCCAAGGGCGATGGGCCGTTCTTGGCGCCGGAAAAAAGCCCGGCGATCGCATCCACCGACTTGCCCTCGCCGCGCACCAGGTTGGCGGCGACGAACAGCCGCCCGGACGGATGGTCGGTCCCCAGAGCCCAGGTCAGGCGGGCGCGGTGGCGCAGGATCCGCCAGAGCTGGTCGGATATCGCGCGGCGATCGCCGGCGCCGATGTAACGCCGTGGGCGAAAATAGGCCGAGATCACGCCGTCGGCGGCGCGGTCCGTGGCGAGAACTTCGTCCAAGACTTCGATGACAGCCTGGATGCGGGACGCGGGGGTCATGACGCTACGCCCATGAAGGCGCGCAAATGGTCAGGTGTTGTTGAGACGGTAATTGGGCGGTTCACGCGTGACCATAACATCGTGCACATGACTTTCGCGAATGCCGGAGCCGGTGATACGGCGGAATTTGCAGTTCTTCTGCATGTCGTCAATCGTAGCGTTGCCGGTATAGCCCATAGCGGCCTTGAGCCCCCCGATCAGCTGGTGGATGACCGCGCCGGCCGGGCCTTTATAGGGCACCCGGCCTTCGACACCCTCGGGCACCAGCTTCATGTTATCGCGCACCTCTTCCTGGAAGTAGCGGTCGGCGGAGCCCCGGGCCATGGCGCCCAACGAGCCCATGCCGCGATAGTCTTTATAAGTGCGCCCTTGATAGAGAACGACTTCGCCGGGACTTTCTTCCGTGCCGGCGAGCAGCGAGCCGATCATGACGCAGTCGGCCCCTGCGGCAACGGCCTTGGCGATATCGCCCGAGGACCTGATGCCACCGTCGGCAATCACCGGCACGCCGTATTTGCGGGCGATCTCGGACACTTCCAGAACCGCCGACAACTGCGGCACGCCGACGCCGGCGACAATCCGCGTCGTGCAGATCGAGCCCGGACCGATGCCGACTTTAACGGCGTCGGCGCCGGCGTCGATTAGCGCCCGGGCTGCCTCCGGCGTCGCGATATTGCCGGCGATCACCTGCGCGGAATTCGAGAAGCGTTTGATGCGGGCCACGGCGTCAATCACACCGACCGAATGGCCATGGGCCGTATCTACGACCAGCACGTCCACGCCTGCATCCAGCAATGCCTCGGCTCGTGCGTAGCCTTCCTCGCCGACACCGGTCGCCGCCGCCACGCGTAGGCGGCCGTGCTCGTCCTTTGACGCCGTCGGATGGGTGCGCGCCTTTTCGATATCCTTCACCGTTACCAGTCCGACGCAACGGTGGGCGGTGTCAACCACCAACAACTTTTCGATGCGGTACTGATGCAGGAGCTTTACCGCCTGATCGCGCTCGACGCTCTCAGGTACGGTGATCAGGCGTTCCTTGGTCATCAGCTCGGAGACCGGCTGGTTGGGATTGGTCGCGAACCGCATATCGCGGTTGGTAAGAATGCCGGCGAGCTTTCCGCTGCCGCGCTCGACCACGGGGAAGCCGGAAATCCTGTGCTGTTCGCGCAGGCGCAACGCGTCCGCGAGCGTCTGGTCGGGGAATATCGTCACGGGGTTGACGACCATGCCGGACTCAAATTTCTTGACCTTGCGCACTTCCTGCGTCTGCAGCTCGAAGCTGAAATTCTTATGGATGACGCCGAGGCCGCCGGCTTGCGCGAGCGCAATGGCCAGGCCGCTCTCGGTGACCGTATCCATGGCCGCGGAGATCAGCGGAATGTTGAGGGTAACGGTCTTGGTAAGCCGGGTCGCGGTGTTGGCTCGCGCAGGGAGAACCGATGAGGCCGCGGGCACAAGAAGGACGTCGTCAAACGTCAGTGCTTCGGCAATCTCCATGCGACCTCCGGGCTTCGCCGCATTGTTCGAAGCATGTCCTGGCCGGACAGCTCCTAAAAAGGTGCGGGGTTATGACATGATTCAAATAGGGTGACAAGGGCGGCGCGATCCGCCTTTCAGCGCCGATTCAGCCTTTGAATTCAAGGCCGACCACATAGACCTCGGCGGACTCCTTGCGGCTGGCCGGAGGCTTGGCATGGCGCACGACGCTGCAGCGCGATTTGATCTGTTTCAACAATCCGGCCTCGGTGCCGCCCTGGAAGACCTTGCAGACGAATACGCCGCCCGGCGCCAAAACCTCCTCGGCGAACATCCACGCGGTTTCGGCCAGCGCCATGATCCGGATGTGGTCGGTGGCGCCGTGGCCCGTAGCCGGCGCAGCCATGTCGCTCAGCACCACATCGGCCTTGCCGCCCAGGGCTTGTTTCAGGGCGTCGGGCGCCGCGGGGTCGAGAAAATCGAGGGTCAGGCAGGTGGCATCGGCCACGGGCAGCCATGGATTGACGTCGATGCCGATCACCTTGCCGCCTCCCGGCGCGCCGGCCTTGACGCGATCCACGGCGATTTGCGTCCAGCCGCCGGGTGCTGCACCCAGATCGACCACTTTCTTGCCGGGGACAAGAAACTTGAACCGGTCGTCCAGCTCGATCAGCTTGAAGGCCGCGCGGCTGCGATAACCCGCCGCCTTCGCGCGCATTACATAGGGATCGTTCAACTGCCGCTGCAGCCAAATCTGTGAGCCGATCTTGCGCCCGCGCGCGGTCTTGACGCGCACCGCGAGGCCCCGCCCGCTGGCGCCGCGCCCGCTGCCGCCACTACCGCCTTCACGGCTTCCGCCTTGCTTGCCGGGCGCACGGCCTTTCGCGCCGCCGCGCTTGCCTTGGCTCAAGACTGTAACGGTGAAGTCCGGGCCGATGCCGGATGCATGCGCCCCGGCTCGACGCGCAACGTCGACGGATGGATCAAATTCATCAGCAGGCCCTCGCGTAAACCCCGGTCGGCGACCTTCAGCCGGCCCACGGGCCACATGCGGCAGATGGCTTCGAGGATAGCGCAACCGGCCAGCATCAAGTCGGCCCGTTGCCAGCCGATGCAGGGTTCGGCGGCGCGCTGCTGCAAGGTCTTGGCGCACAAGGCCTGGCTGGTAGCGTGAAGGGCGTCGAAGTCGAGCATCAAGCCGTCGACGGCGGCGCGATCGTATCGATTGAGCCCCAGATGCAACCCGCCCAAAGTCGTCACGGTGCCCGAGGTGCCGATCATCTGCGTGACACCGGCTGCGATTTTGTCGCGAATGCCGTGGACGGCCTCGAAGGGTTCCAATAATTTCTGCACGCGATCCGAGACGGCCTGGTAAGTGCGCCCGCACAGATCGCCGCCACCGCAATCCTCGGCCACCGTTACCACGCCCATGGGCAGCGAAATGCAGCCTTGCACGGCGATGTTGCGCGCGTCGGCGATCTGCACAAAAAGCACTTCGGTGGAGCCGCCGCCGATATCAAAAATCAGAGCGTAAGGAATATCAAAATCCAAAAGCGCCGCGCAGCCTTTAAGTGCCAACGTCGCTTCCTCCTCGGCAGAGATGATCTCCAGCGCGAGGCCGGTCTCACGGGTAACACGATCGAGGAATTCGGAGCAGTTGGCGGCGCGGCGGCAGGCTTCGGTCGCCACTTGGCGCGAGGCGCTGACCCGGCGCCGATCCATCTTGTCGGCGCAGCACTTCAGGGCGTCGATGGTGCGGTCCATGGCGTCATCGGACAACCGGCCCGAGCCGCTTACGCCCTCCCCGAGACGGGTGATGCGCGAAAAGGAGTCGATGACGCGGAATTCGGCGCGGGCGTTTTCGGCGCGCGGGTTTTCGGGGCGCGGGCCATCGGGATGCGCGCCGTCAGGGCGCCCACTTTCAGCATGATTGTGGCGCGCCACCAACATGCGGCAGCTGTTGGTCCCGAGGTCGATGGCGGCGAAGACCTGCCCCGACCCCGTTGGGGCGAGGGAACCGCCGTTTCCGCCCGGGCAGACAGCGGCCGGCGCTGGACTGACGCCGGGCCGAGGGTCATCGGTCATACACTCGAACCTTCCGCGAACGGAGGCGGGGCGGGATAGCGCGCCAAGCCTCCGCTAAGGCCAATTAACATATGCGGTCATGCTATCGGCTTCTCCGTGCTGAGGAAAGGGGCGCATTGATCGTAAGGCGTTAGTGAAAGACCTTGAAACCGGCGGCGGATTCGACAAGTATCCCGTCCTTCCACGGCCCGGCGCGCTCTCCTATATTACGTCGGAGGCGTTTCTCATTGCTGGGGGATCGTCTAACGGTAGGACCGCGGACTCTGACTCCGCTAGTCTAGGTTCGAATCCTAGTCCCCCAGCCAACACTCCTTCTAGCGGATCATGGTCGAAACGCGGCCGCTCAACTAACATTCAACGCAGATCATTCAAAGAGGCCTGTCGTGGCTCCTGAGGAGGACTTCACATGATCGAGCAATTCGATACAGACCGGCGCGAACTTCTCCAAAGAACGCTCGCGCGCAGCTTCGCTCTGCTCGGGGCTGCGATGTCCGTCAAGGCGAGCGACGCTGAGGCTGCCGCGGCTTCTATCCCGGAAACGGTGCGCCGCGTGGTCTCGGCCAATAATGCCGAGGGAAAGTCCTGTATTTATAAGGACGAGGTGATCAAGCGCGACCAGATGTGGTCCACCAACGCCGGCGAAATCTTTGGGCCCATGAAGGACGGAGACAAAGCCACGCCGTTGCCGCCCATCGTGGCGAAGAATCTCCCCGACGGCGGAACCCAAGCATTCTTTTTCTCCATCCCCCCAACGAAGGAGAAGTTCGACCGCGCAACGATCAAAGGCTGGCATCGCGACGAATCCATCGCCTATTCCTACCTCGTCAGCGGCGAAGTCACGTGGGTGCTTGAAGCCGATGAAGTTCACGTGAAAGCCGGCGACGTCTTGGTACAGCGCAACGCCAATCACACTTGGCATAACGCAGGCAACGTCCCGGCCGTGGGATTTGCTGTGAAAATCCGCGTCGCTTAGCGGCACAGGCAAGGCGCGTGCAGCCGAACGCTTCCAGCGGCGTGCCAAAGGTAATGAAAGTGCGAACACCTGGATTATTCAGGTAAGGCCTGGGGCACAAGGCGCAAGAGACAGGAAGTCCTAAGAGAATTTCCGAAGGTGAGCAGCCTTTATCGGGGCAGCTTGCTCAGCCAGTCTTCGACAAGGCCCGCGATTTGAAGATTGTTCTTCTCGACGATCATAATGTGGCCGTTGCCCTTGATTCCGATGGCCGGCAGCGAGATGAGCGAAGCGTGCCCGCCCGCCGCGTTGATGCTCGCAACCAAAGCTTGGCACTGCTCGCGCTGTCGCCCGCGCCCCGGATCGGCGTCGATATGATCGCCCCAGATCGTCAGCACCGGGATATGCGCCCAGACGGTTTTCAGCTTCGCCGCATCGACTGCGCAACTGCTCGCTTCGAGCAGGACCACCACCTTCACCAGATCGGGCCGCATCTCCGCGGCCTGCAGCACCAGGACTCCCGACATCGAATGGCCGAAAATGATGGCCGGGCCGATTCTGTCGACGAGCGCCGCCAGGCCTTTCGGCGTGTCGTTGGTCGTCGACCCGTCGGTCATCGGGACCAGTTGCGCGAAATACTGGCCCTTGGCTTCCAGGGGAAACTGCGTGTCTGGGTACGGTGTACCGAACGCCGGGCCGATCCTGAACAATGTCCAGACTTGCTCTTCAGTCGCGCTTGTTATCCCGGGTTCAGCGCCGCGTCGGACTGGGCCTTCGCCTGATTAAATTTGGTGACGTCGAAACCCGAGCGCGCCCGGCCTGCATGGTCGACCACATAGGTCGGATAGCCGGCACGCAGGAAATAGGTGCTCCACCCCTCGCGCCCGTCCGGCGTGGTCTCGTACTCCATGCCGGTGTGGAACCCCGCGGGGACCATCGCGATCGGATATTTCCCGGCGCCCTTCCGCGCGGGAATGCGGTACTGCACATACATCTGGTTCACAACGATATGCGCCGGTTCAGCACCCGGGCGCGCCGTTGCATAGGGCGTTGTTATGGTTTGCCCGTTGACGAAAAAGCTGCCTGCGTCCGCTAAGGACAATGGTCCGGTCTTGCCCGGCGGGGAACCCGCAATGCACCCCGCCAAACCGCACAGGATCAAGATCGATCCGTCAAGGACTGCGCTTCTGCGTAAGGTTTGAACAAGGCAATTGAGCGACATCGACATGGCACTTTCACCCGAATAGGCAAGGTCGTTATGACAGGCACACTCGAGGGTGAAAATTAGTTTGGGCCGTTAGAAAAGGCCAGACAGAGATACGCGATCAGCGGACCAAGTGCGGCTGGATGACGAGAGTGCAAGCTTTCGTTTCCAAACTCGGAAGCAAAGTCATTGCCGGTGTATGGCGTAGGAAGCTGGCGTGCCATCGGTGATGAAAGCGTGAACCGACGGAAGTTTACCATAATCCTGGCCGCTTGATTGGCGTGGTAAACAGGATACATCTGCGAACACCTGGATTGGGGAGGGATTGTTCGCGGCGTAGGTTGGCGTGCCAAGCGAGGATACATATTCGAATACCTGGACGGGAAGCGTCGAGATGGCCGAGACCCGCGGCTTTCGCGGGGCTTGGTTCACGAACACCCGGCGCGCGGGCCGAAGCATCGCGCGGGCGCACAAATGAGATGCTTTTCAATCTTGTCGGGGGCTTAGCAATCGCTTAGGCTCAATCATAAATAAGTGTGTGAGCTTTGGCTGACTCCAAAATCAGCGCTTCTACCATTGTGATGCCGCGCAACCGACTATGGTCGCTTGTCGTTGCGCTTTTGCTTGCCGCGCAAGTCGCGCTGGGCGTCCACCAGGTTGCACACCGACTAAACCCCGACTTGCGGGCAGGCGACGAGTGTTCGCTTTGCCAATTTGCCTCGGCGATGGTCGATGGACCGCAGCCGCAGGCCGTCATTGTCCCGACGTTCGTCGTCGTTGAACGTCTCG
>SHVO01000038.1 GCA_009694245.1 Rhodospirillaceae bacterium | reverse complement strand
TTACCTTCGACCGCGCTAGCTCTGAACGTTGAAGCCGCTATCGGCGAGCAATTTATAAAAATTCGTGATTGTCGCCTGCTTTTCCGCCGGATCAGCGATGTCGGCCGTGAATTCGGCGATGAAGTCCTGACGCCGCAGGTAAGTTATGACGCTTTCATGGGCGATCGTCGTGGCCCTGCCCACCGTAAGCACGCCCGACGTGCAGAAACTCACCAAGCGCGTAGCCCGTTCCCGGAGACACGAATTTGAACCTGCCATTTGCCGGATTGAAGGCGACGGATTCAAGCCATGCGCTGTCCTCGCTGTGACCAGAGTGTGACGGGCACGGCTTTGGGAGGTAGGACGAGCGAAGGATGGTTCAGCCAAGCCCTTAAGAAGATTGGCTGAAAAAGTGGCGGGAGCGACGGGACTCGAACCCGCGACCTTCGGCGTGACAGGCCGACGTTCTAACCAACTGAACTACGCCCCCGCATGGGCAGCCGGGCCAGGGAGGCTACTTAGGAGGCATCCTCGGTCCCGCGTGAGCGCGAGGTTCTAACAGGTGTGCCCGCCGCCTTGCAAGCGACGCCCGCGACCTGCGCATGGCCTATAGGATTGAAAAATGTCGGCTTTTTTCAAGACTTTCGGCTGGGCAGACCTATCCATGGGTTCCCTCCAAAAAGGCGCGTTTTATTTAATATCGACTAAAAACTATTTGCCGCCTCGTTCCGTGGCCAGTATAGATCGGACGTCAATCCAACCAGCCACGCGCAGACGGTGAGGGGCCTGAGCTGGTTTTCCGTGGGCGCGATGGGCGAAACCGGCGGGTCGCCGCTGCTCCGCTTGGTCAAGCTCACCGCCGATTTGGGCGATTGGCAGGTCGCTTCCAAGGGCGTCAGCGGTTAAACCAGTCGCCATGAGCACGGCCTCCACATTCGGCAGCACCTTCCTGATTTGGGAGGACGAGGGTCCGACGAGCGAGCGTTGGTGGATCTCCGGCGCCCGCGAGACCGTGGCCGGTGATCGCCGCGACTTCTTCATTGCCGAGGACGATGTTACCGAAGTGCTTGTCTGCGTGATGTTGCCGCAGCATGCGCGGCGCTATCACATTCTCTCCATCGTCAATCTTGCCGACCACCTTTCGCAGGACAGGGCGCTGGCGGCAGCCAAGGCGGTGGTGGCGGCGTGCATCGAAGCGCCCAATGATCCGGTGACGCGCCAGTTGGTTCAGCGCTGGCGGTTGCGCCGCTTCACCACAAATGTATGGCGAAATCTGCCGCTGGCCCTAGGCGGGTTTGCGCTCGGTGGCGTTCTAGGATTTCTGGTGGCGATGTTCGCGGTGTCGTCAGCCCTGGTCGGCTGGCCGATGATGGCCGTCGGCCTTATGATCGGCGCCGGCGCGGGACCGGTGCTGAAATATGTCGTCGACCGCAACGCGGCCAAGGCGGCCTTGGGTCCCTGGGGGCGGTTCGCCACCGCGACCATCGCGGCCATGCTCGGCGCGGCGGTATTTGCCGGCGGCGTATTCACGTTATTTTGGAACTAGCGGCCTTCCGCCGGTACCTTCTAGGAATTGCGGCCTTCCGCCGCGGGATCATAATTCAAGTTTGGCGCGAGCCAGCGCTCCGTTTCCGCGAGCGTGGTGCCCTTGCGCCGGGCGTAGTCTTCCACCTGGTCGCGCTCAATTTTTCCAACACCAAAATAGGCCGCCTGAGGGTGGGCGAAGTAGAACCCGCTGACAGATGAGGCGGGCCACATAGCGAAACTGTCGGTGAGTTTTATGCCGGCGTTTTTCTCGGCATCGAGCAGCCGCCACAGCGTCGCCTTCTCGGTGTGATCGGGGCAGGCGGGATAACCCGGCGCCGGGCGAATGCCGCGATAGCGCTCGGCGATGAGCTCATCGTTGCTCAATTTCTCGTCAGGGGCGTAAGCCCAGAATTCGTGGCGGACACGCTGGTGCATGCGTTCAGCGAAGGCCTCGGCGAGGCGATCGGCCAAGGCCTTGAGCAGGATCGAGTTGTAATCATCGTGGTCGCGCTCGAAGGCCGCGGCTTTGTCGTCGGTGCCGATGCCCGCCGTGACGGCGAATCCGCCGATGTAGTCGGCGATACCCGATGATTTGGGGGCGATGAAATCAGCCAGCGCCAAATTGGCGCGGTCGCCGTGGCTCGGATCGCGCGTCATTTGCTGGCGCAAGGTGTGCACCGTGGTGAGGACTTTGCTCCGGGTCGGATCGGCGTAAAGCTCGATGTCGTCGTCGCCGATGCTATTGGCCGGCCAGAAGCCGATGACGGCCTTCGCCGTGAGCCACTTTTCACCGATCAGCCGTTGCAACATGGCCTGGGCGTCGTTGTAAAGCGAGCGCACGGTCTTGCCGACAAGGGCATCGGTCAGAATCTCGGGATATTTTCCGGCCAATTCCCAGGTCCGGAAAAATGGCGTCCAATCGATGGTGCGGGTGAGTTCGGCCACGTCGTAGTCGTCGAAAATCGTCACCCCCATGACGCGGGGTTTTTCAGGGACGTACCCTGGCCAATCGATCTTCGCGCGGTTGGCTCGCGCCGCGGTCAGGGTTTGCCGCTTTTTGGCTTGCTGTTGGCGCGCGTGAGCCTCGCGCATCTTGTCGTATTCCGCTCTCACGCCGACGGCAAAGCCCTCGCGCTGCTGCGCCGACATCAGGCTGCTGGCGACACCCACAGCGCGCGAGGCATCAGGCACATAGACGGTCGCATGGCTGTAACCGGGCGCGATCTTAACGGCGGTGTGAACCTTTGAAGTGGTGGCGCCGCCGATCAAGAGGGGCACGGTGAATCCTTCCCGCTCCATTTCTTTGGCGACGTAGGCCATTTCATCGAGACTGGGTGTGATCAATCCGGACAGGCCAATGATGTCGGCCTTTATCTCGCGCGCCTTCTCCAGGATCTTTGCGCACGGCACCATCACGCCCATGTCGACAACTTCGTAATTGTTGCACTGAAGCACGACGCCGACGATATTCTTGCCGATATCGTGGACGTCGCCCTTCACGGTCGCCATTAGGATGCGGCCGTTATTTTGCGCTTCCGCGGCCAGGCCCAGGGCGGCGCGTTTGGCCTTCTCGGCCTCGATAAACGGAATCAGATAGGCGACCGCTTTCTTCATGACGCGGGCGCTTTTGACGACCTGAGGCAGGAACATCTTTCCCGCGCCGAACAGGTCGCCGACGACGTTCATGCCCTCCATCAGCGGACCCTCGATCACATCAAGAGGACGGCCGCCGCGTGCCTCGGCCGCGGCGCGGGCCTCCTCGGTGTCGATGTCGATGAAATCGGTAATCCCATTCACCAACGCGTGCGCAATGCGCCCGGTGACCTCGCCGTCGCGCCAGCCAAGATCTACGGTGCGCTGCGCGCCGCCACCGCCCTTATATTTTTCCGCGACTTCCAACAGCCGGTCGGTCGCATCCGGCCGGCGGTTGAGGACGACATCTTCGACCCGTTCACGCAGATTGGCCGGAATTTCTTGGTAGACCGCGAGCTGGCCGGCATTGACGATGCCCATGTCCATGCCGGCCTTGATGGCGTGGTAGAGAAATACCGCGTGGATGGCTTCGCGCACCGGCTCGTTGCCGCGAAAGGAAAACGAAACGTTCGAGACTCCGCCCGAAATATGCACGTGGGGAAGGGTCTGGCGAATACGCCGCGTTGCCTCGATAAAATCGACGGCATAGTTATTGTGCTCGTCGATGCCCGTGGCGACGGCAAAGATGTTGGGATCGAAGATAATGTCCTCGGGCGGAAAGCCGATTTTCTCCGTCAGCAGCCTGTAGCAGCGCGTGCAAATCTCGACCTTGCGGTCGGCGGTGTCGGCCTGACCCTTTTCGTCGAACGCCATGACGACGACGGCGGCGCCGTAGCGGCGCAGTTTTCGGGCCTGCGCCAGGAATGGCTCTTCGCCCTCTTTGAGGCTGATCGAGTTGACGATCGGCTTGCCTTGGACGCACTTCAGCCCCGCCTCGATCACCGACCACTTCGAACTGTCGATCATCACCGGCACGCGGCTGATATCCGGTTCGGCAGCGATCAGGTTGAGGAATTTCACCATCGCCGCTTCGGAATCCAACATGGCTTCGTCCATGTTGATGTCGATGATCTGGGCGCCACTCTCAACCTGTTGGCGCGCGACATCCAGCGCGGCATCGAAATCGCCGGCGAGAATCAGTTTCTTGAACTTTGCTGAGCCGGTGACGTTGGTGCGCTCGCCGACGTTGACGAACGCCGCGACTGGACCCGCCGGGGTTTCGCTCATGAGGCCAACTTGAAGGGTTCCAGGCCGGAAAGGCGCAAGGCCGGCGCCAATTCCGGCGGGCGGCGGGGCGCCACGCCGCTGACGGCCTCGGCGATCGCCTTGATATGCTCGGGCGTTGTGCCACAGCAGCCGCCGACGATATTGACCAGGCCATCCTTGGCCCAGCCGCTGAGGTGCCCAGCGGTGGCGTGGGGTTGTTCGTCGTACTCACCAAAGGCATTTGGGAGCCCGGCGTTGGGGTGCGCGCTGACGAACGTATCGGCGATCCGGGCCAGTTCGGCCACATAGGGCCGCAACTGCGAGGCGCCGAGCGCGCAATTGAAGCCGATCGAGATCGGCTTGGCGTGGCGCAGCGAGTTCCAAAACGCTTCGGCGGTCTGGCCCGACAGCACGCGGCCGGATTGATCGGTGATCGTTCCAGAAATCATGACCGGCAATCGCTCGCCGGTCTCCTCGAAGAATTCATCAATCGCGTAGAGGGCGGCCTTGGCATTGAGCGTGTCAATGATGGTTTCCACCAGGAGCAGATCGGCGCCGCCCGCGACCAGGGCCTCGGTTTGCGCGCGGAAGGCGACCCGCAGCTGGTCAAAGGTGACGTTGCGAAAGCCGGGGTCGTTTACATCAGGCGAAATCGAGGCCGTGCGGTTGGTGGGACCGATAGAGCCGGCGATAAACCGGGGCTTGTCCGGCGTCCGGGCGGTGAATTCATCGGCGGCCTGGCGGGCGAGCCTAGCGCCTTCAAGATTGATGTCGTGCACGGCGCTTTCAAGGCCGTAATCGGCCTGGGCGATGGACGTGCCCGAAAATGTGTTGGTCTCGATGATGTCCGCGCCCGCCGCCAAATACGCCCGGTGAATGTCGAGAACGATCTCAGGTTGGGTGAGATTGAGCAGGTCGTTGTTGCCCTTGAGTTCCTTGG
Source organism: Rhodospirillaceae bacterium (assembly GCA_009694245.1). GTDB lineage: Bacteria > Pseudomonadota > Alphaproteobacteria > Rhodospirillales > Rhodospirillaceae > SHVO01. The sequence continues at coordinate 13,385 of SHVO01000038.1, read as the reverse complement.
CATGGGCGGCAAAGCGCGCGCCACGGAAAGCCGCCTCGTCGAGATTATGGCGTTGAATCATCGTGCCGATGGCGCCGTCGAGCACGAGAATCCGAGACGTCAGCGCCTGTTGCAGCGCTTCCAGACGGTGTGCGCGCGTGGACATCGGTGATTTCCTAACAACTCATGGGCCTGCGGGGCCCCATGCCCCGCGTCGTTCGCCAGCACGGACTCTGCCGCCCTACTTAATAAAAAGGCCCCAACATTGCAATTCTTCGGGGTCAGCGCAGCCTCGCCGGCCGCCGCGGCCGTTCTTTTTTCTCCGGCGGCTGTTACCCGGAGATGCTTTGCCTACATCCGGCTGAGGGCGTCCAGCCACGCCTCAACCCGGGCCCTGTTGGCGCCCATGTCACCGTAGCCATAGACCGAGCGGCTGTAGATGGCGATGGTGGCGTAGCTGCCGTTGTCGGGGTCGTCCGGCAGCGCAATGAAGCGCACGGTGATCCAGTCGGGATAGTGGATCAGCCGCGTGCGTTGGATGTAGTCGATCTGCATACCATCGCTGCTTTCGCCGACTTTCACGACCCGAGGCTGTGCGGCGATCATTTTCTCCCACTGCGCTTTGAGTTTCTCGACCTTGACCCCTAGCACCGGAGCCTCGCCGTCGCTTTTTGCAGGCGTTACGCCGGGCGGGGCCACCAGGAATGTGTTCGGGCTGGCCGGCCGTTGCAGTGCGGCGAAGTCGACGGGCGTATAGGGTCCAGGCTGAAGCATGGGATCGAGCAGACCGGCTTGCCCGGCAAGCAATACGACCGCCACCAGCGCGATCACGGTCGCGATCGCCTTCCCCAGACGTGCAACCAATTTCCCCCCCGACATGGACGCTCTCCTTCGATCCGACGTGAAAGGGCATCATTAGACGCGATGCGCCCGGACGGCAAACGCCGGAGGGTAGGGCCCCTCCCGACTCGGGCGCCCCAGGCAGGTCCGGACCGACCGGGACGACCCTCCAACCGGCCTGGCCCTGTACGCCTGGTTGCGAGTCCGCAAGGCCCTCTCTGAAATAATCCATATATTTCAATGAATTATATTATAGCCTTCCTCCGCCGAGGGGTGCCCACGGCTTGCATTTTGTGGCTGCCTACCTTATAAAATAAATAGGGTCAGCGCAGAAAGTTCGCTGAATTTTCGTCGGCCAGAGAGGGCGATGAAATAACAGTAGCGGTAACAGTCGAGGTTGCTGCCTACACCAACACAACGACGCCAGCTGGCGCCGGCGCGACGACGGTCGTGACGGCGTAACGATCCTCCCTAAGGGTAAAACGCGGGCAGACACCAAGGGCCGGAGTTTCTCCGGCCCTTTTTTTGCGCACCGGGGTCGGCGGCGTGGAGTAGGGTAGGCCATTGCGAACTGCGGTTTTGCGCCCTAGATAGCCACTCCACGCATGCGCCACGCCAACTTCTCACCTGAGCAAACCGAGCCCTCGCGCCGCCGCAGCGATTGGCAGGCCATTCGAACGCTGCTGCCCTTTCTCTGGCCGGCTCGGAATGTCTCCGAAGCGCTGGAGATCCGCGCGCGGGTCGTCATCGCCATGGCGTGCATCGTCCTCGCCAAAGTCGCCACGGTCGCGGCGCCCATCTATCTACAAAGGGCCGTTGATGCCCTCGTGCCGGGGGTAGACTTGCCGGCCGCCGTCGCGGTACCGCTGGCCCTAATCATCGCTTACGGCGCGGCGCGGTTTCTTGGCAATGCGTTTGGCCAGCTACGGGACGCGATATTCGCCAAGGTCGGCGTGCGCGCGGTGCGTCGGGCCTCGGCCTCGGTGCTCGCGCGCCTGCATCGTTTGTCTTTGCGCTTCCATCTTGATCGCCGCACTGGAGCGCTTTCGCGCACGATCGAACGCGGCCGCAATGCGATCGACAGTCTCCTTTCGATCTCGCTTTTCAACGTCTTTCCTACGGTGCTTGAGGTCGCGCTGGTTTTCGGCGTGCTGTGGCAAGCGTTCAATATATGGTTCAGCCTGGTGGCGCTGGCGGTCGTCGTCGTCTACGTGATCTTCACCGGCCTAACGACGGAGTGGCGGCTGAAGTTCCGCCGCGACGCCAACGCCCTCGATAACAAGGCCAATACGCGCGCGATCGACAGCCTGCTGAACTACGAGACCGTGAAGGCCTTTGGCAACGAGGCGCTTGAGGTCGACGAATACGATCGGGTGATGGGTCAATACGAGACCGCGGCCGTGCGCAGCCAATCGTCGTTGGCGCTGCTCAATGTGGGGCAATCGTTCATCATCGCCGTGGGTCTCGCAATGCTCATGGGCATGGCCGCATCCGGCAAACTCGCCGGTACAATGACGGTCGGCGATTTCACCTTGGTCAATATGTACATGTTGCAGCTATCGCAGCCGTTGAATTTCTTTGGCTTTGTCTATCGCAGTATCAAGCAGGCGCTGGTTGATATCGAAAAGATGTTCGATCTCTTGGAAGTCTCCCAAGACGTATCCGACAAACCCGATGCTGCGCCCTTAAAAATAACTAGCGGCGAAGTGGTCTTCGAGAATGTGACCTTCGCCTACGACGCGCGCCGCCCCATCCTCAAAGGCGTATCGTTCAAGGTCTTGGCTGGCCAAATGGTGGCGCTGGTGGGGGCCACTGGTTCGGGCAAATCGACGATCGGCCGCCTGCTGTTCCGTTATTACGACGTCACCGCCGGCGCCATTCGCATTGACGGCCAAGATATCCGCGAGGTCAGACAAGACAGCGTGCGCGCGGCCATCGGCGTCGTGCCCCAGGACACCGTGCTCTTCAACGACACCATCCGGTACAACCTCGCCTACGCCAAGCCGCATGCCGGCCAAGCCCAGATCGAGGATGCTGCGCGCCTCGCCCACATCCGTGACTTTATTGCCGGGTTGCCCGACGGCTACGCGACCTTGGTGGGCGAACGCGGATTGAAACTTTCCGGCGGCGAGAAACAGCGCGTGGCGATCGGCCGGGTGATTCTGAAGAATGCTCCGATCCTCCTGTTCGATGAGGCCACGTCGGCCCTGGACACCCATACCGAAAAGGAGATTCAAGCAAACCTGAAGGAAGTCAGCACGGGCCGGACGACGATCGTGATCGCGCACCGCCTCTCAACCATCGTCGAGGCCGATCAGATCCTGGTCCTGGACAATGGTGAGATCATCGAGCGGGGCACCCACGACGACCTTCTGCGCCGCGGCGGCGCCTATGCCGCGGCGTGGATCAAGCAGCAAAAGTCCGTCGCCCTCGAAGACGCTCCGGCCGACGATTTCGCGCCCGCCGCGCGGGTGGCCGAGTAGCGGAATAATCCGAGGCGACTACAGCCAGCCGGATTTCTTGAAGCGCCAATACAGCACGCCGCAGGTGCCGAAAATCAGCCAGAGGGCAAGGGGGTAGCCCCATTCCCACTCGAGTTCGGGCATGTCTTTGAAGTTCATGCCCCAGATGCCCGCGAAGGCGGTCGCCACGCCGAAAATCGCCGCATACGCCGCCAGGCGCTTGGTGGTCTCATTCTCCTCGATCGTCACGAAGGCCAGATTCACCTGCATGGCCGAGGAAATCGTGTCGCGGATCGAATCCACCGTCGCATTAAGCCGGGTCAGGTGGTCATAGACGTCGCGGAAATATTCCTGAGTGTTCGCGCACGCCGCCGGGACGCGACCGCCATAGAGTTTGCCGGCCGCTTCCATCAGCGGCGCGATGGCATGCTTCATCACCAGCACTTTTTGCTTGATGGCGTAGAGCGTCTCGATGTTGGTGCGCACGTTGCCTTTGGTGAAAATTTTCGCTTCGATCGCCTCCAACTGGGCTTCCAGATCGTCCATGATCGGGAAGTAACGGTCCACCACGGCGTCCATAAGCGCGTAAAGCACGAAACCTGAGCCTTGCTTTAAAAGGTGGGGTTCACGCTCGCAGCGGTCGCGAACACCGCCAAACTGCTGCTGGCTGCGGCTGCGCACGGACAGCACATAGTTGTGTCCGACGAACACGTCGATTTCCCCGATATTGATGTCGCCGTCGACGGATTCGATTAAGTGCATGACGGCGAAAATGGAATCGCCGTACTCCTCGATCTTTGGGCGTTGGTGACCGCTGCGCGCATCCTCGACCGCGAGTTCGTGGAGATGGAACTCCGCCTTCATCTCGTTGAGTTCTTCGGCCGTGGCATCCTTAAGCGCCACCCACACAAAGCAGCCGGGCCGCTCCAGGTATTTGTTGATGTCTTGGATCGGAATGTCGGCGAGCTTTCTTCCGTCCTGATAGGCGATGCAGTTAATGAGCATGGCGACCTGGCGCGAAGGTGTTTATCGGGCAGCTATTCGCAGAGAGTACGGCGCTTCGCCGCCCTACAGCTAGGCTAAATGATCGCCAATTCATGAAAATGCCAAATCCGAGAGGCCGCGCTGATTAACTGTCCCTTGGTGGATCCCGGGCAGGCTTTAGGTCCCCAAAATGGGGATCCGCCAGGGATCAATCACGCCCATGTCTCGTTCAACGCACCGTGGCGTTTCGCCGGATATCAAGATCGAGATGATCACGGCGTGGGATTCCTTCATGCCGACGATCGACGCCATCGTTGAGCGTCATGGCGTGCCCGCGGGTGAGGCGGAAGAATGGTCCAAAAGCCTGCGCAGCCATCTTGCCAGCGGCGAGGCCATGGTCGTCAGCGCCCGCTACGGCCGTACCTTGGCGGGTTTTTTGGTACTTGAACCGTCGGCGGACTCGGCACCGTTCTCGTGGGTGACTCGCCACTACAAAAACTGCGGCCTCGGCCATCGCTTTTATTCTTTTGCTTGCATCAATCTCGCGCCGCCTGCGCCCGAGTTTATGTTCCACAAGGATTTTCTGGACGAATACGCCGGCGTGCTCAAGCAGCTCGAGATCGAGCCCGAATTTCGCGATCCCTACTATGTGCTTCACGCGCGGCAGGATAACTCCGACGACTCGCAGGCGGCCGCCTAAGACGCTTCAGGCGAGGGCCAGGCTCTTCAAGCCGGCGCGGGCGATATCCTCGCCCCACTCCTGGACGAAATGCCCCGCTTCGGCCACTTCAAACGGCGGCAGGCAACCCCTGATACCCCGTACCAGAGCACGCATGGAGTGCGGCAGCAGTACCGGGTCCTTGAGGCCGATCGCGGCGAATGATTTCCCGTGCCACGTGTCGCGCAACCAATCGCGGGCCCGGCGCGAAATCTCCGCGCCAGGGTCGCCGGGGGTTGTCGGAACAAGATTCGGAAAACGCCTGACGCCGGCTTTATAGGAGGCATCGGGGAAGGGGGCGCCATAGGCGCTCGCCTCGGCTTCGCTCATATGGGGACAGCCGCGTTTCAGGAGCCGTCCCACGTCCATGTCGGGTGTCCGGTTGGAATATTCGCGCCAGTCCAGGAAAGGTTTCCCCGGTGGATCACCGGTTCCCAGCAAGGTGTCCATGACGAACAGGCCGGCGAAGCGCTCGGGCGTTTCCATGGGGAGCGTTAGGCCGAGCACACCGCCCCAATCCTGGCAGACCAGGACGATATTCTTGAGATCGAGCGCTTCAATGAATCGCCGCAACGTGTCGCGGTGGAAGTCGAAGGTGTAAGCCGACTCTGCGGCGGGCTTATCGGAACGCCCAAACCCAAAAAAATCCGGGGCTACGACGCGGTGCCCCGCGGCGGTGAATATTGGGATCATGCGCCGGTAGAGGTAGCTCCACGTCGGCTGGCCGTGCAGGCACAGAAAGACGTACTGCCCTCCCGGCCGTCCCCCCGGGTTTTCATCGAGATAGTGCATACGCAACCCTTCGAAGCCGGGTAGGGAATCGAAATAGTGGGCGGAGAAGGGAAAGCCCGGCAGATGCGCAAAGCGCGCCTCGTCGGTGCGAAGGGCCTGGATGGTCATGGCGCGTTATAGCACGGGCGCGAATTCACTGAACCTTCGCTGGGAAGGAAGCAATGATCGCCCTAGAACCGGCGCGTGAGCCGCGACCAGGCGCTGCGATGCTGGCGCGGATCGGCGGATTCCCTCGGTGAAGAATAAATGCCGGCGGGCTCGACAGTTCGTGCGGCTGCCATCACCGATATTCGCACGCAAGGCATCTCCCGGGGCGGAGTGGCTCCGATCGCCACATCGGCGATCCGCGGCGGTTAGCCCGACGCCTTTGGGGGAGGCACCCCTGCCCCGCGTGGGGCGTGATTGAGGCTCCCGTAGAGGCCTGATTTGGCCCCTTGTAACCGTCTGTTGCAGACGTTTGCTGGCCTTGTTGCGCCCGCTAAGTTAATCGTTGTCCCGCAAACCGCCGCCCTTTGAGGGTGCGCGCTGACCGCCTAGCTGGCGTTTTATGTGGGCTCTTTATTATGCATGTCGATCGCGGACCTTCGGACCAACTCCTGAGCACATCCCAGGTCCCTCCGCGCCGTCAGTGGCGGGCGGTAGGTCTGACGGCTGCCGTACTGGCGGTGATTGTGGCCGGCTTCTACGGCTACCAGCGCATGACGTCCGGTATGATGCGCACTTTCTTGAGTGCGCCGCGTCCGCCAATCACCGTTGAAATCGCCGAGGCCCATGTCGAAGCCGTGCCGCAGCTCCTCTCGGGCATCGGCACCTTGCAGGCGGTCCACCAGGTCACCGTGTCGCCCGAAGTCGGCGGACGCGTGGTGAAGGTGTTCTTCGAACCCAATGCCAAGGTCAAGGCGGGCGATCCCCTGGTGCAGCTTTACGACGCACCCTTGCGCGCGGACTTGGCGAACTTTGAAGCCCAGCGTCAGCTGGCAACATTGAATCTCCAGCGCGCCCAAGAACTGTCGGCGCGCAATATTCAAAGCCGCCAGTCCTTCGATCAAAGTCAATCCACACTGGCGCAGGCCAATGCTGGCATCGCCAAGGCCAAGGCGCAGATCGACCAGATGTTGATCAAAGCGCCGTTCGATGGCGAACTCGGCGTGCGCCAGATCGAGGTCGGGGCTTATCTCACGCCCGGGGCATCGATCGTGACTCTCACAGACCCTTCGACGCTCTGGGTGAACTTTACCTTGCCGGAACAGGTCGCCAACGAGGTTCATACCGGCCAGCCGGCGCGGGTGCGGGCCGATGCCTTCCCCGACCGCGTCTTCGACGCCAAGATCACGGCCATTGAGCCGCAAATCAGCACTCAGACGCGCACGCTTCTCGTTCAGGCGACGCTGCCAAACCCTGAGCGTGCGCTCCGATCAGGGATGTTCGCCAGGGCCGAGGCCGTCGTACTTAAGGAATTGCACGCCGTCGTGGTTCCCGAAACCGCCGTGGACTTTAGCCTGTATGGTGAATCCGCTTTTGTAATCGCGGAAACCACCGACCCTTCGGGCAAGACGGTCACGAAGGTCAACCGGGTGAGCGTGAAGACCGGCCAGCGTTTCGACGGCAAGGTGTCCGTGATTTCGGGCTTGTCGGAGGGCGATCGGGTGGTCTCGGCCGGTCAGCTCAAACTTAATGATGGCGCGGTCGTGACGATTGCCGGGAACTCACCGCTGACCACGCCACCATCGACTAGTCGCTATTAAGCGTCGCGCGGGAGAGGCGCCCATGAAGACCGTATTCACTGATCTCTTCATTCGCCGGCCGGTACTGGCCGTTGTCCTGAGTTTGCTCATCTTCTTTGTGGGCCTTCGGTCATTGACCGGATTGGAACTTCGCCAATTTCCTCGTTACGACGCCGCCCAGATTAGCGTGAGCACCGGCTATCCCGGCGCGTCGCCGGCGCTGATGCAGGGCTTCATCACAACGCCCATGGAGCAGGCGATTTCGTCGGCCGAGGGCATCGACTATATGACCGCGTCCTCGAGCCAAGGACGCAGCAACGTTACCGCCTACCTCAAGCTCAACTACGACCCCAATAAGGCGCTCACGGAGATCATGAGCAAGGTGCAACAGGTTAAGAACCTGATCCCGCGCGGCTCCAACGACCCCGTCATCTTCAAGCAAAACACGGCCGGCAACCCGGTGATGTTCATCGCTTTCTGGAGCGACGACATGAGCATCACCCAGGTCTCCGATTTCGTCGTGCGCGTGGTGCAGCCGCTGCTGGCCACGGTGGAGGGCGTGGCGTCGTCGGATCTTCAGGGTGGCCAAAATTTCGCCATGCGGCTTTGGCTGGACGCCGACCGCATGGCCGCCCGCGGCATTACCGGCCAGGACGTGGCCGCCGCCCTTCAGGCCAACAACGTGCAATCGGCCCCGGGGCAGGCGAAGGGGTTGTTCACGGTCACCAACATCACCACCAACACCGGCCTTGTCGACGTCGATCAATTCAAGACCCTGATCGTGAAGCAAGTGGGCGGCACGGTCGTGCGTATGAGCGACATCGCCAAGGTCGAACTCGATGCTCAAAACGCCTCCTCCAACATGAGTGTCGACGGCAAGCCCGGAATTCAGGTCCTGGTGCAGCCGTCGCCCTCCGGCAATCCGCTGACGATCTCCGACGGCGTGAAGGAAAAGCTTGAACTGCTCAAACCGGCGCTGCCGCCAGGTCTTCATATGCGGCTCAATTTCGACAGCAGCGTTTTCGTCCGCACCTCGATCACCGAGGTCGTAAAGACGCTCATCGAGGCCACCCTCGTGGTCATGCTTGTCATCTACGTGTCACTCGGCACGTTCCGCGCGGTCATGATCCCGGTCATCGCCATCCCGTTGTCCCTGGTTGGCGCCGGTACGCTCATGCTGGCGGCTGGCTTTTCCATCAACCTGCTGACGCTGCTCTCGATGGTGCTAGCGGTGGGGCTGGTCGTGGACGACGCCATCGTCGTCGTTGAGAATGTCCATCGTCACGTTCACGAAGGCCACAATCCCTTGGCCGCGGCCTTAATCGGCGCCCGCGAACTCGTCGGGCCCGTCATCGCCATGACCATCACCTTGGCCGCGGTCTACGCCCCCATCGGCTTCTTGACCGGCATCACGGGCACGCTCTTCAAAGAGTTCGCCTTCTCCTTGGCGGGCGCGGTCGTTATTTCCGGCCTGGTCGCGCTGACGCTATCGCCGATGCTGACCTCGATGCTGCTGACCCGCAACATGGACGAGAGCGGCTTCGCGCGTATCGTCGAGCAGTATTATACGCGTATCACCGCGGCCTATAGTCGGCGCTTAAGTACGGTGCTCGATTACCGTCCAGCGGCGCTGCTGTTTGCCGCTGTCATCTTCGGCAGCGTCTATTTTCTGTATACCGGATCGAAGTCCGAACTGGCGCCCGTCGAGGATCAGGGCTTTTCCTTCGTGCCGTTCAAGGGGCCGCAATACGCCAATCTCGATTACACCACGGCTTACGGCCGCCAAGGGGCCGAGATTCTGAAGCAGAACGTCCCGGAGATGACGCGCTTCGTCAACATCAACGGCATGAACGGTGTGAATTCCGGCATGCTGCTGATGGGGTATTCCGACTGGAACGACCGCAAGCGAACCACCGAAGAAATCTCCCAAGCCGTCGCGGGTCCGTTGTCGAAGCTTACCGGGGTCCGGGCGACGCCTCAGCTTCCGCCGCTGCTTCCCGGCACCTTCGGACCGCCCATCCAGATGGTGGTGGCGGGGATCGCCGACTATGAGACCATCTTCAAAGTGATGGACAATCTCAAGACCGAGGCGCGCAAGAGCGGTTTGTTTCTGTATACCGACAGCGATCTCGACTTCAATCAACCCGAAATCCGCTTGAAGGTGGATGCCGCCAAAGCCAACACCCTGGGCGTGAACATGCAGGCCGTGGCCGGGACTTTGGCGGGGCTCGTGGGTGAGAATTACGTCAATCTATTTTCCATGAGCGGAAAATCATACCAGGTCATCCCGCAGGTCGCGCGCGAGCAGCGCTTGAACGCGCAAAGCCTAACGCAGTTCAACGTGACCGCCGCCAACGGCCAGCAGGTGCCGCTGTCGGCCTTTGTAACGCTGGATTTCGGGGCCACGCCCAACCTCCGCTCGGAATACAACCAGCTCAATGCCGCGACGTTCTCGGCCGCCCCCGCGCAAGGGGTAACGCTCGGGGAGGGTGTGATGTACCTCGAGCAGCTGGCTAGCCGCCTGCCGGCGGGATTTGTGCACGACTATTTGAGTGAGTCGCGCAAGTTCATGCAGGAAGGTAACGCCTTGGTGGGTACCTTCGTCTTCGCCCTTATCATTATTTATCTGGTGTTGGCGGCGCAATTCGAAAGCCTGCGCGATCCCTTGGTGGTGCTGGTGAGCGTGCCGATGTCGATTTGCGGGGCGCTCATCCCACTCTACTTTGGGCCGCTCTTGCACAACGTGTTTCACGTTAATGGCGCCACCATCAATATTTATACGCAGGTAGGGCTGGTGACACTGATCGGCCTTATCAGCAAGCACGGCATCTTGATGGTGACCTTTGCCAACGATCTCCAGCGCCGCGAGGGCCTCGACCGCCGCTCGGCGATTGAACGGGCCGCGCGCGTCCGCTTGCGTCCGATCCTGATGACCACGGCGGCGATGGTGTTGGGCGTGCTGCCGCTGGTGTTCGCGAGCGGCCCCGGTGCCGCCAGCCGCTTCTCCATCGGCCTGGTGATCGCCAGCGGCATGAGCGTGGGCACGCTGTTTACGCTATTCGTGCTTCCGGTGGTTTACACCCTGATCGCCCAGGATCACCGCGCCGAGGCCACCAGCGCGCGCCAGACCGAGTTGGCACCGGCTGAGTAGAGCGAAGCCTCTTAGCGCGTATCCAGAGACGTCTCGTGGGCCTTCACCGAAACCGTCGCCCATAGGGTCGTGCCGGCCGGCGGGGCGCCGAGCGCCCCGTGGGGATTCCAGATCCACGCAATAGCGTCAAAGGGCCAGATGCCGCCGGGCCAGGGCGACAGCAAATCAAGGTTGACGCGATCGGCGGCGAGTGCCGCGCCCCAGGTCTTGAGCGTGCCTTCGCTTGGCCCACCCGCGCGCTTGAGGAGCAAGGCCGTCTTGACGGCGCCGGCGTCGCTCTGGCGCGGAATTCCCCGTAACAGATGCTCCTCCGACGACGACGAGCAAATGTTCTTCCCCATGAATTTGGCTTCGTCCGCCCTCATCACGGCCCCGATCTCGCCAGCCATCAATTCCCGGATCTTGGCAAAGTCCCGCGACCAGAATTCCGAGATGGTATCGAATCCAAGATCCCCCGGCGTCTCTGGAGCCAGGTGATTGCGCACGTATTTAGCAAAGGGGAAGTGCTTGAGCGCCAACGGCGCATGGTTGCTCTCGTAGTAGGCATGAAACGCAGGCCGCGTGGCGTCGGCTTTCCGCGGCAGTAAAGCGACGCTTTTCATCATGGGGCGGTTTCAGAGGCCAGCTTCTCGCTCCACCAGGCCTGCAGATAGGCGACGATGTCGCGGGTGTCGGAGCCCATGGTGAAAATCTTTTGTACGCCGGCCGCGGTCAGAAAGGGCACGTCTTCCTCGGGGATCACGCCGCCTGCCAACAATAACTTGTCGCCGGCCCCCATCTCCCGCAAGAGCGCCGCGAGGCGCGGCAAGGTTCGGGTGTGACCCGCAGAAAGCGTGCTGATGCCGACGACATCGACGTCTTCTTGGATGGCGGCGTTGGCGACCATTTCCGGCGTCTGTTTGAGCCCGGCAAAAATAACCTCCATTCCGGCTTCGCGCAGGGCATGGGCGATGACCGTCACGCCTACGGTATGGGTATCCATGCCCAATTTAGCGAGCAGCACCCTCAAGGGGCGCGGCGCGAACGCATTCATGCGTTAGAAGCCCCCGAGCTGCGAATCGGGCCTGTGGACACCGAACACGTCGCGCATGGCGTTGCAAATCTCGCCGTGAGTCGCGAGCGCCTTCACGGCCTCCAAGCAGGGTGGGACGAGGTTGTCGCCATTGCGGGCGGCGGTGCGCACGGCCTCCAGCACTTTGGCCACGCGGCTGTTATCTCGCTTGGCCCTGAGGGTGCGGACTTTCGCCACCTCCTCTGCCTCCAAGGTGTCGTCGAGGCGGAAAATTTCGATTTCGCGCTTTTCCTCTTTCAAGACGAGATGATTGACGCCCACCCATTTGCGCCGGCCTTCTTCGACGTCTTTATTGCGAAGGTATTGCTCGCGCCCGAGCGCGCGCTGGAAGTATCCGGTCTTAATGGCTTCCAATGCACCGCCGATGGCATTGATGCGCTCGATCTCGGCCATGGCGGCTTCTTCCATTTGTTTGGTCAGGGTCTCGACGTAATAGGAGCCCGCCAGCGGATCGATGGTGTCGGCGACGCCGGTTTCATGGGCGACGATGTGCTGCAGGGCCGCGCCGACGCGTATGGCTTCCTCCGCCGGCAGGGCGTGGGCTTCGTCGTGCAGCGGTGTGGTCATGTTCTCGCCGGCACCACCTAAAGCACAGGCCGTGGCCATGATGGCAAGGCGGCCAATGTTGTTGAGGGGTTGTTGCAGCGTCAGCGCCGTCGTGGTCGGGGATGTCATCATGCGGATCTTCAAAGCCGCCGGCTTGGTCGCGCCGTAGCGTTCGTGCATCAATCGCGCCCACAGTTTGCGGAAGGCGCGCAGCTTGCAGACGCCCTCGAAGAAATCCATGTCGACATTGACGACAAAATGGAAATAGGGCGCCACGGTGTCGATGTCGAAGCCGCGCTTCAGAGTGGCGTCGATATAGGCCATGGCGATCGACAATGAGAACGCCAACTCCTGCACCGGATTGGCTTTCGCGGGCTGCAACTGTGCGGAAATAATCGAGATCGGCGCCCAGTTGGGGTGATGGCGGATGATGTATTCGATGCAGTCGGTGGCGATCCGCAGGCCGTGCTCGGGCGGGTAAATGTAGCGGCCGACGCAGGTGTATTCGATCAGGATGCCGTTGACGATATGCAGCACGAAATCGCGCGGGTTGACGCCCTTGCGCTCCAAGGCGGCGATGATCATGGCGAGATTCACCGGCTGTGGCGCGTTGCACACGCTCATGAGGTATTTCAATTTGTCGAACGGCAGGTCGAAGGCGCGCTCAAGATCCTCAAGACTGTCGAGCGCCATGCCGGCGCGGCCCACTTCACCCTCGACTATAGGATCATCGCTGTCGTAGCCGTTGGTCGTGGCGAGGTCGTACTCGAGAATCAGGCCCTGCAGCCCTTGGTCGAGCATGTAGCGCGCGCGCTTGGCCCAAGCCTCGCCTTTGCCGAAGCCGGTGACTTGGGTCATGGTCCACAATTTCGAGCGATGGCCGTTCGGATCGGTGCCGCGGGTGTAGGGGTACTCGCCGGGAAAGCCGAGGTCGGCGGTGTAATCGAACCCACTGCGCGCGAGATCGGCGGGGGTGTAGGTGGGCTTGATCTCCCACTTCAGGGCCTGGGTTTGGAACGGTTCGCGGCGCTCGGGGTTTGCGCCGACATGGGGCCCGCGGGTTTCACGATCCCAGCGCGCCTGGCCGGCGGCGATCTGATCGGCTTCGGATTCGTAG
>SHVO01000037.1 GCA_009694245.1 Rhodospirillaceae bacterium | reverse complement strand
GCCACAACTACGCCACAACCCAATCCGCTTATTTTTGCCGGTAATAGCCCTATCAGCCGCATAGAAACTCAGCCCCCTTTTTAGTGTCGAGTTTCTTTGACTATCGCCCTGATCGCCTTGTCGGCATTGCACAGGTCAAGCGCCTCCCGGAGCTGGTCAGCTATCAGAATAAGGGTGCGTTGGGTCCATTCCCCGTCAGGCCGGGAAGGCCCGACACAGGACTCTAGATAGAGTGTCAGGGACGCTTGGCGCTGGCAGCTGCACCAGGCGCTCGATCACCCGAGGCCGAGTCTGGCAGGCCTGCAATCCAAGCACGAGCGGCTTTAGCAGGCCGCAAGAACTTCGGCGCAGGAGGTGTCAGTCCGCGCGCCGGAATACGCCGCCGCGACGGGTCGATATGCCAAAAGCTTCTTCTCGGTTTCGGGCACAGCCCCGCGCCCGGGCGAATCGCTGGAATTGTCGGCTTAGTACGTTTTCGCGCAAGAAAACGCTACCACGTCATGATGACTGCTGAAGAACCGTTCGCCCCGCCGGCGTGAGCTTGCACACCGTCCACTCAGGCTTAAGTTGATTGGCGAACCACGGCTCGGCCCATCCTTCATCAACGCATTTTTTAACGACCTGAGAATTGATCTTACGGCCTTCGGCGTCGAACAGCGGCAACTTGCCGCCGGGTTGCGACAGCCCGCGATCCAGCCACTTTCGCTGCGCCGGGGAGAGTCGGACAATCGCGTGCTCGCCTCCGTCCATGACGGGATTCCTATCCGTATTGTTTTGCGCGGTTTCGACGCTAAACTCGATCGCGCGTGAACTCGGCATCCTTGTGCCAAGACGTGAATTATTCTTGAAGGTCAAATTTTCGCTAGTCTAATTATGGTGGCTTCGGCGGGCAAATGACATCACAACCCGACCCCGGCGGCACTTGCATGATCTACGTTACAACCGGCTCTCGCGCCGAGGCTGTGAGTATCGCCCGAGCCCTGGTGGAAGAGAGACTGGTCGCCTGCGCCAACATCCTCAGTGAATCGCTGTCTATCTACAAATGGCAGGGCAAAGTTGAGGAAACCCAAGAAATAGTGTTGATCGCCAAAACCCGAGGCGAACTCACTGAGAAGGTTATCGCTCGGGTAAAGGAATTACACAGCTACGACGTGCCTTGTGTGGCCGTATACGCCATGGTTTCAGGCCTGCCCGACTACCTGGCGTGGATCCATCGCGAGACCGGCTGAACCGGTGTTATTGAATGACGTTCACGCCGATCGCTCAGTTCTGATAGTTTCGTCCCGCAATTACAACAGTGAGGTTGAATATGGCTGCTGCTAGGAAGTCTGCGCGAACCAAAGTGCGCAAAGCAGAATCCAAAGTGAAAAGCAAGGTTCAGGCCGTTAAGAAGTTCGGTCAAGGCGCTCATGTCGCGGGCCAAGACCGCGGCGAGGGGAAAGGCCAAGGTCCTTAAGGCGCGGGCCAAGCAGTTCGAAAAGAGCGTCGGCAAGGACATCAATGTGCTCGCGGGCCAGCTGACGTCGCTGGCAAAAAAATGGTCGCGAAGGGCGGCAAGACCATCAAACGCGAACTCGGCAATCTTGAGCGCATGGCAAAAGCCAGTCGCCGCAAAGTCGGGATGTAAGACGACTCAACGGCGCCGATCTCGGAACGAGAATTCTAGAATCTAATCGTCGCCACCGCTTGGGCGGCGATACCTTCCTGACGGCCGGTGAATCCTAGGCCTTCGGTCGTCGTGGCTTTGACACTGACGCGGCTCTGATCGATGCTGAGGATGCGCGCCACTGAAGCCACCATCGCCGCGCGGTGGGGGGCGACCTTGGGGCGTTCGCAAATAATCGTGAAGTCCAGGTGGATCAGCGCACCGCCGCGCTCGAGCAGTAAATCGTAGGCGTGACGTACGAACCTGTCCGACGCGGCGCCGCGCCATCTGGGGTCGGACGGCGGGAAATGCTGGCCGATGTCGCCGGCGCCAAAAGCCCCGAGGATGGCATCGGTGCCGGCGTGCAGCGCAACGTCGGCATCGGAGTGGCCAATGAGTCCCTGTGAATGGGGTACTTTTAAGCCGCATAGCATCACGTGATCGCCGGGTCCGAAGCGATGGACGTCGAAGCCCTGGCCCGTGCGGTTCTCAGTCAATACGGCCGCAAGGCGGGCGAGGTCTTCCATGGTCGTAACCTTGATATTGGTTTCATCACCGGGGACTGTCACGACCTGGCCCTGAGCGCGTTCCAAGACGGCGGCATCGTCGGTCAGGGACTCACCGGCAAACTTTCGGTGCGCTTCGAGAATAGCCCGAAAGCGGAAACCCTGCGGCGTTTGAGCGCGCACAAGATTTTCACGGGACAAGGTCTCACAAATCCGGCCATCGGCGCCAAGGCGTTTCATGGTGTCGATAACCGCGAGCGCGGGCAGAACTCCATCGGCCGCGCCAGGACCAGCGCTGAGCTCTGCGATAACCGCGTCAATTAGTCCGGCCGAGACCATCGGCCTGGCGCCGTCATGGATGAGAACTAAATCCGGCGCGTCGGCGCCCAGGGCCTCAAGGCCCAGGCGGACGGAGTCTTGACGCGTGGCTCCTCCGTGGACGGCACTCACGCGCGCGAACCCCGCGGCTACTTCGGCGAAGATCGCGGCATCCTCGGGGTGGATGGCGACGACCACGCGCTGAACCTTGGGATGGCCGCAGAAGGCCCGTAGCGTCCGCCGTAGCAGGCGCTCGCCCTTGAGCCGGGCATACTGCTTGGGCAGATCACCGCCAAACCGCTGTCCGCGGCCGGCGGCGACAATCAGGGCAGCGCAGATGGTCACCGGATTACCTTGTTCACGAACGGGGAGGGACCGCGCAGACTAAGAACTGCCGTGCGCCCAAGCAATTTGTGTTTTGAGCCTGAAGCCTTGACGGCGCCCCGGTATCACCGCGCCGAATAAAAAATCTCATATCAATGCCTTGCGCCGATCATCGGCGTGCTGCGGCGGGGTTCGCCCTTCAAGATACGGGCCTGGGGCCAGCAGAAAACCGGGCTCAGCTTTCCGGGGCATAATCCCGGGTCTTAACCCATGTGTTGCCAAGATGTAGTGCGATTTAGCCACACCCCCTGAATGTCCTTGATTTTCACGGAGGTTCTTGGGCAAATGCCTAAGTTTTATGCAGTGGCTGGGGCGCAACAGCCCGGGCACTAACGGGACAACGGCGAGATATATGGCAACAGCTCGGCTTCGCATTGGGCCATTGGCGGTCGCGGGCAACGTTCTGCTCGCGCCCATGTCCGGCGTCACGGACCGGCCATTCCGCCGCCTGGTCAAGCGGTTTGGTTGCGGGCTGGTCTACTCTGAAATGATTGCCGGCGCGCAGATGGTCCGCGCCCACGGCGAAACCTTGCGCATGAGCACCAATTGCGCCGACGAGGCGCCTATGGCCGTGCAATTGGCCGGCTGCGAGCCGGAGGTGATGGCCCAGGCCGCGCGCATGAACCAGGACCGGGGGGCCGCCCTGATCGATATCAATATGGGTTGCCCGGTCAAAAAGGTCGTCAACAGCATGGCCGGTTCGGCGCTGATGCGCGACGAGGACAACGCCGCGCGCATTATTGAAGCCGTGGTCAAGGCGGTGACGATCCCGGTCACCTTGAAAATGCGCATGGGCTGGGATCATGACAGCTTAAACGCGCCGTCGCTTGCCCGGCGCGCCGAGGCCGTCGGCATACAGCTCATCACCATCCACGGCCGCACGCGCCAGCAGCTTTACAGCGGGGCAGCGGATTGGCGCTTCATCCGCAAGGTCAAGGACGCCGTGAGGGTTCCGGTGGTCGGCAATGGTGACGTCACGACGCCGGAGCACGCGGCAGAACTGTTGCGCTTGTCCGGCGCCGACGGCGTGATGATTGGCCGCGGCGCCTTCGGCCGGCCATGGTTCCCGGCCCAAGTGCAGCACTTCTTGGATACCGGTAAGGCTTTGGCCGCGCCAACTGAGACCGAGCGTTGCGCTGTCATGCTTGAGCACTACGAGGCCCTGTTATCGCACTATGGTCGTGAACCCGGGGTGCGGATCGCGCGCAAGCATTTGGCCTGGTCCGTGGCTGGTCTTAATGGCGCAAATGCATTCCGCGTAGCGGTCAATTGCGAGGCCGATCCGAATGTCGTTAGAGCCCATATCGTCCGAATCTTCTCAGGAGAGTTTCCGGCCGAGCACTCGAACCTAAAGGAAGCAGCCTAATGCCGGCGCCCTTTGCCTTTCTTAGACAAGGTGTCGCGAATACGGACGCTCCCGGGTTGAGCGCCGAAACTGTGCTCAGCGCGCTGCCTTCGGCCACATTGGTGGTCGATCAGACCAAAGCCATTCGCTACGCCAATAGCGCCGCCGAGCAGTTGTTTCAAAGCAGTGCGCCGATGCTTACGGGCGAGCCGCTCGCGGCCATTTTACCGCCCAACGGTCCGCTTCTCGCTCTCGTCGAACAAGCGGCGGCCGAGGACGCGCCCATGTCGGCCTACGGCGTGGTCCTCGACACTCCCAAAACCGGCGTACGCACAATGTCGGTCCATGTAGCGCCGATCGTCGACACGCCCGGCTGGCTGGTTATCTCGCTGCAGGAGCAGACGCGCGCCATCAAAATCGGGCAGCAGTTGGAGCACCGCAACTCCGCGCGCTCAATGACCGCCATGTCTGCTCTGCTGGCACATGAGGTGAAGAATCCGTTGTCGGGCATTCGCGGAGCCGCGCAATTGCTTGGGCAAAGCGCCGCCGAAGAAGACCGCAAGTTGACGCAATTGATTTGCGACGAGGCCGACCGCATTGTCGCTCTTGTCAATCGTATGGAAGTGTTTTCCGACGACCGTCCGCTGGAGCGGGCGCCAGTGAACATTCACGCTGTGCTGGAACGCGTCCGCCGAGTCGCCGAAAACGGATTTGCCGCGTCGATAAGATTCATTGAGCGCTATGACCCGTCGCTCCCGCCGGTCAACGGTAACCACGATCAGTTGGTTCAGGTGATTCTCAACCTTATCAAGAATGCCGCCGAAGCCGCGCCCGCCAAGGGCGGTGAAATTATGCTTTCGACGTCTTTCCAACCAGGTGTGCGCGTCGCCGTCTCGGGCAGTCAGGGACGCATCCAATTGCCGCTGGTGGTTTCTGTGCAGGACAATGGTCCAGGCATTCCTGAAGACCTGCGCCCGTATCTGTTCGACCCGTTCGTGACGACCAAGCCCAAGGGCAGTGGCCTCGGTCTCGCCCTGGTCGCGAAGATTGTCAGCGATCACGGCGGCATTATCGAATTCGAGAGTGCGCGGTCGCGCACGATTTTCAAAATCATGCTGCCGATCGTCACGGGAGAAGCTTGATGAATGCCGCCACGGTCCTCATCGCCGACGACGATAACAGCATCCGCACGGTCCTGACGCAGGCCTTAGGACGCGCCGGCTATGATGTGCGGACCACGGGAAATGCGGCGACGCTTTGGCGCTGGGTATCGGATGGCATTGGCGATCTTGTCATTACCGACGTCATCATGCCTGATGAAAACGGTCTGGATTTGCTTCCGCGGATTAGGAAGCTACGCCCGGACCTTCGCGTCATCGTCATGAGCGCCCAGAACACGCTGCTGACTGCCGTAAGGGCCGCCGAGCGGGGCGCATTCGAATATCTGCCCAAGCCGTTTGATCTCGGCGAACTGGTCGCTGTCGTCAACCGCGCGCTGGCGACGAAGCCCAGTGACCGGGCGCCCGCCAGCGATTTTGGCTCCGAGCGCCTTCCGATCGTCGGCCGTTCGCCGGCGATGCAAGATATTTACCGGGCCGTCGCCCGACTGATGAACACCGATCTTACGGTCATGATCACGGGCGAATCCGGGACGGGCAAGGAGTTGGTGGCGCGTGCGCTTCACGATTTCGGGCGTCGGCGCAGCGGACCCTTCGTCGCGGTCAATATGGCGGCGATTCCCCGCGAGTTGATTGAAAGCGAATTGTTCGGCCATGAGAAAGGTTCATTCACCGGCGCCCTGAGCCGTGTGTCCGGCCGCTTCGAACAAGCCGAGGGCGGTACACTATTTCTCGATGAAATCGGCGACATGCCGCCGGAGGCGCAGACCCGGCTTTTGCGGGTCTTGCAGGATGGTCGTTACACCAGCGTCGGCGGCCGCACACCGATCAAGGCCAACGCCCGCATTGTCGCGGCCACGCACCGCGATCTTACCCAACTCATCAAGGTCGGCATGTTCCGCGAGGATCTGTTTTACCGACTGAACGTGGTTCCGCTCCGCATCCCGCCGTTGCGCCGGCGTTTGGAAGATATTCCGGAACTCGTCAACCATTTCCTTGCCCAAAGCGCGAGCGAAGGCCTGCCGTCGAAAGCCTTGGAACCGGCGGCCATGGAACGTCTCAAGAATCACCGTTGGCCCGGTAACGTTCGTGAACTTGAAAACATGATGAAGCGAATGGTCGCGCTCTACAACGAGCCCGTGATTGGCGTAGACGTCGTCGAGTTGGAAATTGCCGGCGCGGCGTCCGCACAGTTCGGCGAAGAAAGCCAGTCGGCGACGTTGAGCGGCACCATCGAGCGACATTTGCACGACTACTTTGACGGCCACAACGGCGCGTTGCCTCCACGCGGCCTTTATGACCGCGTGCTACGCGAACTCGAGCGCCCGCTCATCACCTTAACCTTGATTGCCACGCGCGGAAATCAAGTGAAAGCGGCGGATGTGCTCGGACTAAATCGCAATACCTTGCGTAAGAAAATCCGGGAGCTGGATATTGGCGTTATGCGCGGCGTCAAGTAACCGGGCGGGCAGACGATGAGCACCGACGCCATTGATCTCACCGCGGACGCAGCTGGTCCCTCCTTAGTGGGTTCGGTCCTGCCGTTGCGCGCGCGCATCCTTGCGCGCCTCCGGCAAGTAAACATGGTCGACACCCTCGCGATTGTTTTGGCCGCGGGCGCGCTGGCGTCAGGTATTGCGACCTACGCCTCGATGACCGGCTTAGGATCCGAGGGACCGAACGCCACGGCGACGCTGATCCTTCTCAATGTCGACCTTTTGATTGTGCTCGGATTGACGGTGCTGGTGGCCACACGCCTGGTTCGGCTATGGCGGGCGCACCGCGCCGGAACCATGGGATCGCGCCTGCATGTCCGACTGGTGGTTCTCTTCGGCGTCATCGCCATGACGCCCACTGTGCTCATCGCCATATTCTCGACTTTGTTCTTTACGTTCGGCGTTCAGGCTTGGTTTGGCGAGCGAGTAAAGACTGCCGTCACTGAGTCGGCTGCGATCGCGCGCGCTTACTTGGCGGAACACCAGCAGGCGATCAAGGCCGACGCGCTGGCCGTTGCCAACGACATCAATCGACAGTGGGTGCAACTGAGCAGCGGCGATCAGCGGCTGCGAGATTCATTCCTTTCGACTCAAGCTGCGTTCCGCGGACTAACTGAAGCCGTTATCTTTGCCAACGACCTGAAGGTTCTTGCCAAAGCCGGCTATACCTTCGCGCTTCAGACCGGCGAGCAAGTTCCCTTCGCCGCCATCGCGACAGCGAATATCGGGCGGGTGGCGGTGCTGACCGGTCAGAGTTCCGATCGCGTGCGGGCACTTGTGAAACTTGAATCCTATCCCGCGGCATATCTTCTGGTTGGACGCTTCGTCGACGCTAATGTGCTCGCGCGCCTTTCACGAACGGAGGAGGCCGTATCTGAATATTTGCGACTTGAAGGCGCGAGGTCCGATTTGGAAGTGAGCTTTACACTCCTGTTTAGCGTCGTCGCTTTGCTCCTGCTCTTGGTGTCGGTGTGGTTCGGCCTGGCACTGGCCACGCGGCTCGCGAGGCCAATCATCGAGTTGATCAACGCATCTGAGCGCGTGCGCGGCGGGGATTTGACTGTCCGTGTGCGGGAATCTGATATCGGTGACGAATTGGCTTATCTCGGGCGGTCGTTTAACCGCATGACCAAGCGGCTCGACGAGCAGCAAACTGCATTGCGCGACACCAATGCGCAGTTGGATGAGCGCCGGCGGTTTACCGAAACGGTTCTGGCTGGAGTGAGCGCCGGCGTCATCGGCCTTGACCCGCGCGGGCACATTACGTTGCCAAACCGCTCGGCTTCGGTCTTGCTCAGCATCGACCTCACCAAGGCGATCGGTCGGCCGCTCGCCGAAGTCGTACCCGCGTTTGCCCGGATGTTGGCCGAAGTCCAGAACTCTCAGCAAAAAACCATTCAAGAAGAAGTACAGATTGTCGAGGGCAGCACCCAAAAAACCTTCCTCGTGCGTATGTCGGGTGAGCAGGTTCAGGCCGACATCTATGGATATGTCGTGACGTTTGACGACATCACCGCATTGCAATCGGCGCAACGCAAGGCGGCCTGGGCCGACGTGGCGCGTCGCATTGCTCACGAAATCAAGAACCCACTGACTCCGATTCAGCTCTCGGCGGAACGACTGCGGCGAAAGTATTTGGACAAGCTGGGCGACGATTCAGGCTTGCTCAGTCAATGCACCGACACGATCATTCGTCATGTTGGTGATATTGGCCACATGGTCGATGAGTTTTCGGCGTTCGCGCGGCTGCCGAGCGCGGTGCTCAAGTCCACCGACCTGGCCGCCGTTGTCCGTGACGCCGTCATGCTGCAGCGCCACGCCTATCCGCAGATCACCTTTGAAATTGAAACTCCAGCCGGGCAGCTCTTGATGCGTTGCGATGCACGCCAGGTTGGCCAAGCCTTAACCAACGTCTTGAAAAACGCCGTGGAGGCCATCGACGCGCGGTTTGGAGCGCCGGCTCCCGGGCAAGCCGGGCAGGGACGAATTGCCGCGAGCATCAAGCAATGCGAAACCGAGACGGTTATCAGTGTCGTCGACAATGGCGTTGGTTTACCGCAGGCGGAGCGCGAACGCTTGACGGAACCCTACGTCACGACGCGGGCGAAAGGCACTGGCCTGGGACTCGCGATCGTCAAGAAGATCATCGAGGACCACGGCGGGCGGGTGACGCTAGAGGATCTGCCTGGCTCGGATCTGGGCGGCTCGCGCGAAGGCGCTCAAGTCACGCTGCATTTCCCGTCGACGCTGGCGACAATGACTTCGGCGGGCCCCGGCTCCGGGGTGCGCGGCCACGCCGTCCGGGCGGGAGAGTAACGGCCATGGCGCAGAACCCATCCGCGATCGCCGATATCTTGATTGTTGACGACAAGGCCGACATTCGCTCGGCGGTCGCCGGGATACTCCAGGACGAAGGCTTTGCCACGCGCGCCGCGGAATCGGGCGACTTAGCTCTAGAGCAGGTCAAGGCGCGGGCGCCGGCGGCGGTCATCCTGGATATTTGGCTTGAAAACAGCCGGCTCGATGGCTTGGAGGTCCTTGCAGCCATCAAAGCTATGCGCCCTGGAGTGCCGGTCCTGATGATATCGGGCCACGGCACTATTGCGACTGCCGTCGAAGCTATCCGCCAAGGCGCCTACGACTTTATCGAAAAGCCATTCGAGGCCGATCGCCTGTTACTCGTACTGGAGAGGGCTCTCGAGGCCGCCCGCCTCAAACGCGAGAATCTGGAACTTAAAACCCGGGCCGGACAGCCCGACGTGCTCATCGGTTCGTGCTCCGCGGTCGCCGCATTGCGCCGTACGATCGATCGAGTCGGTCCGACCGGCTCGCGCGTGCTGATCATCGGTCCGGCCGGATCCGGAAAAGAAGTGGTTGCGCGGAATATTCACATGCATTCGCCGCGCGCGCAGAGTCCATTCGTCATCGTCAATTGCGCGTCATTACATCCCGACCGGATGAGTGATCTCCTATTCGGCACGCCCGGCGCGGAGGGGCCAAATGGCCTTTTGGAACGCGCCGACGGCGGCACGCTGATGCTCGACGAAGTCGCCGACATGCCATTGGCGACGCAAGGAAGTATCATCCGCATCCTTCAAGACCAACGGGTCGAGCGCCTCACCGGCCACGCGGCAGTGGATATCGACGTCCGCGTCATTGCCACCACCAATCGCGATCTCAGAGCCGAGATCAAGAAAGGGCTATTCCGCGAGGAGCTCTTTTATCGCCTAAGCGTGGTTCCAGTATTGGTTCCGTCGCTTGAAGACCGGCGTGAGGATATTCCCGAGCTTGTCCGCCACCTCATGGACCGGGCCGCGGCTGCCGCGGGATTGCCGCGCCGGATCTTGGGCGAGGACGCCGTCGCCGCGTTACAGAGCTATCCTTGGCCGGGCAACGTCAGGCAGCTGCGCAACGTCATTGAAGGATTGCTGATCATGGCGCCGGGCGGAGTTAACGATCCGATCCGGGCCGACATGCTGCCGACCGATATCAACAGCGACACACCGCAGATCCTGAAACTCCAACGGTCCGACGAGATTATGACGCTGCCCCTGCGCGAGGCCCGGGAGATGTTCGAGCGCGAATACCTGGTTGCGCAAATTGTACGCTATGGTGGCAATATTTCGCGAACTGCCGATTTTGTCGGCATGGAACGCTCAGCGCTTCACCGCAAGCTCAAGTCTCTCGGCGTCTCGACCGATGTCCGCAATCGCCGCGAGAATGGCGGCAACGGTCATGAGGCGGCGGCGGCGGCGCCCTCGCCATCTGAACAGTTTTCCTCCTAGCCACGATCCACCCTCATGTCTCACATTGCCTATGTCAATGGCCGCTACCTTCCGCAAAAGCATGCCCAAATTCATATTGAGGATCGCGGCCACCAGTTCGCCGACGGCGTTTACGAGGTCATTTGCATCTGGCACGGAATGCCGGCGGACTACGCCGCGCATGTCGCCCGGCTGAACCGGTCGTTGAAGGAATTAGCCATTCGGCCACCCGTAAGTAACGGAGCCTTGGCATTCATCGTGAGGGAAGTTGTTCGCCGCAACTGGCTCGACAAGGGCACGGTATATATTCAGATCAATCGCGGGGTCGCGCCGCGCGCGCACGCCTTTCCCAGCGCCGCCGTCAAACCGAGCCTGATCGTCACCGCCAGGCACGGCGCCGGTCCCGCCGAGACCGTGGCGCGGGCCGGCGTGAAAGTCATCTCATTGCCCGACACCCGCTGGAAGCGCTGCGACATCAAGTCCGTGGGGTTATTGCCAAATGCCCTAGCCAAACAGGCGGCGGCCGAGGCCAAGGCATTTGAGGCTTTGCTTCTCACGCCCGAGGGCACCGTTACCGAGGCCAGCGTCTCCAATGCTTGGATGGTGACACCCGAGCGAACTATTGTAACTCACCCGGAGACATCATCAATTTTGGCAGGCGTGACGCGCGGACGAGTCTTGAAGATCGCGCGTGCGGCCGGATATGCCGTTGAGGAACGCCCCTTTACTCTGGCGGAAGCACGCAAGGCAAAGGAAGTCTTCCTCACCGGCACGACCACGTTTGTCATGCCGGTTGTGCAGATCGACGGACAACCCGTGGCGAACGGCGTGCCCGGCACCGTCGCATGCGAACTGCGCCAACGCTATCAGGGTTATATAGACAGCCTCGCGGCGGATTTGTCGGGGAGCGCTTGGAATGCCTGAGTCGGTCATGCAGCTCCCGTGTCCACGGGCCATCCTCTTTGACTGGGATAATACCCTGGTGGATTCATGGCCATGCATCGGCCGCGCCACTAACATTACGCTGCAAGCCATGGGCCGGGAACCTTGGGACGATGCCGAGCTGCGTCGGCGGGTGGCGGGTTCGCTGCGCGATACCTTTCCCCTGATCTACGGCGATCGTTGGGAGGAGGCGGGCGAGATCTACATCCGGGCCTTCGCCGAGGTCCATATTGAAATGCTCCAGGCGCTCGCCGGCGCCGAGGATCTGCTTCGCGACGCCGCCGGGTCCGGCATTTACCTCGGGGTCGTCAGCAATAAGACCGGGAAGTTTTTGCGCGCCGAGGCGGAACACTTGGGATGGACCGCGCTGTTTGGTTGTATCGTCGGCGCTCAGGACGCCGCCCGGGATAAACCCGCACCCGATCCCATCCACCTTGCCTTGCAGCCGAGCGGGATTGCCGCCGGACCCGAAGTCTGGTTCGTCGGCGATGCGCCGATCGACGTGATTTGTGGCCGCGCGGCAGGTTGCCGCACGGTTTTTGTCGGGTCTTTGAGCGAAAATGGCCTGGATGTAATTAACCGGCCCGATCACGTTGTGGCCGATTGCAGGGCTTTGGCGGGACTTGTACGCGCTAGCCTATCACCGGCCTAGGATACGCGGTTGCCCCTTTCCCGATAAAATCCTTGACCCTTTCCCGGTTCTCTTGAACCGGGAAAGGGTCTAGATTCATACGAATAGCGCGCTTCCTGTTGGAAGACCGGAAGCCCATTTTTCCGGGAAGCGCGCTTATGTCGCAATTCCAGCGACAGCACTGTACCTTGGGACTAAGCCCGCAACGATAACAACAAAGAACAGGTGCCGCTCCGATGCCCGCCGAAAAAGCACAAAATGTCCAAGATGTCTTCCTCAATGCCATCCGCAAACAAAAGACTCCCGTAACCGTATTCCTCGTGAACGGCGTCAAGCTGCAGGGAATTGTCACCTGGTTTGACAATTTCTCGATGTTGCTGCGGCGCGATGGCCACACTCAATTGATCTACAAACACGCGATTTCGACGGTTATGCCGGCGTCGCCGGTTCAATTGTTCGAACCCAAAGATGAGGCCGGCGGGGCGAAGGACGAAGCGAGTTCATAAACTTCGCTGCTCCCGCGCACTCGCTCCAGGATTGAATTGCACAAAACATCCAAGGCCGCCACGACCACTGTCATCGTTCATCCCCGCCCGAAATGGCGGCCGGCGGAGGATGGCGGCCTGGGCGAGCGCTCACGCCTGGAAGAGGCGCGTGGGTTGGCGGCCGCGATCGGACTAAACGTCCTTCATGCTGAAACGGTGAGCATAGCCCGGCCGAACCCGGCTACCTATTTGGGCGAGGGCACGGTGACACGGCTCGGCGACTTTATTGCCGAAAACAAGATCGAGCTGGCGGTTGTCGATGGGCACCTTTCCCCAGGTCAGCAGCGCAATCTTGAGAAGGCCTGGAACGCCAAAGTCATCGACCGCACAGGCCTGATTCTCGAAATTTTTGGGGCGCGGGCCCGGACTCGTGAAGGCCAGTTACAAGTCGAGCTGGCCCACTTGTCTTACCAAAAGAGCCGCCTGGTGCGAAGCTGGACCCACCTGGAGCGCCAGCGCGGCGGCTTCGGTTTCCTGGGTGGTCCGGGCGAAACCCAAATCGAAATCGACCGGCGCTTGATCGGCGAACGCATCACGCGCCTGAAGAACGAACTTTCAACGGTCACCCGCACCCGCGGCCTGCACCGTACGGCTCGCCGGCGCATCCCCTATCCGATTATCGCCTTGGTCGGATACACCAACGCCGGCAAGTCGACGCTATTCAACTCACTGACCAAGTCCGACGTCGTCGCCATGGATCAGCTATTCGCGACGCTTGATCCGACCATGCGACAGTTGCGGCTGCCGTCAGGTCGCAAGGTGATTCTGTCCGATACCGTCGGCTTCGTCTCGGATCTCCCGCTTGAGCTGGTCGCCGCCTTTCGCTCCACACTGGAGGAAGTGCTGGAAGCCGACGTGATTATTCACGTTCGCGATATCGCTCATCTCGAAAGTGAGGCGCAGAAGCGCGATGTCGAGGATGTTCTCAAGCAGTTGGGCATCGAAGCCGACAGCCATCGTCCCGTACTCGAAGCCCTCAATAAGATTGATCTGCTCGGCGAGGAGTCCGGTCGGGCCGCCGCGGTAATCACAGCCCGCAGTCTCGATCAAGTGGCCATTTCAGCCGTGACCGGTAAAGGAATCCCACGGCTCTTGAGCATGCTTGATGATGAACTCGGGCGCCGCCGCAAGGCCTTGGATGTTACCGTCCGGCTCGATGACGGAGAAACCATTGCCTGGCTGTACCGTCGTGGCGAAGTCCTCGACCGCGAGGACGGTGACAGCGAAGCACGGTTCTCGGTGCTCCTTGATGAGGCCGACACCGCGCGCTTGGAAAAGCGCGGACTCGTCCAGCAGCGCGCGGCAGAATGAGCCTTCCGGATTCTCGAAAGCTGAGCGCCGCGACGATTGCCGCCATGCGCGACGTGGCCGAGACCCATATCTTGCCGCGCTATCAAAAACTCGCCGAAGGCGATGTCCGCTCCAAAACCCGCCCCGGCGATCTTGTCACGATTGCCGATGTTGAAAGCGAGCACGCCCTCACGCGAATCCTGCCCGGGTTGCTGCCCGGCTCATGTGTCATCGGCGAAGAGGCCGTATCGGCCAACGACGCCGAGCTCAAACGTTTGGAGGGAGACGGGCCGGTGTGGATCGTTGATCCCATTGATGGCACCGCCAATTTTGTCGAAGGCAATGCCCGCTTTGCCGTGATGATCGCCTTGGTCCGCCGGGGCGAAACGCTCATGGGCTGGATTCATGATCCGGTCGCCAATCGCACGCTTTGGGCGGAGAAGGGGGCCGGCGCGTGGCTCGAAGAGCGCGGACCGTCAGGCGCACCTTCGCCTCCGCTGCGCGTTCATGTGGCGCTGCCTCTAAGCGATAGTTTCGCCGAGCTGACCGCCGGCCTTTACAACCGCGAAATGGCCGGACTCGAGGGCAAGTTCGCCCGCGTCGTACGCCTCGGTAGCGCGGCTCATGACTACTGGTCGCTGACCGACGGCCGCATGGACGTTCTTTGCTTTCGCCGCCTGAAACCTTGGGACCATGCGGCCGGGTTACTCATTCATGAGGAAGCCGGCGGATATAATCGCCTATTGTCCGGCCTGGCTTATTCATCGGCGGTGCGGGATCAAAGCGGGATTTTATGTGCGCCGAACCGGAAGATATGGCAGGCAATACTCGCCGCCCACACCCTGCGTGGGAACTCGTAAGGCGCGCTTTCGCCACCATTTTGCCTTACTGATCGGCGATATTGACGATATTTAAGATTGCGGTGGAGCCCCATGAACACAAGAAATCTGTTGGGAGCCATATCTCTATGCTCGGCAATCGCAGTGCTGCTGCTCGCCGCATACTTCCAGGCAGAGCAGCCAACGGCCCTTGAGCCGGCACGGGTCGCGTCCAACGCACTGCCCGTCGTAGCGGCCATAACCCAGGCGGTACCTGCGCTTGAAGCCGCATCGCCAGCTCCCGCCACCCCTGCGCCAAAGCCGGTAGCACCGGTCGCCGCCGCACCCGCTCGACCCGGGCGCGCAACCCAGACAGCGGCACGCGCGGTAGATCCGCCCGTCGTCACGCACCCAATTCCGCCGCCGGCGCCGACATCGCCACTTCAACCGCCGGCGACGCAGCAACAGCTCGACGCTTTGCTCGCGCCCATCGCGCTCTATCCCGATCAGCTCCTATCGCAAATCCTGATGGCCGCGACCTATCCGCTGGAAATTATCGAGGCGGCGCGCTGGGCCTCTCGCCCGGAGAATGAGGGCCTGCAAGGCGACCATCGCGCGCGCGCCCTGGACCAAGAAGATTGGGATCCCAGCGTCAAGGCACTGGCGGCCTTCTCGCATGTTCTCAAGATGCTGGACTCCGACCTCGGCTGGCTGGCGAAACTCGGCGAGGCCTTTCTTGCCCAAGAGACCGAGGTGATGGATTCGGTTCAGCGGTTGCGGCAGGAAGCTAAGGCCAGCGACCAGCTGAATTCCGATGCGCGGCGCCGCGTGACGGTTGCCAATAATCAAATCATCGTTGAGCCGGCCAATCCAGAGGTGGTCTACGTTCCGATTTACGATCCGCGAACCAGTTACGGCGTGTGGCCCTATTCAGCCTATCTGCCCATGTATTTCCCGCCGCCGCTCGGTTATGGCCACACGTCAGGGATTTACTACAGCTTTGTCTCCATCAGCCCGTTCTGGGGATGGAGCAGCTGGGACTGGCCCAACCGGCGTATCCGCATCATCGATGTCCCGCGCTACACCCACCACAATCGCGGCCGCGGACCGATCGACAACACCGTCTGGAAACACGATCCCGATCACCGTCGCGGGGTGCACCGAGGTGATCGCTTCGACCGAGCGATTGACATGCGGAAAAAGCCGGATCCGCCGCAGCTGGTGAATTTACCGCAACCTGGCCCGAATGACCGCCGCCCCCGGGGGCCAGATTTGACGAATCCAATCGACAATTCAGGCCGCGGCATCGACCAAGTCCAGCCCATTAGACCAAGGTACCGCGGCACACAGCCCGGTGAGCCGAGCGCGGCGACATTGCCCGGCGCTTTGCCGGACCTCAGCCCGCCGTTGGCCGCCGGGGTGGATTTTCCCGACGTGACGCCTTCGCTGCCGACAACCGTGGCCTTGCCTGAAATCCCGCCCCAGTCCACGCCCCAGGCCGTGACAACGCCCAATCGCGATCGTTTCGATAATTTCCGCACGCGTCGCCAGAATCCTCCGGAAAATCCAGGACTGAACCCAGGAGCCGAGCCGCAAACGGACGAGGATGAATCGCGACGCCGGATGCAATTTGACGACCAGAGTATCAATGCGCCGGTCTTGAGCAATGTTCCGCCGACCCGGCGTTTCAGGCAAGGCGAAAGCCTCGGCGAGCCGCCGCTGACCAACGTGCCGCCTCCGCCAGCGCCTGTGCCGCGTCCGATGGCAGCTGAAGCCCCGGTATTTCAGCCGCCAATGATGCACCAAGCTCCTCAAGCCATCGCGCCCGAACCATCGGTTCAGCAACCTAACTTCAGGCAGCCGCGCGGTGATATGGCTCAACCTGCTGGCGGCCAGGACGAGGAGCAACGGGCGCGCGGACGCTCCCGGGGCGATCGCACTGCCGACGATTGATGAAGCTGATCAACAGGCCGGCGGTGGCAAGGTCTACTTTGCCGACGGAGGGCCATCGGCCGGGCCGCAACCCCCATAGGCCGGCACGCCGGTGCGCGGGTCGACGGCGAATTTGGCGACGAAGTGGGGCGGTGCATCACTTAGATCGCGGCGGCGCCAGTCATAGGTCGTGAACCCAGGCGTGATCGAGACCCGGGTGAATTGCGCATTCTGTTCGATGACCGGCGCATCGGTGACAATCCTAACTAACCCTTGCGATTTGATTCCGAGCTCCTCGAAATTCTTGGCGTACATCTTCCCCTTGCCGGAGCCATTGACCACGACATTGCCGGTCTCGGTCGTCAGGACACGGAAAATCGGAGTCTGGCGGGTGACGAAGGTCACGCTCTGATGGGTACCGGTGAAGCGACCCTCAAGCTCATAGCGCACACGGTAGCGGCCCTTACCCAGGCCGACGACTTCCTTGTGAAGGGCGGTCTCGCGCTTGAGCTGCTCCAGGAACATGCGATCGTTTTCCAGGGCATGAGCCTCGTCGATGGTGCCCCGGACGATCTGCCCGTAGAGCGGCGCGTAAATTAGAATGCCGATAAAGGTAATCCCGTAACTGCCGTCCTTGGTCAGGCGGATTTCGGCTTCGTACTGGTCAGGGGTGAAACAGCTGGTGAGCAGGACGGCACAAAGGATGCTCGCCCATAGACTTCTGACCGATTGCCCAAGCCAGCGCCATGAGATGACCTGTCCGGGCAGCCGTGGATTGGATAATTTATTGGTGCATCAGTCACTTATCGTAGATAACTTCAGAAATAGATTTAATTCCTGCGCTCCTCGTTCTTAGCCTGAACCCAGAGATTTTCCATCTCAGGGAGGCTGGCCTCGGTCGGCCCACGCCCCTGGGCCGCCAATAGGGCCTCGACGCGCCGGAATCGGCGATCAAATTTCAGGTTTGTCCCGCGAAGCGCCATGCCCGGGTCGATATTGGCCTTACGCGCCAGGTTGACGCAAGCAAACAGCAAGTCGCCCACCTCATCGGTCAGGCACGCCGAGCCGGCACTGCCATCAGCTTGCTCGAATTCAGCAGCGACTTCGGCCAGTTCCTCCCGGATCTTACCGAGCACGTCCTTTGCTTCGGTCCAGTCAAAGCCCACGCGGGCCGCGCGCTTTTGCAGCTTTTCGGCCTGTTTCATCGCCGGCATGCCCGCAGGAATACCGTCGAGGATGCTGGGGGCCGCCCCGTTTGCCTTCACCGCCTCGGCTCGCTCGGCGGCTTTGATGTTGTCCCAGGACACGGTCTGGGCGGCGACGTCCTTGACCTTTGCATCGCCAAATACGTGAGGGTGGCGGCGAGTCATCTTTTGGCAAATGGCTTCGACCACGTCACCGAAGCCAAAGTGGCCGGATTCCTCGGCCATCCGGGCGTGGAAAACCACTTGGAGCAATAAATCGCCCAATTCATCCTTGAGGGCGGGCATGTCGGACCGGGCGATGGCGTCGGCGACCTCGAAGGCTTCTTCGATGGTATAAGGCGCGACGCTGGCGAAGGTCTGGGCGACATCCCAGGGGCAGCCGCCATTGGGATCGCGCAGGCGCGTCATGATGGTCAGGAGCTCGTCGATCTGTGGTAATGTCATTTTGCGCCCCGGCACTGGTATGGAGTAGGGATAGGCGATATGGAGCGGGGCCGATCCTAACATTAAAGCACAATCTTGAAGACTCGAACTAAGATCCTCATCGCGGCAATGCTCTCGCGGGCCGTGCGCGGCCTGCGGCGGCTATTGGGCGCGGGCAGGGTGGGCGAGTTTGATCGCGGCGGGTTCCGCTGGCGCCTTGACCTCGGCGAGGGCATCGATTTTTCGATCTATCTGCTTGGCTCCTTCGAACCGATTACGCTGGGCGCTTGCCGGCGGCTCATAAATCCCGGCGACACCGTGCTCGACATCGGCGCCAATATCGGTGCGCTGACGCTGCCCATGGCGCGCATGACCGGCGAAGCCGGCAAGGTCTATGCCTTCGAGCCGACAGCCTATGCGTTTGAAAAGCTGAGGGCAAACCTC
>SHVO01000036.1 GCA_009694245.1 Rhodospirillaceae bacterium | reverse complement strand
TGCGATTTCCAAATCCGAGGCCTGCGCCGCGAAATCAGTCATCGACACGTATTTGCCTTTTGGAATTACCAAGGTGTGAACCGGCGCCTGGGCATTGATGTCTTCGAACGCCAGCGTGTGCGCGTCTTCGTAGACTTTCTTGCAGGGAATCTCGCCGCGCAAAATGCGCGCGAAAATATTGTTGTCGTCGTACGCGGTCATCGGCTCACCCGTTCTTTTTGCGCGCTTCTTTGACGGCCACTCCGGAGGTGCCGAAACGGCGGTCAAGCTCGACCCATACGTCGTGCGGCGCGATACCCTTCGCCGACCACAGCACCAGCAGGTGGTAAAGCAGATCGGCGCTTTCGCCCACCAGGCGTTCATTCCCCTCGGCGACAGCGGCGATGGCCGTCTCCACCGCCTCCTCGCCCATTTTTTGCGCGATCTTATTGACGCCCTTGGCATAAAGCCGGGCTGTATAAGATGACTCGGGATCCGCAGTCTTCCGGCCTTGGATGACTTCGAACAGCTCGATCAGAATTTGTTCAGTAGCGGTCATGCCCCCCCCCTGCGATTGATTACGCAGCTTGCCTGGAGAAGCGCACCGGAATTCCGGCAGCCGCCAGACATTCTTTCGCCTGGTGAATCGTATACTGGCCGAAGTGAAATATCGACGCCGCGAGCACCGCACTGGCGTGGCCTTCGCGCACGCCGGCTACCAAGTGATCGAGGGTCCCAACGCCGCCTGAGGCAATGACTGGCACGGTCACGGCATCGGCGATCGCGCGGGTCAAAGGCAGATCGTAGCCCACGCGCGTTCCGTCACGATCCATGGACGTTAGCAAGATTTCTCCCGCGCCGTAGCTGGTCATGCGCCGCGCCCATTCAACAGCATCGATTCCCGTCGCCGTGCGCCCACCGTGGGTGAAGATTTCAAATTGCCCCGACGGTGCCATCTTGGCGTCGATGGCGATGACGATACACTGACTGCCGAATTTCTCCGCCGCCTCGCGGACGAACTCCGGCGTTTTTACGGCGGCCGTATTGATTGAAACCTTGTCGGCGCCAGCCAAAAGCAATTTCCGGATATCCTCGATCGTGCGCACACCGCCGCCAACCGTCAGCGGCATGAAACACTGCTCCGCCGTTCGTGAAACCACGTCATAGAGCGTGTCGCGATTCTCAGAACTGGCGGTGATATCGAGAAAACAGAGCTCGTCGGCACCCGCGACGTCGTACAGGCGCGCCTGCTCTACCGGGTCCCCGGCATCGCGCAAGTTCACGAAATTGACGCCTTTGACGACACGGCCGTCCTTCACGTCGAGGCAGGGGATAATGCGGATCTTCAGCATGATTCCCTATATGAACCAGAAGGTAAGGCCTTTCAACCTAACCTTTCAGAAGGGCAATCGCTTCGCGCAGATCAAGGTGGCCCTCGTAAAGCGCGCGCCCGGTGATCACGCCGGCAATGCCCGAAGCGGCTTCGGCCTTAACCGCGCCAATGTCGGCCAAAGATGACACGCCGCCCGAAACGATCACCGGAATTGGAACGACGCGGGCAAGCGCCGCCGAGGCCTGCACGTTGGGTCCGGCGAGAACGCCGTCGCGATCAATGTCGGTATGGATGATGGCGGCGACACCGGCATCGGCAAAGCGTTTGGCAAGCTCGTCCGCAGTTAATTCAGACGTGGCCGCCCAGCCTTCGGTCGCAACCTTGCCCTGGCGGGCATCGATGCCGACGGCAATGCGGCCCGGGAAGGCCTTGCAGGCGCTTCTTACCAGTTCGGGATTCTTTACTGCGGCCGTACCCAAAATCACGCGTGCGAGGCCGGCGGCCAGCCACATTTCAACGCCTGCCATATCGCGAATGCCGCCGCCCAATTGCACCGGGACACCGGCACCAATAATCGTGCGCACGGCAGCGGCGTTGACCGCCTTGCCGGCAAAGGCGCCGTCGAGGTCGACCACATGAATCCACTGGCAACCGGCGGCGGCGAATTGTCGCGCTTGATCGGCTGGCGAGTCGTTGAACGCCGTCGCTTGTGCCATGTCGCCCCTAACCAAGCGCACGCAGCGGCCGTCTTTTAGATCAATCGCCGGATACAGGATCATGGCGACCACGACAGAAAGTTGGCGATCAGCCGCAAGCCCAGCTCCTGGCTCTTCTCTGGATGGAACTGGGTGCCCACCATGTTATCGCGCCCGACCGCGGCCGTTACCGTTTGACCATAGGAGACCGTCGCCAGACAGTGAGCCGGGTTGGCGCATTCAAGTTGAAAGCTATGGACGAAGTACGCATGCCCGCGGGCCGCGAGACCGGCAAAAACCGGATGGCCGGGCGTGAACTCCAATTCATTCCAACCCATGTGGGGAATGCGAAACCCGGTGTCATTCAAGGTCTGGTCCGCTGCCGGCGCCAGCGCGACGACGCGGCCGGGGATCCAGCCCAGGCCCTCGGTCACGCCGTGCTCAAAGCCGCGTTCGGACATCAACTGCATGCCGACACAAATTCCTAGGAATGGCCGGCCTCTTCCGATTACGGCTTCACGTAAGGCCTCAGCCATACCCGGGACCGCGCTTAAGCCGCGGCGGCAGTCGGCGAAGGCACCAACGCCCGGCAACACGATGCGATCGGCGCGGGCAACTTCCGCGGCATGCGCCGTGACTAATATACGGCCGTTGCCGCCAGCCTCGCGCACTGCCCGCTCAAAGGCCTTGGCGGCGGAGCGGAGGTTGCCCGAGCCGTAATCAATGATCGCGACGTTCATGGTCGCGTACTAAAGGCTGCCGCCGAGGACGCCCTTGGTGGAGGGAACCGCATCGGCTTTGCGCGGATCGATCTCGGTCGCTTGACGCAAAGCGCGCGCCAGCCCTTTAAAGCATGACTCGATGATGTGGTGATTGTTATCGCCGTACTTGTTCCAAACATGGAGCGTCGCGCCAGCGGCCTGGGCAAAGGCTTGGAACCACTCCTTGAATAACTCGGTATCCATTTCACCGAGCTTCGGCTTGCTGAAGGCCACCTTCCAAATCAGGTAGGGACGGTTGGAAAGATCGATGGCGACTTCGGTCAGGGTTTCATCCATGGGAATCACCGCGGAGCCGTAGCGGCCAATGCCCTTGCGCTCGCCCAGCGCTTTGGCCACGGCTTCGCCGATGCAGATGGCGACATCTTCGGTGGTGTGGTGAAAGTCGATATGGGTGTCGCCTTTGGCTTCGACCGTTAGATCGATCAGGCTGTGGCGCGAGAGCTGCTCGAGCATGTGATCCAGGAACCCGATCCCCGTAGCGACCGAATACCTTCCGGTGCCGTCAAGGCCGACCGTAACCTTGATCTGGGTCTCTTTGGTTTTGCGCTCAACGTTTGCTTGTCGCATGTAGGTATATTCCCGTACCTAGGCCGGAAAATCCGCGCGCGCTGCGCTAAGTCCCGGATTTGCCGTCCTTATCTACCAGTCCCCGCTAAACTGGGCCACCCGCGATACAGGTACAAAAAAAGGTTGTATCCTTTCGCGCTGCTTGTTTTCCGAGAGCAATCTCACCATCTTGGGGTTACTGGCTAGCCGAATTCTTTTGGCGAGTGCGGATAGGGCCAATCTTTTGCTTCAATGCATTGGGTAAGGCGTTAGAGCATAATAAACCAAGAGATGGGTTAACGGAGTTGATAGTCGTAGCAATGAAATCCCGCGGCAGAGGTACCCGGCCCGGTACCAGAGGCGGCGGCCCCGATCCGATCGACATTCACGTCGGAAAGAGGGTCAAGCTGCGCCGAACGCTTTTGCATATTAGCCAGGAACGGTTGGCCGGCGATATCGGCGTTACGTTCCAGCAGGTGCAAAAATACGAAAGCGGCCACAATCGTGTAAGCGCGAGCCGCCTGTTTGATATCTCGCGCGCGCTCAATTGTCCGATCGCGTATTTTTTCGAAGACATTGGGCCGGAGACTACCGACGAACGGACCACGCCTGGATCGCGCGGCAAGGGCGGTCTGGCCGAAGAGGCCGCCGACTATGATGCCGACCCGATGCAGCGTACCGAAACGCTGGAAATCGTGCGGGCCTATTGGCGTTTGCACAACGCCGATTTACGCCGCAACGTCTTGGAGCTCTTGAGCAATATCTCCAAGCGGGAGTAACCGGGCCCGCGCGCTTACGCCTGGAGCCGGTAGCCGCCGGGCTCCGTAATAAGTATTTCCGACTTGGACGGTTCCGGCTCGATCTTCTGCCGCAATCGATAGATGTGGGTTTCAAGCGTATGCGTAGTGACCGCCGCGCTATACCCCCACACCTCGCCTAGCAGGGTCTCGCGCGCGACCATCTTTCCGCCGGCGCGATAGAGATACTTGAGGATGGCGGTTTCTTTTTCCGTAAGCCGTATCTTCTTTTGCTCCTCGACTTTAGTGAGCAACTTCGCCGCCGGATGAAACTTGTACGGCCCGATCACAAAGATCGCTTCATCGGATTGGTCATGTTGACGCAGGTGCGCCCGCACCCGTGCGATCAGCACCGCCATGCGAAAGGGCTTGGTGACATAGTCGTTGGCCCCGGCATTGAGGCCAGTGATGGCATCGTCATCGGAATCCGCGGCGGTCAACATGATGATCGGCGAACGCACCCCGGCATCGCGCATATCTTGGCAGACCCTGCGGCCGTCAATGTCGGGCAGGCCAACGTCTAATAAGATTGCATCGAATATTCGCGCTTTTGCCTGTTCAAGGCCCGAGCGGCCATCCGTCGCCTCAGCTATTTCCGCGAAATCGCCCTGTAGGGAGAGCTGCTCCTTGAGCGCGTGCCGGAGCAGCTGGTCATCATCGACGATGAGAAGTGTTCGCGCGGTCGACACGTAACGGTTCCTTCGGTGGCCGAGCGGAAGTCCTGCCGACAAGTATGCCGACTTAGCACCCCCCTCAGCCAGTGCCACGTTGCTGGAATCTCTGGGAAATCGCCGGCGATGGCGGTCGGGGCGGCCAAGGACTATATATGCGCCATGAGCAGGCAGTTAAAAGCCACGAGTTTAATGGCTACGACCCAGGAGGACGCGGCACAGCTGGAAGCCGTGGACCGGGCGGTGGCCGAGCTGCGCCGGGGAGGCGCCGTCGTTATCTTTGCCGACGACTCAAAGCGAGGCGTCCTGGCCTACGCCGCCGAAACGATCGATACTTGGCCCCCGCGCTTTTTCGATAAAAGCGTCGGCGCGCCCCGGGTTGTCATCACCGGACGCCGCGCTGCGATCCTAGGCTTAACTCAGCCGGACGTGCGTGCCGTCGCGCTTACAAGCGGTGAAAAGTTGTCGCTTGCCCATATTCGAGCGCTCACGGACCCGCAAGCCGAGCGCGAGAGGACGTTGTCCGCGGGATTTTCAGCTGCGGCAATAGCGCGCCGGGAACCTGAAGACGCCGCGATCGTACTTACGAAGATAGCCCGCCTCTTGCCCGCGGTCATCTCGGCGCCCTTGTTGGCGAACGACAGTGTCGGGTGGGCGCTGGCGGAAAACAGAATCGCCGTGAGCGTGAGTGCGATCGCCGGCTACGACGCCAGCTACGCC
This sequence comes from Rhodospirillaceae bacterium, assembly GCA_009694245.1. GTDB lineage: Bacteria > Pseudomonadota > Alphaproteobacteria > Rhodospirillales > Rhodospirillaceae > SHVO01. The sequence goes on along the minus strand of SHVO01000036.1, from coordinate 14,518 downwards.
AGCACACTTAACCCTATCAGTGAGGCCCATGTCCCGCTGACCGGCGCGCAGAATACGCGCATTATTTCCTTTCGGCCTAAAGACGGTGGCGCCGAACACTTGGCCATTGTCGTCGGCACGCCGGATGTCGCCAAGCCGGTGCTCACCCGCTTGCATTCCGAATGCCTGACCGGCGATTTGTTGGGGTCCTTACGGTGCGACTGCGGCGATCAATTGCATGGCGCCATTGCGGCGATCGCAAAGGAAGGCTCCGGCGTGTTGCTCTATCTGGCACAGGAAGGCCGCGGCATCGGACTGGTCAATAAGCTGCGGGCCTATGCGCTTCAGGACCAGGGCTTCGACACAGTGGACGCCAATGAGCAATTGGGATTTGACGATGACGAGCGCGTCTATCTTCCGGCGGTCAGGATGTTGCGGTGCTTAGGGATCCGGAGCGTGCGCCTCCTGACCAACAACCCGGCAAAGGTTGGGGCTCTGGTGCGACACGGTGTCGAAGTGGTCGAGCGCGTCGTCCACAGCTTTCCCTCCAACGAACACAACTGGAACTACCTGCAGACCAAGGCCAAGCGCTCGGGCCATCTCCTCTAGGCAACGAGGGCCGCGGGAACCGGCAATTCTTGCCGGATCGACCCCGACTCGGCCGGGGCGGATCCATTTAACCCATTGAAAATACGGTAATTTATCTTGGCACTCCGCTTGCGAGGGGCTGGGGTGGAGAGGGCACCCTATGGATATCAACGCGCTCACCACCGCGTCGCCCCGCGCCCATTACCCTGCCGGCCGCTCAGCCGCTGGCGTGGCGGGCGGTGACAATTTTAGAGACTTAGTCGCGAGCGCCACCGCTGGGCAACCGCGCGCGCCCGCGGCGGATCCGCGCGAATTCATTCCGGACTACGGCAACGGTGCGCCGGCAACGCAGCGCACCATGAGCGAAGCCGAAGCCAAAATCACCGCAGCCCAGATTGCTGCGCAAGCCAATGTGTACGCGCCCCTTAAGCGCGATCCGGTCATTGCCACAGTGCCGGCTGCGGAACCGGCCGCGCCGCCGGTTGCCTCGGGCGCTTTCTGCCGATCAACCGCGCGCCCGTGGCCCAGCAAGGCCAAACGATCGCATCGCGCGCGATCGAGCCGAAGTCGCTGGACGCGTTACGTGCCAGCAATAAATTCGCGCCCGGCGCCGGCAATGCGGGTAACGCGGCCGCCCTCGCCGCGGCGCGGCGTGCCGAAAAAGCCCACAGCGCGCCTGCCGCCGCCGGAGCCGAAGCGGCGCCGGCCCGCCCATGCCGCCATGGTTCGATCAAGCGGCCCGCAACATGGACAAATACAGCGCCATGAAATCCAGCCCAGCGGCTCCTTAGATCGCTGCGTTTTTCGCTGGTGCCGCGCTAAACTCCAAGCGTGACCCAGAAACCCACCGATATCGTCGTTCTTCCGGACTCAATGCACGCGCAGCCGGGGCGCTTGGTCTGTGGCGGGCAGACATATCGCTGTGCCCTGGGCCGCAACGGTGTGAGTGAATCTAAACGCGAGGGTGACGGTGCCACACCTGCCGGGAGATTCCCTCTGCGGCGGGTTCTTTATCGGGCCGACCGCGTGGCGGTTCCCCTCACCGCACTGCCAACTGCACCCATCACGCCCGACGACGGTTGGTGCGATGCGCCCGAGGATCCCAAGTACAATCGCCTGGTCAAGATTCCGTACCAGGCGTCAGCGGAAAATCTTTGGCGCGAAGACAACCTCTACGACATTGTCGTTGTGATCGGTCACAACGATCATCCGGCCGTTGCAAACGCGGGGAGCGCAATCTTCCTCCATGTGGCGCCGCCCGAGGGCGCGCCGACACAAGGGTGTGTCGCGTTGGCCTTGGAGGATCTGCGGGCGGTTTTACGCACGCTGGGCCCTGCCGGCGTTATTGATATCCATGCCGCCCGGTGACGGCGCGCATCGGCCGCGCACCCTTACTCCCGCGCACCAAAAATAGCGCTACCAACGCGCACATGCGTCGCTCCAAATGCGACGGCAAGTTCGTAGTCACCGCTCATGCCCATGCTGAGTTGGGCGAGGTCGTTGCGCCGGGCCAGCTCACGCAAGAACGCGAAGTGCAAAGCCGCCTCTTCATCCACCGGCGGAATGCACATCAACCCGGCTAGCGGAAGACGCCAGGTCCGGCGGCAAGCGGTGACAAAGGCGTCGAGATCCGCAGGATCAATCCCGGCCTTCTGTGGCTCACGGCCGGTGTTGACCTGGATAAAACACGGCAGCCGGCGGTCTTGGCGCTCCATTTCGGCCGACAGCTTTTCCGCGAGGCGCGCCCGGTCGACGGTGTGGATCACATCGAACAGCGCCACAGCGTCGCGTACCTTGTTGGTTTGCAGCGGCCCAATCAGATGCACGCAAAGACCGGGCGTTTGGGCCTTTAGTTCCGGCCATTTCTCGAGGGCCTCCTGGACCCGGTTCTCGCCGAAATGACAATGCCCCGCCGCGATCGCTGGCAGGATTCTTGCCGCGCCATGGGTCTTGGTGACCGCGATTAAGGTGACGTCCGACGCGCCGCGCCCGGCCTTGCGCGCCGCGTCCGCAATGCGGTTGGCGACGTCCGCGAGCGCACGGGTCGCAGGCGTTGTCGATGATTCGTTCACTTTGACCGTGAGTTGTCCGGCTGCGTTGGTAGGATGCCTTCATGCCGACGCTAGCAAACGCCGCCGCCAAGCTCAAATGCCGCGCCCGCTCCTGTGGCGGCGTGGATTTGCCGGCCCTGTGGCTCATGACCGACGAGAGCCGCTTGGCAGATCCTCTGGCCGCCGTGGCACGCCTGCCGCGCGGCAGCGGTGTGGTGTTGCGACACTACGGCGACAAACAACGGCACGTTCTCGCCGCGCGCTTGGCGCCTGTGTGCCGGCGGCGCGGGTTGACGCTGGTGGTGGCGGCAGACTGGCGCCTGGCGGCCCGCGTTGGCGCGGCTGGTATTCATCTTCCCGAGTATCTGGCGCGCCTGGGACTATCGGCGGGCGCCCGGCTTTGGCGCAGCGCCAAGAAAACACGCCTGCTTACCGTTGCCGCCCACGGCTTCGAAGGCCTTCACCGAGCTGAAAACGTCGATGCCTCGGCGGCATTCCTAGCACCCGCCTTTGTCACCGATAGCCACCTCGGGCGATCCGGGCTCGGCCCGCGGCGGTTTGGTCAACTGGTGCGCGCAGCCAGACTACGCGTGATCGCCCTCGGCGGCGTCAACGCCCGCAGTGTCGCGCAAATGGCAACAAGTCGCTGTGCGGGCGTGGCTGGAATTGGATTCGCCGCGAAGTAGAATGGCGCGCGTTTAGAACCGAAGCTGGACGCCGACGCGCGCACCGCGCCCTTGGGGCGTTTGCGGCGAGGCCGACGGTGTCGCGAACAGAGCGCCGCGCGCATCGCGAGCGCCATAAAACGCATCGGCGTTGAGGCGCAAGTGCGGACTGATCTGATAAATACCGCCGATGATCCATTGCTGGCTGTCCAGCTGCCGTTCAAGGGCGCCAAACGCGCCGCCGCTCTGGGAGGCAACGTAGCTCAGGCGAAGATCAAGGGCGCCGGTCTCGAAACCGAATCCCGCTTGCCAGCTCTGGGCGCGGAACAAAGGATTGGCCTGGGGGGCGTCATTGACGCCGCCACGCAGGTAAAGGCCCGCGTAGCCGACGCTCGCACCCATCGTCCACGATGTCGTCGGTGCCAAAGCGAACACCGAGGTATGTCCTTCGGCGCCACCGAAGACGCCGATATTCGCACCATAGACTTGCGCGCTGTAGTTACTGGTGAAGCCATAGCCTGCCCCGGTCGCGCTGGCGCGTGCATTCGTGGGAACACCGAGTGCGACACTGCCGTAAGCCGGCGTCAGGTATCTGATGGTCAGCGCGCTCGTCGAAACCGACAGAGCCGATGTGGTGGTACCAAGGATAGGTGTAGCGCTGGTTGCCAGAAGGCCTTGGGCGCGCGCCGCCTGCGACAGTCCGCCCGCACCAAGGCAGGCGGCAACGAGGGCCGCGACGATCGCGCGCAAAATTATCGGTCTCGGGCACATGGGTGTGCGCTTCTTGCTAGTAACCAGGCGCTAGTCTGCACCTGCGGTTGGGTGGGTCAACCGGCCGCCTCCGGTGCCACAGGGAATCGACGGAAATGTGGTAATTTGCCCACAAATGGGGCCGGGACCGCGCCAGACTGTTGTAAAAAAGCCCGCTTTTCCAGGACAAATGACAGCTGTGCGACACCCTCTTTTGCCCCGCGGTCGGTAAGGCCGACTCGGGCGCCCCGTGACCCGTTAGCCTTCGCCGCGAGTTTTGGTGTGGTTGGGTTTGGCGTGCTTTTCGAGGAACTCGATCACCATGCCGGCGATGTCGACATTGGTCGCGGTTTCGATGCCCTCGAGGCCGGGAGTCGAATTCACTTCCATCACCACCGGGCCGTGGTTGGAACGCAACATGTCGACGCCGCACACGTTGAGCCCGAGAATCTTCGCGGCGCGCACCGCGGTCGAACGCTCTTCGGGAGTGACCTTGATCGGCTTAGCCTTGCCGCCGCGGTGCAAGTTTGAGCGGAAATCACCCCTTGCTCCGGTGCGCTGAATCGACGCCACGACCTTGCCGCCGATAACGAAAGCGCGGATGTCGGTTCCTTCGGCTTCCTTGATGAATTCCTGGACGAGAATGTTCGCTTCAACGCCGCCGAAGGCCTCGATCATGCTGCGCGCGGACGAACGTGTTTCCGCCAGCACAACACCGATGCCTTGGGTGCCTTCGAGCAGCTTGATGACCAGCGGCGTGCCGCCAACCATTTCAATCAAATCATCGGCTTGGCTCGTGACATGGGCAAACGCGGTCACCGGCAGGCCAATGCCTTTGCGCGACAACAATTGCATGCCGCGCAACTTGTCGCGCGAGCGGCCGATGGCGACGGATTCATTGAGCGGATAGACGCCCATCATTTCGAACTGGCGCAACACCGCGAGGCCGTAAAATGTGATCGACGCGCCGATACGCGGAATGACCGCGTCGAAGCCTTCGAGACTGCGGCCCTTGTAACGCACGTCGGGCCGGTGCGAAGAGATGTTCATATAACATTTGAGTGTGTCGATGACTTCGATGTCGTGGCCGCGCTTGCGCGCCGCCTGCACCAGCCGCCGGTGTGAATACAGTTCAGGATTGCGCGCGAGCATCGCCAGTTTCACAGCGGGTAACCTCGAATTTTGCGGCGCGGCGCCTTAGCGTTCCATGATGCTAACGCAAGCCGCCAAAGGGTGAACTATCTATGTATCACTGTGAGTTAACCGTTATCCGGGAAGCCTGAACCACCACTGATTGGGGCTCGAAGTTTGGTCAACACTACTGCGCGCGGCGGCGGCGTTTCTTGGCCTTCTTTTTACGCACGACGAACGAACGCCCGGGATCCACCAGGTACCGCCGGCGCAGAGCCTGGCGGCCGATGAGCATGCGAAACCCCATCTGATCGCGATTTGTCAGGGTTAGCTCCACCGGCCAGCGCGACTTGCCGAGTTTCATGGTGGTGCGAATAACGTAGCGGTGTTCGGAGCGCCCGCCAGAGTGCGTGATCACGCGTTCGTCGATTACCAAGGCCACGCAGACGATCTCGGGTTTGCGCTGGCGCTGAATGGGATGAACCGTAAATCGCACATAGGCTGCGCTATCCTTGGTAAAGGGCGCAACTTTGTGGGCATGCAAAGCCGATGTGCGCGCGCCGGTATCGATCTTGGCTTTAATGCGCTGGATGCCAAGATCGGGGAGACGCACCCATTCGCGCCAGCCAATGATCTTCTTTTTTTTCTTACGAGGAGGGCGCGCCGCGCTATCGGCGGCGGCGCGGTTCGCTTTCGTAGCCGCGCTCGATTTGGGAGATTTGAGAGCCATTCGGGGCGGCGCTCAGAAGTCGATCTTGACGCCGGTGAGCGCACCGCCGCTATCCCAGGTGAGTCCAAGGGCGTCTTTTTGATCGGCGTAAAAACCGGCCAGTCCGACGCTGATTCCCGGACCCAGCTTGTATGCCGCCTGCAACGTCGTGCGATCGACGTGCTCCAAGAACGCTCCGCCCGTGATCAACCGGCGTTTCGCGGAGCGATAGCCCGCCGAAAGCTTGAAGGGGCCGATGCCGTAAAGACCGCCCACTGTCCACGCCCGCTCTTGCTGACCGTTGGCGGGCGATGACTTGATATACGCCGCTGACGCCTCCCATCCGCCGTAGGCAAGCCCAGCCGCGAGATTCCAGGCCGAAACGCCGTCGTTGCCGCCGATACGTGAGGCGACATGAAAATAGCCGCCGGCGAGACGAAAATTTCCCCCACCAAAATCACCGTCGTATCCGGCGCTGAGATCAAAGGCGTTGTGAGGGTTGCGGTTCTTGTCCAAGAGGCCGATGGCGCTGCTGAGCGTTGGGTGGTAGGCGGCGCCGAGGCGAAAGCCGAGGACCTCCGGGCTTTGCAGGGAAAACCCCAGGGCGTTGCCGGTGAAGCGCTTGAAGGTAAAGCCGTCGCGCAACGCAATGCCGGTGCGCGGCTTTAGAGCGTCGCCGATTATTTCTTCATCCACCGTCAAAAACGCTTCCGGCACCGGATCGCCGATGATCGAGGTATTGGTGCCGGATTTTTCGCCGATCCGCAGTCGGCCGAGGGTGCTGTTGATATCGACATAAGCTTCGTCGACGTCGCGGGCTTTGCGGCCGACAGCATTGAAGCGGGTATAAACCCGGACGCTGATGCCGTTGTCGAGAACGGTCTTGCCCTCGAGCGAAACCCGAACGTCGTTGAACATCCCGGCGGTATTGAGGTCTTCGGTCGGTGCTGCGCTCTTTTGGTCGGCGACGACGAAGTATTCTTTGATCCGCCCACCCAGCGTCACAACAATCGCGTCGGCGCCATGGGCCGTGGTCGCCCCATAGCTGGCTACCACCCCGCAAATGCAGATGAGCCGTCTTAATCTCATCGGCCCACCATAATTGAACCCCGGGCGGGGCGGAATCCCCTGGCAAGGCCCGTTTCCAAGCAAAAAGAGCCGGCAAAAGAAAAAGGAGGCGGTTTGCACCGCCTCCTTTGGGGAGGTGAGCTCCACGGGGTGGTGGAACTCAGGGGGTCGTTAGAGCGTCGATGGGTTCGAGCGTTCTTCTTACCTTAGATTTAGAATGTAACCTGGAAGCGCGCGGCCAGGGCATCGATCTCGAGGCCCAACGGAGCGCGAACGCGGCTGGTCGCCGTCGGGATCGGGCCGGCTTTGTCGAAGTGGCTATGGATGTAGTTCAGTTTCCACATGATGTTCGGCGTCCAGTACCAGTTGACGCCGAAAGTCAGGTTGGTCTGGCGGCCGCCGTTGACCAGATTGGGCTGGGACGCGGCGGTCAAGCTCGAGGTGTAATTGTCCACCAAGTCCTGATAGCTGATGCGGGCCGCGAACTCGAAGGCGCCCTCGCCGCCCTTGAGCGGATTGAACGACGTCGCCGGGGTCACGCCGCCGTAGCAACCGCAGTTAGCGGTGTAGGTGCGGCGGCCGCCGATAGTATAGCTGGCGGCGATATAGGCGCCGTCAAAGGTCGCTGCGGTCTTGCCGCGGCGATTGACGACGGCCTTGAAGTACTCGCCCATGTAAAAGAACGAACCGAAGGCGGCGGCGGTTTCAGCGCTGTAGACTTGCACGCTCGTGACCGGGTTAGCGACGGTGCCGAGAGCACCGGTGTTGAGCCACGAATTCGTCGTGTCGATGCGCAGTTCCGGACGATCGCTGAGCGTGATCGTTGCGGCGGTGAGTTCGCCGGTATCGGGAACGTCAAACAGCTGGGCCGCGCCAATGCCGAAATGAAGCGACTGCAACGCGGCGGCGTCCTGGATCGGATTGTAGGTGAGGCGCTGATAGGCGCCGAGGCGCCGCTTGTTCAGGGCGTGGGCATCGCCGGGCGCCGAGCCGGTCAGGTAGGCGCCGAACCACCAGTTGGTGTCCCAAGTGCGGAAGCCGACACCAGAGCGCGGGTCGCCGCTGTTGACGCTGGAGGTAATCGTGGCCGGCGTCGAGCGCTCGATGAACAGAACATTGTTGGAGCTGATGGATTCTTCCAACGTGAAGAAGTGCGCGAAGTAACCGGCTTCGAGGATAGTGTTGGCGATGCCGGTATAGCCGATCGAAGCGGTGTTGATCAGCGGTGTCGTGCTGTCGGGAGAGCCGCCGAGATCAAAAATCAGCGAATAGGTGAAAACGTCGTTGGCCTTGCCGGTGACGCCGAAGCGTGCGCGGCGCACGTTGATGCCGCTGGTGAGCTTGCCGTTCCCGGCGGTGGCCGTTAGCGGGCCGGTGGTGCCGTCGGGCTTTTGAGCGAGATACGCGCCCATGTCGAAGTGGATGCGGCCAGTGGGCTGAATGGTCCAGGCGTTGTCGGCGCTGGAGAGGGTGAGGACGTGCGCGGCCGACTCAACGACCTTCGGATTTGCGGGCGGAACAACCTGAGCTTTGCCGTCGGTAAAAATGAGCGTGCCGCCAGCCGCCAGGGCGGCGTCACGTGCGGCTTTTTCGGAGGCTTCACGGGCCGCGGTTTCCTTGGCGAGATCGTCCTTTTGCGCGGAGCCTGCCGCTTTCAGGGCCTCTAGCTGCTGTTGCACCGAGCGCAGCTGATCCTGCAGCATCTGGATCTGGCGCGCCAAATCGGCGGTCGCGTCGGCTGCCATGGCCGGCACGGCGGTCATCGCCGTTCCCGCTAACAACGCCGCGGCGAAGGTCTTCTTTATTTTCATTACGTACTCCTAAAGCCCCTAATGTCGCCGCGGTCAGCGTAGCGGGCGTAACCCCGACCTTTTAGCGAACGGATCACGCCTTTTCGAGAGCCGCGGCCCCCAAAGATCGGTCGGACCTTATGAAGCCTGTTCGGCGATTTCCGTGACAGTGATTTGACGGTTTCATGAAATGCGGCCCAAGTCCGGCTGCCCTCCTTGGCGCCTTGAGGCCCGGCACCTGCGGGCCGATCCGGTGCCGCGCTCTTGGCAAAAATTGTGGCAGGGCGGGGCGTTACCGGGCTCCGGGAAGCCCTTCGCAAGGCCTAGCAGGTTCGTTATAAACGCCCCTTCATGTGACACGCCCGGGCGCGCGGATGCGATCCCCCGGGTTCACGTATCCGTTAAGGAGTTTTCCATGGGCCGTCGGGTTGTTCGAATATTAGCTGCGAGCGCCGTTCTCGGCCTCGGGCTGTCGGCCTGCGGCAGTTCCGACACCTACCAAGCGCCGGTAACCACGGGGGACCGCGGCACAAAAGGCGATACCGTGTTCAGCTCCGGGGGCTTGTTCAACAATTCCAAGAGCGCCTCGTCAGAAGGCGTGGTGGCGGTAAACGCTTTCCTTTGGCGGGCAACGTTGGACACGCTGGCGTTCATGCCGCTCGCTTCGGCCGATCCCTTCGGCGGCGTCATTATTAGCGATTGGTACGCGCCACCAGAGACCCCGGACGAGCGCTTTAAGGTCAACGTCTATATTCTCGGCCGGGCCTTGCGTGCCGACGGCGTGAAGGTATCGGTCTTCCGCCAGAACCGCGATACCGCCGGCCGCTGGAACGACGCGGCCGTGGGACCCGAGGTCGGGACGGAATTCGAGAATGCCGTACTTACCCGCGCGCGCGACCTTCGCCTGCGCGCTACCACCGCCAAGGAATAATTAAAGGCGGCGCCCAAGATAGCGTCTTCCGACATTTAAACCGTCGCGGGGCGCCCGGCGCCGAGAGAGCGACGATGGCATCACCGGAAGAACGTTATAATTTCCGCGAGACCGAGGCTAAATGGCAGAAAGCTTGGGCGGATCACGCCTGCTTTCGGGTCGAGGCCAATTCCAAGAAGCCGAAATATTATGTGCTCGAGATGTTCCCCTATCCGTCGGGGCGTCTGCACATGGGGCACGTGCGCAACTACACCCTAGGTGACGTCGTCGCCCGCTACAAAAAAGCCAAGGGCTTTAACGTTCTCCACCCCATGGGCTGGGATGCGTTCGGGTTACCGGCGGAGAACGCGGCCCTTGAGCGCGGCGTGCATCCGGCGAAATGGACCCGCCAGAACATTGCCCAGATGCGCGAGCAATTCCGTCCGCTGGGATTTTCCTTGGATTGGAGCCGCGAGCTGACCAGCTGCGAGCCTGACTACTATAAGCACGAGCAGAAGATGTTCCTGGACTTCATGCGTAAGGGCTTGGCCTATCGCAAGGAGTCGTGGGTCAATTGGGACCCGGTTGAAAATACCGTTCTCGCCAACGAGCAAGTGATTGACGGCAAGGGCTGGCGCTCGGGCGTGGACGTTGAGCAGCGCAAATTAAATCAGTGGTTCCTAAAGATCACCCACTACGCCGACGATCTTCTGAAGGCCATCGAGACCCTGGGCCGCTGGCCTGACAAAGTGCGCGTCATGCAGCACAACTGGATCGGCCGCTCGGAAGGTGCGCGCGTGCACTGGCCGTTGCTCAATCCGGACGGCAACGCACGCGGAGACAGCCTCGAGGTCTTCACGACCCGCCCTGACACTTTGTTTGGTGCGTCGTTCTGCGCTATCTCGGCCCAGCATCCGCTGGCGGTGAAGCTGGCCGAGAGTGATGCGGCCTTGCGCGATTTCATCGCCGACTGCAGCAAGGCCGGCACCTCGACCGCCGCCATCGAGACCGCCGAGAAGCAGGGTTACGATACCAAAGTTCGCGCGCGCCATCCCTTCACGGCGAATTCGGTTCCAGTTTGCGTCGCCAATTTCGTTCTCATGGAATACGGCACCGGCGCCATCTTTGGATGTCCTGGCCACGATGAGCGCGATATGGAATTCGCACGCAAATATAATTTGCCGGTGCGCTGCGTGGTAGCGCCCGAGGGCGAAGACCCGATCGCCTTCGCGCGCAAACTCGAATCAGGCAACGAGGCTTATGTTGACGACGGTATTGCCATCGCCTCGGAATTTCTCGACGGCCTGAAGGTGGACGCCGCCAAGCGCGCCGCCATTGCTAAATTGGAAGCTTTGGGACGCGGCAAGGGCACGGTTCAGTATCGCTTGCGCGACTGGGGTGTATCGCGCCAACGTTATTGGGGTTGCCCGGTGCCGGTGATTCACTGCGCCAAATGCGGCGTGGTTCCGGTTCCGGATAAGGATCTCCCCGTGACCTTGCCGGACGATGTCACCTTTGATCGTCCGGGAAATCCGCTGGATCGCCATCCGACCTGGAAGCACGTGAAATGCCCGACCTGCGCCGCTGCGGCAACGCGCGAGACTGATACCTTCGACACCTTTTTTGAGTCGTCTTGGTACTTTGCCCGTTTCTGTTCACCGCATCTCGCCGACCAGGCCTTCGACAAGGCCGAAGCGATGAAGTGGCTGCCGGTGGATCAATACATTGGCGGCGTCGAGCATGCGGTATTGCATCTGTTGTATTCGCGCTTCTTCACCCGGGCGCTGTCGGACTGCGGCTACCTGGACGGCTTGAAGGAGCCGTTTGCCGGCATGTTCACCCAAGGCATGGTGTGTCACGAGACCTATCGCACCCAGGACGGCGCGTGGGTCGAGCCGGGCGGCGTGCGCAAGGAGGGCGAAAAGGCCACCTACAATGGCGCCCCGGTGACCGTCGGCCGCTCGGAGAAGATGTCAAAGTCCAAAAAAAATACCGTCGATCCCGAACACATTATCCTGACCTACGGCGCCGATGCGGCGCGGCTGTTCATGCTGTCGGACTCGCCGCCCGAGCGCGATTTGGAGTGGACCGACTCTGGCATTGAAGGGGCGTGGCGGTATCTTAACCGCCTATGGCGCTTGGCGGCGTCCGCGAGCGCGAATCCCGCCGGGGCGGTTCCGTCAGCCATCGCTCCGGCGGCGGCGGCGGCCTTGCGCCAGATCCACCGCGCCGTGGCCACCGTCGGCGAAGACCTGGAAAAATTTCGATTTAATTCGGCGGTGGCGCGCATTCGCGAGCTCACCAACACGCTGGCCGATCTGGATCGCGGCGCCGTCGGCGCCGACGCGGTCTTTCGCCTCGGCATGGAGCGGGTGACCCAGCTGGTGAATCCGTTGATGCCTCACGTAGCCGAGGAGATGTGGCTGTCGCTCGGTCATAAGACCCTGCTAGCGCAATCTCCCTGGCCGGATTTTGACCCGGTCATGCTGGAAGATGATATCGTCACACTGGCCGTGCAGGTGAATGGCAAGCTGCGCGGCACGATTGACGTGGCGAAGGGCTCTGACAAAGCCGCCTGCGAGTCGGCGGCGTTGGCTTTGCCGGCTGTGCAACGTCAATTGGACGGTAAGCCGCCGCGGAAGGTGATCGTCGTGCCCGAAAAAATCGTCAACATTGTCGTAGCGTGATGGCCGTGCGCAAATCCTTGGCCGCGATTGTCTTGGGCACTGTTCTCACCGGGTGCGGATTCGCCCCGCTCTATGGCACCCACGGCGCCGGGTCTTCGCCGCGGGTGGTTGAAGTATTTTCCAAGATCGCAATCCATCCGCTGCCGGATCGCGACGGCATAAAGCTTCGCCAAACGCTGCGCGAGCAACTTCAGCCACAGGGCCTGGCGGGAACGCCGCTCTACGATCTCGACGTCAAGCTCACGCGCCAGGTGCAAGAACTCGGTATCCGCAAGGACGCCACCGCCTCGCGGGCAAACCTCATACTTACGGCGGTATTCACGCTCACCGAGAAAGGCAGCGCGCTCTATAGCGATCGGGTCACCTCGATCATCGGATACAACATTCTCGACGATCAATATGCGACGGTTGCCACGCAGGCGGACGCCGAAAACCGCGCCATTCGCGAGATCAGCGAGACAATCAAGACGCGCCTTGCGGTGTATTTCGAGCGCAAGGCCAAGCCCGCGGTCGCGGCGGCTCCCTAACGCAACGATGAAAATCTCCGGTAGCGCCGACGCCTTTGTCGCCAGGCCCGATCCGAAAATTCGCGCGGTTCTGATTTACGGGCCCGATTCCGGTTTGGTGCGCGAGCGTCTCAACGCCCTAACCCGCGCAGTCGCCGGCAGCACCGATGATCCCTTTCGCGTCACGGAATTACCCTGCACGACATTGCGCGATGACCCGGCACGCTTGGGCGACGAGGTCGCTGCGTTTTCATTCTCCGGCGGGCGCCGGGTGGTACGGGTGCGCGACGCCGACGATTCCGTGGGCGATGTTCTCGGCGCCTATCTCGAAAGCGGAACCGGCGATGCGCTGGTGCTGGTCGCGGCGGATGAATTGCCGCCGCGCTCGAAATTGCGTCAGGCCTTTGAAGCGGCCGACGATGCCGCGGCGCTGGCGTGCTACGCCGACAGTGCACAGACCATCGAAGGTCTGGTCCGCGACGCGATAAAAAAAGCCGGCATGCAGATCGCCCCCGACGCCCTCGCCTGGCTCGCCGACCATGTTGGCGGTGACCGCGAATTGACGCGCCGGGAATTGGAGAAATTGGTGCTCTATGTTTGCGCGCCGGGCGCCACGATCTCCGAGGAAGACGTGCTGGCGTGTATCGGCGATTCGGCTGCGCTCAATCTCGACGATCTAATATATGCGGTTGGTGACGGCGATCAGGCGACCATCCAGCGCGTTTACGGGCGCTTGATGGCTGAGGGAACCTCACCGATATCGGTTCTCACCTCCGTCGCGCGGCATTTCATGCGCCTTCACGAGACCCGCGGACGTCTCGCCGACGGCAAGTCCATGGACCAGGCCGCCGCCGCGCTGCGGCCGCCGGTATTTTATAAATACAAAGGCCGCTTCTACGCCCAGGCAAAAAAATGGACCGAAGCGCTGCTGGCGCGGGCCCTGGATGTCGTAACGGAGGCGGAGTTGGCGGCGAAATCCACCGACATGCCGGCGGAAGCGATCATTGAGCGCGCGTTCTTGCAGCTAGCCCAAGTGGGTCGCGGCGCCGGCCGGAAGTCGTGAACGCTAGCCCAACGCGGCTTGCACGGCCGCGAGTTGCTTTGGCGTCATCGCGTCAAGTTGCGCCTGGGTAAACGCCAGGATCTGGACCGGGTCCAAGGCCTCGATCTGCTGTGTTCGAAGCGCGCCGATCTCAGCCGTCGTCAGGCTGGCGATTTGGGTCACGTTCAGGGCCGCGGGCTGGCCGTAGGTCAGCGCCGCAATTTCAGTTGAAGTGAGGTTTTGCAGCTGATTCTGGGTCAGAGCTGGAATCTGGCCGAGGTCACGGCCGCGAATTTTGTCGGCGTCAGCGACGCTACTTCAGTGGTCGTGAGATTGGCCACTTGGGCGGTCGTGAGGCCGGCGATCTGCGCTGGCGCCAAAGCATTCAATTGAGAGATCGTGAGGCTGCGCAGCTGGATGCGGGTGAGGGCTGAGAGTTGCGTCGTCGACATCGCGGCAAGGCCGGCGGGCAACCAGCGCGCCGAGCTCGGTCGTCGTCAGCGCCGCGACTTGCGCGGGGTTGAGGCCGCCAATTGCGGAGGCAGCAATCGCGCCGATCTGCGTGGTGTTAAGGGCAGCGATTTGCGTGGGCGTGAGCGCACCGGCGAGGCCGGCCGTAAGCGCCGCGAGCTTTGTGGTGGT
>SHVO01000035.1 GCA_009694245.1 Rhodospirillaceae bacterium | reverse complement strand
GGCTGTTGTCGGCGATCGTCGCTCTTGTGCTGGGGCCGGACATCTGGGTTACCGTCCTGGGCAATCCGAGCGCCATCTTTCCTGCCCAGTATCCGACCATACTCGCCATGCCGCTGGCTTTTGCGGCGGCAATTCTGGTCTCGCTGGCGCGGCCGGAAGTTCGGCCGGTCCGCTAGCGCCGGGTCTAACGTACGGCCGACCGGAGCTGTACCTAGGCCTTGGCAGGCCGCGCGAATCTTTCTGATGAGTTCCAGGACGGCGGTGGGTTGCGATCCACGAACCGAGTAGATGATTCCGGCCGGGAAGTCATGCTCGAGTCGTTCAAGATTGATTCGGACAAGGTGGCCATCTTTGATCTCGTTGGCGACAACATGCTCGGTCATCAAGGTCAGCATGTCGCTCTCCATAATGGCGACCTTGCGGAAGGCAATCGACTTGGCATTGACGACGGTGTTGCGCTCGACGATAATGTCGTAACGGACGAAGAACTCGCGTGCGATGTTGTCCGAAAGCAAAATCTGGTCGGAAATGATCCAGCCGCATTCCGGCACTCGCGGTACCGAGGCGGCACTCCCTCAATGGACCGTGCGATACCGTACGGTATATGGGAAACGCATACGTAAATCTGCAATCGCGCATAGTGCTCGCTGCGCATAGCAAGTACGGTCGATTAGCGACCACGCGTCGATTTCATCGTGATGGCAGCGTGCCGAACATCGATCAACGTATCGTAGGGGGTGCTTGCTATGGCAGTCATTAGTCTTCCAGTCCGCTCGCGCGCGCCTCGTTCCGTGGCCCGCTTCGCGCTGGCCATTCTCCCCCTCTCCGTGGCCCTGTCCTCGGTCAGCTTTGCGCAGACCGCTGACGAGGTCGCGAAAGCGAAGGATGAGATCTGGGCGAAAGAGAAGGCAATCTACGCGCAGCGCCAGACCGGTGGCGACTACTATTTCAACAACTCCGCTCAGGGTTACCTGGCGTGGGTGTACGGCGCGCCGAAGCCCTTCCGACGGGAAAATCTCCGGCCGAAAGGTCCGCCGCGCGCGGTGCCCACCAAGGAAGCCATTGCCAACGAATTCTCCGACTTCAGCCTGCAGGGCGACACGGCGATCATCTACTACGTCAATCACCGCACCATGCTCGCCGATGGAACCCCGGTCGATCAGCTGTTCGACAACATCCACGTCTGGGTTCGTGAGGGAGGCGATTGGAAGGTTATAGCGTCCATGTCGCGTCTCCGGGAACCGGCAAAGGCCAAATAGCAAATATTTGAAATCGGCGGCGCGGGCGTACCGGCGTCAGCACAAAAAAGGACAGGTGAAATTATGGGGTATCGCTCGAAACTAATGGTTTGCACAACAATGGCCGCCTCGGTCATCAGTGGCACCGCTTACGCTCAACAGACTGCGGCACCCAGTGGCACGGTTCTCGAAGAAATTACGGTCACGGCGCGCAAAACGTCCGAGTCCATCATGGACGTTCCGCTAGCCGTAACTGCCATCTCCGCCGAACAGATGGAAGAACGGCACATCATGGACGTTAACGACATCGCCGCTTTCACACCCGGCTACACCAACCAGAACCAGGCCGTCGCGCGTAACGACCGCTACTACCGTCAGGCCATCATCCGCGGCATCATTCCCGGCAATGCGCTGGCGACCCGCCAGGCCGCCTCGATCTTCGTCGACGGCGCGCTGGTGTTCGGCGGCAGTATCGACAACCTCACCGACATCGAACGTGTCGAAGTGGTCAAGGGCCCGCAGAGCGCCTACTTCGGCCGCGGAACCTTCTCCGGCGCCATAAACGTCGTAACGCGTCCGCCACGTCTGGACAGGTGGAGCGGCAAGGCGACTGTCGACGTCTCCTCGTTCAAGACGACCAACATCAACGGCACCGTGGAAGGCCCGGTTATCGAGGACAAACTGGCAGTGAGAGTCGGCGTCTTCAAGTACTATACTGCGGGCCAATATTCGAATGTCGGCTTCCCGGGCTACACGCTGGGACAGCGCAGCACGCGCGCGGCCACGGGTAATTTCCTCTTTAAGCCGCTCGAGGGATTCACGATCCGCGGTTTCGCCAATTATACGGTCGATAACGATGGTTTGCCGGCGAACGCCGAATACACCCAATCGTACTATAACTGTAACGGCGGCGCCGCTCCGGCCGGAACATTCAACTATCTTTGCGGCAAGCTGCCGAAAGTTCCGACCGCCACCCGATTCTGGAATGCCTCCCTGGATGCCAACGCCTTCAACCGGATTTTTCTCGGCAGCCCGACGATCCCGAATTCCGTTTCCTATCATGGGCCGGGCTTCCCGGACCACATGGGCCTCACGCGTAGGATGTTCAACGCGCGCATCTCCGCCGACTATGAACTGCCGGCCGGCTATATGTTGAGCACGAACGGCGCCTGGGACCGGGACAAGAAGGGCTTCCTGCAGGCGGGTCAGTTCATCGACACGCGTGGCATTCCGAATCCTTTCTTCGCCACAACCCCGAACGTCTTGCCGTATAACTACGGCCTCGTCTCCGGCCAGGCGCAAGACGACGACGAGAACGCCGAAGCGCGCGTCACCTCACCGCAGACAGACCGCCTCCATTGGATGGCCGGCTTCAACTATTTCCACGACCGCTCGCAGTCAATGACGCCGTCCTACGGCAACGCCGGGTTTACGCTCGGTAACGGGCGGTCGATCTTCGTCAACCACACCTATGGCGCCTTCGCATCGGCCACGTTCGACATCTGGAATGGCATCTCGATCATCGGCGAAGGGCGCCGTCAGTGGGAAACCATCTGGCAGACGACATTGGCGGGAGCCAACCCGCAGTTCGAAGACACGTCCACAAGCTTCACGCCGCGCGTCATCCTGCAGTACAAGTCGGATGATGACACGACAACCTACCTGTCGTACGCCGAAGGCACGCGCCCGATCGAGTTCAATACCAACTTCTTCACCCTGACGACGGCGCAGCAGAATCAAATCCTGGCACAGGCAAGTGTCGGCGGCCTGGTACCGGCCGACCGCATTCGCATGGGCGAAGTCGGCGTGAAGGGATTGTTCCTCGATGGCTCGCTACGCTTGCTGGCCGCCGTCTACAAGGGCCGCTGGACCGCGCGTCATATCCCCAACACCGTGACGTACACGCTGGCCAACGGACTCCAGGGCGCGCTCCAGACCACCAGTGCCGGTGGTATCGTCGATCTGTCGGGCATTGAGATCGAAGGTGCCTACAGGATGACGAGCGAGATCACCATCGACGGCAGCTTCGGCATTGCCCACACCGACATCCGCCGCACCAACAGCGCCGACGCCCTCACGCTCACCGGCAGGTCGAACGTGGTTGGCACCAGTTTGCCGTTCTATCCGGTCATGCAGGGTAACCTAGCGGTCACCTACGCACGTCAGCTCACTGAAACGTTCTCAGGCTACATGCGGCTCGACTATTTCTATCGTGGAAAAATGTATGATTCGGAGGCCAACCTGGCCTGGGCGCCTCCCAGCAACAAATTCAACATGGCGCTGGGAGTTGAGACCGACGCCTATAAACTCGAACTTTACGGCAGGAACGTGACCGACAACCGGGCGCCGACCAGCATTGCCCGTAACGGCATCGGTGTCTTCAACGCCGCCGGCACGCAAACTTCGACCGCGTCCGGCATTGCGGTGTCGCTGCCCGACCGCAACTCGTTCGGAGTCCGCGCAACGGCTAAGTTCTAGAAATACCGGCGTCGTCGTCCCCATTGGGTGGCGACGCCGTTCTTCTTTGTGACCATGGCGTGGCGGCCAGCGTAAATGCGGCCAGAGCGGGATGGTCGGTCGAACTGGCTCGAGTAGTCGTTACCGGTCGAGAAGGAACTGATGCCATGTCGAAGATATTTCTGGCTACCCTATTCGCTCTCGTTCTTCCACTCGTGAGCGCTGTTGCCGCGGAACCGCTGGCGGAAAAGAATCCGCAGCTCCTGTCGCTTCAAGAGCTGCGGGCGAAGTACAACGATCCCGCGAGCCGTTACACCAAGGTCAATGGCATCGAGGTTCACTATAAGGACGAGGGCAAGGGCCCCGCGATCCTGATGATCCACGGCTCGTCCAGCTCTCTCAAAACCTACGACGTCATTGTTGCCAAGCTGAAGGATCGCTACCGGATCATTCGTTTCGACGTTCCGTCTCAGGGCCTGTCGGGACTCGTGTCCAATGAGCAAGCGAAAAGCATGGGCTCGACGGATATTCCGGAAAAGCTCCTCGCGGATCTTGGCGTAAAGAGTACGGCCTGCGTCGGCGTCTCGAGCGGCAGCACAATGTGCGTTTACCTCGCAGCGAAGAACCCCGGCCTCGTCAATCACTTGATCTTGTCCAACGGCCCCGCCGATCCGGTCGAGAACGCGCCGCAGCGGCCGCCGTCGGCTGCCATGGTTGCGGCACAAAAGGAATCCCAGACGGCCGGCTATAAAACGCGCAGTTATTGGACCGCGTTCTTCTCACGCCAGGCAGGAGTCCCTGAACACATCACGCCGGCGATCATCGAGATGTACTACGACTACAATCGCCGCCCGCAAAATGACAACGTTATCGCGCTCGCTTCCAAGGTTGCGGACCACGAAATGGCGCTGGACCTCATGGCGAAGGTGACGGCACCGGTGCTCCTTCTGTGGGGCGCCAAGGACGGCATGCTGCCAATACCGGCCGCCGACGTGCTCGGCAAATATCTCAAGAATGCTGAAGTCTCGAAGCTCGTGCTGCCGGACGCAGGCCACTATCCGCCGTTGGAAATACCCGAGCGCTACGCACAAATTGTCGCGGCCTATCTGGAAGCGGTGTCACCCGTCGCGCCTCAATCGCCCTCGAAGTGATGTTAAGGGCCGATAGGGCGGCAAACTACTGCGCGGCCCGGCCTTCTTCCCCGTCCTCGCGGCGCTTTGCGGGCTGACCTCGAAGTCGAGCATGAGCTATATGGGAAAACTCCTCACCGGTTGGCGCACGTATAGACGACGCTCCTATCCAACGCGCGGGCTGGTTGTCTGTGTAGTGTTGGCGTTCAATCTGACAATACACCGGCCGCTCGGCGCCGCCCAAGAGAGTGGTGCTGAGCCGATGACGGTGATTTCCTACAACCCCGTCTTGTTGCCGGACTCAGCTCAGGGCAAGAATCTCGCGCTTCGTATTTCGGTTTCGGCACGCGGGGGGCACTTGCCCATCGTGATCTTCTCGCACGGAGCCCAATATTTGAAGGATGACTACATTCCGCTCACGGAATTCTGGGCTGCCAACGGCTTCGTCGTGATACAGCCCACGCACATCGAATCGCGCAGCCTCGCCCTGCCCAAGGACGATCCGCGCCTTGCCGCCGTCTGGCGCTCGCGTGCCGAGGACCTGCGTCATATCATCGATTCCCTCGACCAGGTCGCGCGCCTCGTGCCCGAGCTCAAGGGCCGCATGGACAAAGATCGCATCTACGCCGCCGGGCATTCCTTCGGCGGCCATACCACGTCCTTGCTGCTGGGTGCGCGCGTCAACGAGCCGGGGCAGGGCGGCACGCTCCTCGATCGCCGCGTCAAGGGCGGTATCCTAATGGCGCCGCCGGGTTTGGCCAAAGGCTTCCTCAACGTATCATGGGATCACATCGACGCGCCCATGCTCGTCATCGCCGGAAATCAGGATCTCACGGCGGGTGTGAACGACGCGTGGGAGTATCATGCCGATCCCTATTTTAAGAGCCCCGGTTCGGGAAAAGCCGTCAAATGCCTCGCGGTTCTCGACGGGATGAGCCACTACCTGGGCGGCATCCTCGGCACAAACCACACCGAGGAACGCCATCCCGAACCGGAATCGGTGAAAGCGATCCAGCAGATCACGCTGGCGTTCTTCAACGAAAAGTTCGACAAGCACGAGGAAGGGGTATTCTCGGCCTACGTTGCCGGCAAACGCCCGAAGATACTGAGCCAGGTCGAATGCAAATGAATTCAAAATCACCCAGGAGGGATGACATGTCGCTCGGACAAGCGTGGTCAAGAATTTCCCGAGCTGCTTTCGCGTTTGCGGTGCTGGCGGGCGGCGCCGCCCGCGCGGCCGCGGACCTGCCCTATACCAACCTTCAAGAACTGAAGGCGAAGTACCAGGACAAGGACAGCAAGTTCGCCACCATTAACGGCCTCACGGTTCACTACAAGGACGAGGGCAAGGGCCCGGCGATCATGATGATCCACGGCTCGTCGAGCACCCTGCACACCTACGACGTCATCGCCGACAAGTTGAAGGGTCGCTACCGCATCATCCGCTTTGACATTCCGCCGCTGGGCCTTTCCGGCCCCGTCACGGACGAAGACGTGAATCGTGTGACGGACACAGATCTTCCGGCGAAGCTGCTCGAACAGCTCGGCGTGAAGAGCACTGACTGTGTCGGCGTTTCCAGCGGCGGCACCCACTGCATCTACCTCGCCGCCCGCTATCCCGATCTGGTCAATCACCTGATCATTTCCAACAGCCCCTCGGACCCGGTCGAGAACGCTCGCCCGATACAGTCCAAAGGCATGATCGAATCCGCCAAGGAGACCCGCGCCCTGAACGGCTTCAGAACGCAAAAGTCCTGGGACACGTTCTTCACCTTTTTCTCCGGAGAGCCCGAGCGCATCACCCCGCAAATTCGCGAACGCTACTACGACTTCAACCGCCGTCTGCCAGACAAGAACATCATTGCTCTGGCGTCCAAGGTGGCCAACCATGAACTGGCGCTCGACATGTTTAGCCGCGTAAAGATTCCGGTGCTGTTGGTCTGGGGAGCGCGCGATCCGTTGCTGACACCGCCGTCCGCCGATGTGCTCGCCGGCTACCTCAGGAACGCCGACGTGTCGAAGATAATGCTGCCCGATGTCGGCCATTATCCGCCGCTCGAAATCCCCGAGCGCTACGCGCAGATCATCGCGGCCTATCTGGAAGCTGCGACGCCGGTGAGGCCAAAATCGCCGGACCCCAAGGACCGCTAGGCCCCGGCTTCCAGAACATGAACGTGAGTATCCTGGCTGTATTTGCGTTGTCGATTTCCGCCAGTGCGATGTTTCCAATCTTGCTGCTCTCTCTCTATTGGAAGCCCCTCGCCACGTGGGGCGCCATCGCAGGCGGATCGGCCGGCCTTCTGTCCGCGGTCGCGGCCCTGGTGCTCAGGCCGGATATCTGGGTCACCGTGTTGGGCCATACCTCCGCGGCATTTCCCGCGCAGTACCTAACCATCCTGGCCATGCCGCTGGCCTTCGGCAGTGCGATTCTCATTTCACTTTTACGGCCGGAACGCTGCCCGGCAACCGGAGCACGGTCCGGATAGACTTCGATGCCATGACGTCGCGAACGCCGGACGTACAGCCACTAAAGGCGCTGCTGCGCCTTGCATGTAGAACGGATTTTTCTGATCAGCTCGACAACGGCCGTTGGCTGGGTGCCGCGGACCGAGTAGATGATTCCCGCAGGGAAATCATGTTCCAGCCTTTCAAGATTAATTCGGGCGAGAACGTTGTCTCTGATCTCGGTAGCGACGACGTGCGCCGGTATCAGCGTCAACATATCGCTCTCCATAATGGCGGCCTTTCGAAATGAAATCGATTTGGCGTTGACGACCGTGTTTTTCTCGACGCTGATGCCATAACGGACAAAGAATTCGCGCGTGATATTGTCTAAAAGAAGAATCTGATCGGAGATAATCCAACTGCACTTCGCCGCCTCTTCCGCGCTCACGATGCGGCGCCGGGCGAGGGGGTGCCCGGCGCGCGCCACCACGATCATCTTTTCCTGGATGAGGGGTTCGAACGTCAGGTCCGGATCGGCAATGGGGTGGGGAACGATGAGAAATAGGAGATCCAGATTGCCCACCCGGAGCGAGGGCAACAAGTCCTCCATATTGCCTTCGTGGATGATGATCTCGATGTTGGGTCGCTCGGCAAGCAGCTGGGTGATGGCTTGCGGCAGAATGTGGGAGGCGTAGTTGGGGCCGACGCCGATTACAATGGTTCCCTTGGTTCCACCCTTTAGGGCGCTCAATTCGTTCAACGCCTTTTTGGTCTCATTCAAGATGACATAGGCATGGGCGGCCAGGCTCTTTCCAAATACCGTCAAGCGCACGCCGCGCGCTTCACGTTCAAAAAGCGGCGCGCCTACCGATGTTTCTAGGGCCTTGATGCTTCGCGTCAGGGCCGACTGCGACATGTTGAGCTCTTCGGCCGCCGCCAGAAGTTTCTGGTGCTTGGCAACCATTAGAAAGTGCCGTAGCTGCTGCATTTCCATGAATCGCCCCCTTAACTATGCAGGCGGTGCATATATAACCTGAATTTTGCGGGGCGTCTTCACGCGGTCACAAGACGAAATCGAACCGCGGGAGCTGGGGGAGTTGTCCTCAAACCGCCGGATATGCGAGGACTGCATATATCCGCGTTAAAATAGGTTTTGTCGAGCTTCCACAAGGGCTTAATAATCGTCTCGGGTGCCGAGTAAATCGCAGAAACTGTCCCTGGAACGCGTGGCCGCGACGGGGCGGATCCGCTACCGGATGCCGGAGAAGGTTAACGATTCGCGGCGGCCGGCGCGACGCCGACGCCTTACTTCTTGGGGGGATCATCCCCTATCCGCCCAGCCAAAGCTTACTTTAGGGACAGCCTATGGAACTTTCGAATAAGACCGCACGTCAACTGTACGAAGAGCTCAAAGCTAATCCTGCGCGAGCAAAATTCGGTTTTGGCAAGAAGGCAGCGCTTATCAACATCGATGTGCAAAAGGCCTTCACCCGTACGGATCTCTATAAGACGGCCTACGAGACCGATCCCAACAAAATTCAATATATCAACGAAATCTCTGAGCTCATGCGTGGCCGCAATTGGCCGGTCATTTGGACCTTTTGCGCCTACATGGAGTCAGGCGAGGACTGTGGCGTATGGGGAACCCGAACCAACACGCCAGACTCGTTGCAGAACATAAAATTTGGAAGTGATCGGGCTAAGATAGACGAACGATGCAATGTCGATCTCGTTAAGGATGTAGTCATCTGCAAAAAAATGGCCAGCCCGTTTCACGGTACACACGTCAATTCTCTACTCAATGCGCTTCGGGTGGACACCGTGTTGGTTACCGGCGGGTCGACCTCGGGCTGCGTACGCGCTTGCAGTGTCGATAGTCTCTCAAACGGCTATCGCACCATTGTTATTGAAGAGTGTGTCTCGGACAAACATGAAAGCCCGCATTTCGCGAATTTGATGGATTTGTCCTTGAAGTATGCGGACGTCGAATCGGCCGCAACCGTAAAAAAATGGCTGAGCCTCAAGACCTAGGCTACGGCCGGTGTGGACGAAACTCTTGAGGGCCTTGCAGTGAAAAGTGATCTCGAACTCTATGATTATTGGCCCTACGAGAATCGACCCAAGATCGTGTGGCCAAACGGTGCGCGCGTTGCCTTGTGGGTTGCTCCCAATATCGAGTTCTATGAGATAAATCCGCCAGCCAACCCGCAGCGCGCGGCCTGGTCACGCCCGCATCCCGACGTGCTCACATACGCCAGCCGCGACTATGGCAATCGCGCGGGACATTGGCGGCTCATGGATGTCATGGACAAATATAAGATTCGCGGCTCGGTGTCCTTGAATGTCGCGCTCATTGATCATCACCCAGAGATTATTGAGGCCTGTACGGAACGCAATTGGGAGTTCTTTTCGCACGGGATTTACAATACGCGCTATTCCTACGAAATGGACGAAGCGCAGGAACGCGCGGTCATGGAGGACTCGATTGATTCTGTCTTGAAGGCCACGGGCCAACGCATCGCCGGCTATCTCGCTCCAGCACTGACCCATACCGAACGGACGATGGATTTACTCGCCGAATACGGATTTCTTTAC
The DNA here is from genome assembly GCA_009694245.1 of Rhodospirillaceae bacterium. Classification (GTDB taxonomy): domain Bacteria; phylum Pseudomonadota; class Alphaproteobacteria; order Rhodospirillales; family Rhodospirillaceae; genus SHVO01. The sequence continues at coordinate 11,056 of SHVO01000035.1, read as the reverse complement.
ACCTGTGATCTGTTTCACGATGACCAACCCCAGCCGGTCAACGTTAAGCGTGGCAAGCTGATATCGATGCCCTACTCGCTAGAAATCAATGACATCATTGTCTACAACTCCTATCTCGCGACGCCACGCCGCTACTGCCAGATGATCAAGGATCAATTCGATCAGCTCTACGCGGAAGGGGCTGAGTCCGGAACGGTGATGTGCTTGCCGCTTCACGCCTATGCGGTCGGGCACCCCCACCGTATCGCGGCCTTCGAGGAAACCCTTGACTATATCAGCGGCAAGGAGGGCGTTTGGATCACGACCGCCCGCGAGATCGCGGAATACTATATGGAAAATTATTACGAGACCTGCCACGCCGACATTCAAGCCCGGAAGGGAAAGTAGCGCGATGGCGCTTCCCAAAGACTATCTTGATTACCCCGAGCGTCATCAAGGCATGGATCATGGTCTTTACGACTGGTCCATATTGCCGCGTCGCAAGCCGGTTACTTGGCCCCACGGCGCGCGCATCGCGCTCTGGATCAGCACCAATCTCGAATTCTTTCCGCTGGATCAACCCGCCAAACCCTTCAAGGCGCCCGGCGGCATGGTCACGCCCTACCCCGACTTGCGCCATTTCACCACGCGCGACTATGGCAACCGCCTCGGCATTCAGCGCATTTGGCGCGTGCTGAGTAGGCACAAGATCAAATCCTCGGCCGTCATAAACTCGAAGCTCGCGGAGCGATACCCCTACCTCGTGCGAAAGATCAATGAACGCGGCGATGAGATTATTGCCGGCGGCGTGGACATGGGTAAGCTCCATTACGGCGGCATGGACGACGCGACGGAAGCCGATCTCGTGACGGAATCTGTGAATACGTTACGGCGAATGTCCGGCCAGGCCGTGCGCGGCTGGATGTCTCCCGGCAAGTCGGAAAGCTGGAATACGCTTACCCATTTGAAACGGGCCGGTATCGAATATTGTTGCGATTGGGGCAATGACGACATGCCGTTCCCGCTCAAGACGTCCGCGGGAAACTTGTGGGCCATGCCGCATACCAGCGAAATCAGCGATCGCAAGATCATCGTCGAGAACCATCACACTGAGGACGAATTCATCGAACAGATCAAAGATCAGTTCAACGCCCTTTACAATGAGTCCCAAAAATACGGCGGGCGCATACTTTCAATCTCGCTGATCCCGCATGTGATGGGCATGCATTACCGCGTTAAGTATCTCGATCAAGCCTTGGCTTGGATTATGAGCCAGAAGGATGTCTGGGCAGCCACTGGGTCGGAGATCTTGGATGCGTTCAACGCGAGCGCGAAAAGCCCGTAGCCGGGCTTCGTGGCTTATCGCTTAGAGGTGCAGATTTGCAAGATGACCGGCGCGCGATCTCCTCTTCGGACAAGGCCAAGTTCAGCGCCACCGTTCCGGTTCTGATCATCGGCGGCGGAGGTTGCGGCCTGTCGGCCGCCTTGTCGGCCAAGGAAAATGGCGCCGAGGTTCTGGTGCTTGAGCGCGACATCTCGGCGCTCGGCACGACGGCGATGTCTACTGGACTGATTCCGGGTCCGGGCAGCGTGTTTCAGAAGGCCAAGGGCATCGCCGACAGCGCCGAGTTGTTCGCCGCCGACGTCATGAAAAAAACCCGCGGCCAGACCGATGAGGTCATGGCGCTCACGCTGGCGCGGGAAGCAGCGCCGACCGTCGAATGGCTGGCCAACAACCATGGCGTGCCGCTCTCACTAGTGGATTCGTTCCTCTATCCCGGGCATTCCAGGATGAGGATGCACGGTACGCCCAACCGCACCGGCGCCGAGCTGATGGGCGCGCTGCACAACGCCGCCGCGCGGTTGTCGATCGATATCATGACTGAGGCGCCGGTGACCGAACTCTTCGCCGATAAATCGGGGCAGGTCTTCGGAGTCCGTGTCACCCGTCCCGACGGCGCGACCGAGGACATCGCCTGCGAGGCCTTGATCCTCGCCTGCTGCGGATTCGGCGGCAACCGCGAGATGGTTGCGCAGTACATTCCCGAAATCGTCGAAGCCACCTTCTTCGGTCATCCCGGCAACAAGGGCGATGCCATCCGTTGGGGCCGCGCCTTGGGCGCCGAGGTCGCCGACATTAACGCCTACCAGGGCCACGGCGGCCTGGCCCTGGGTTACGGCGTGCCGGTTCTCTGGGCGCACATCGTCCACGGCGGCTTCCAGGTAAACGCCGAAGGCCAGCGCTTCGCCGATGAATCGCGGGGCTATTCGGAAGAAGCGAAAGACATTGTCGCCCAGCCGGGGCACTTCGCCTGGAGCATCTACGATGAACGCATTCATGGCTTGATGAAGGAGTTCGATGACTACCAGGACGCCATCAAAGCTGGATGCATCCGCTCCGCCGCCGATACCGATGAACTTTGCGCCGTCACGGGATTGCCGGCGGCGTTGAAGCAAACCCTGGCCGAGGTCGCCGCGACGGCGGCGGGCCTCAGGACCGATCCGCTCGGGCGAATTTTTGCGCCTACCCAAGTCCTCAGCCCTCCGTATAAAGCCGTCAAAGTCTGCGGCGCGCTGTTTCACACCCAGGGCGGCCTGGTCGTCGACCGCGGCGCCCGGGTCTTGCGCGCGGACAAATCGCCGTTGCCCAACCTCTATGCCGGGGGCGGCGCGGCGCGCGGCATCTCCGGGCCGTCGTGTTGGGGATATCTCGCCGGCAACGGCCTTCTGACCGCGACCGCCTTTGGCCGATTGGCCGGCCGCGCGGCGGCGGCACAAGTCGCACGCAGCGGCGCGCGTCACGTCGCGCCGGGGGCGGCCTCATGAGCCACGCTCAAGCACTGCGCGCGTTGCTGAAAGGACCCGGCGTCATAGTCGCCCCGGGCATGTACGACGCGCTCACGGCGCACTTGATCGCGCAACGCAATTTTTCTTGCGCCTATTTGAGCGGCGCCAGTATTTCCTACAGCCGGATCGGGCGGCCCGACGTCGGGCTGGTCTCGCTGGCGGAAGTTGGCGACGTCGTCAGCCACATCCGCGAGCGCGTCGAGATACCGATCATTGTCGATGCTGATGCCGGGTTTGGAAATGCGCTCAATGCCCAGCGCGCGGTGCGGCTTTTAGAACGCATGGGGGCGTCGGGCATCCAGATCGAGGATCAGACCAACCCCAAGCGTTGCGGCAACCCCGCGGACAAGACCCTCATTGCCAGCGCGGAAATGGTCGGCAAGATCAAAGCGGCAGTCGATGCCCGCACCGATCCCAACACCGTCATCGTCGCGCGCACCGACGCGGTCGCGGTCGAGGGATTTGATCGGGCGATTGAGCGGGCCAACGCCCTAGCCGACGCCGGCGCCGACATGCTGTTCGTCGAAGGGCCAATGACGCTTGCGCAAATGAAGGCTCTCGGTGTCGCTTTTGCCGGCAGGATACCGCTGCTTGCCAACATGCTCGAGGGCGGGCGCATGCCGGTAGCGACGGCCGCGGAATTGGGCGCGATTGGATTCAAGCTCGTCATTTTTCCAGCGGCCATGGCGCGGATCGTGAGCTTTGCGGCCGGCGAATATCTCGACGCTCTGAAGGCCGACGGCGCGACGACGCGCCTACAAAGCCGCATGGTCGGCTTTGATCAACTCAATGCCGATCTTGGCATCGAAGCACTGCTCGCCGACGGTTTGCGTTATGAAAAGTAAAATGACACCTGGCCGTTCGGACCCGTCAGCCTCGCCCCTAGCTCTCGCGCTGGTGCACGCATCCCGGCTGGGCCACGCCGCTGCGTTGACCAAGTGGGTGGAGCTTGATCCAGCGGTGCGAGCCATGGCGCTCGATCTGTTTACCGATGCCTTGGCCGTCATCGCCGCCGGCACCGAACATGCGCAGATGCGCGCACTCGCCCATCAGGTCAAGGCGGTCGACGGTCCGGCGACGTTTATCGGCGAGCGACGCGGTGCGGCGCTGCGCGACGCCATATTTCTCAATGGCGCGGCGATAACCGTGTTGCAGCGCCAGGACGGCTACAGCCACGCCAAGGGCCACCCGGCGAGCCAACTTACGCCGGTTCTGCTGGCGCTCGCCGAGCGCGACAGGTCCCCGGCGCAGGCCATGTTAAGTGCCTTTGTCGCCGGTTATGAAGTGGCCGCGCGCGTCGGGATCGCACTCGGTGGGGTGCCGTCGTGGCTTCACGATCTTGGCAATTGGGCAAACATCGGCGTGGCCGCCGCGGCTGCGCATCTTCTCGGCCAGGGCGACGGCGCGACAATTGCCGCAGCCATCGATTCCGCCGCTTCGCTTGGTCTCTCCTTCGATCGCTATACGACCGCGGGCGGGGCGACCGCCCATCACCTCTATGCCGCGAGCGCGGTGGTTCAGGCCCTGGCTGCGGCCGAAGGGGCTGCGGCCGGATTGACGTCGCTGCCGGGCAGTCTGGAACGCTTTTACGGCCCTAAACTCGGTGCGGACTTCACGGCCGCGAAGCTCGGCGAGGGCATTGGCGAGAACGGTTCATGGGCGCGCTTCGAGATCATGAACGGTTACTTTAAGCTGCATCCCAGTTGCGCGCACATGCACGGGGTCAGTGATGCCGTCGCGCTGCTCATCGCCGAGGCGGGGATCGCTGAAAGCAACGTCGAAGCCATCGACGTGGCCACGTTCGCCGAGGCCATGGCCATCGACACGGCGACGCCGCACAACGATCTCGCGGCGCGTTTCAGCCTCCGCGCCACCGTCGCCGCGGCGGTTCGCTACGGCAAGCTCGATGACGCCGGGCTCGACGATTTGGCCGCCCTTCGGCCGCTGATGAACCGCATTTCCGTTCGCCACGATCCGGCGCTGGATGCCTACGCGCCCGCGGGGCGTCCCGGCGTCGTCCAAGTCCGCTTGCGCGACGGCACGACCGTCGAACGCGCCGTGATTTATCCGCGCGGTACGCCGCAGGCGCCGGCGACCGCCAAAGTTCGCCACGCCAAGGCGCATGATCTATTGTCGCGCCATTACGGCACCGCCGGCGCCGAGCGGGTGATGGCGGCCGTTCGGGCTCTTGGCGATGGCGCGCCGGTCGCCGAATTGTCGGCGGCCTTGCGGCAATGACCGCCTGGGTTTGCAGCGAGGAGGTGGGGATGGGATTTCAACAGATTTCGCGCGCGTGCTGGGTGTTAGGCACGCTGACCTTGGCGCTGGGCATGTCGCTGCACCCAACCGGTGCGGTGCGGGCCGCCGATGCGCCGGCCGCGACTGCAACCATTTCGTTTTGCGCCAATCTTTCGCCCGACGAAGAGAGCGCGCCGACCTACAGCGACGCTGTCGGCCTCGCCCTGTTCACGCTCCAGCGCGCCGACCTCAAGTTGACCTGGGAAGTCAGCTTCAAGAACCTGACCACGTCGCCAGTGGCCGCGAGTATTCACGGACCCCAGCGCCCGGGGGCCAACGCCGGCGTCGTCTTCGGTCTGGTTAAGAAGGGCGATCCCATCCAGAGCCCGATCAAGGGCGCCCTGGTGCTCGACGACGGCCAACTGGAGTACCTTTTGACCGAGCGTCTCTACGTCAATATCACGACCCAAAAGTACGCCGAAGGCGAGCTGCGCGGCCAGCTGGAGCGTCTGCTGCCCGGGGCGGCCTGCCCGGCCCCCAAGCCGCTACCGAAGTAAAAGAGGTTGAAAACAATCACTTACCGATTGGTTTTCCGGGCCATCCTATGCGCAACGTACATAAGAGAAGCCGAAAAACGGATTGGCCTAATCTTTGCAGTTGGATCAATATGTTAGAAGTGTTTCCGGCGGCTCCGGCCAGGCCCTCGGGCGGGCCGGCTCTGCCCGCGCAAATGCGGCAACTCATGCGGAGCGTTGGGCCAATGGCGAACCACCGATCGGGCTCCAGGATGAATCGCGCGGGCGGCATCGCCGCCGTGCTCGCCGCCGCCATGGTTTTGCCCGCCGGGCTTGCGAGCTCGGCCGAGACTAAATCCACCTGGGGATTTGCCGTCTCCTCCTGGCATACGGCGATCTACGAAACCCGCTTCATGGACGAATGTCCGGAAGGCATCAACGCCACCAACGACGAATACTGGTGGCGAAGCCTGTCCAAGGACCAGCGCGGCAAGCTGACCAACAACGGCATGACCACCCAGATCGGCCGGCAAGCGATTGCCAATCACCGCGGGCCGAACGGCGAGGACATCTGTCAGGTTCCGACTGCAGTCACCGATCCGCCCTTGTTGACGGTTCAGAGCAAGACGTCCTACGGCCTTAACCTCGACGGCACATCCGACGGCCGCGAGACCGGCAAGACCTGCAAGCATGAAAAGTTCACCGGCGTCGACGGCACGCCCGCGGTCGACAACCAGCTCTATCGGCTGCTGGGCTGCGTCTATGGCTGGCGCAGCATCGGCCACGTCGAGACAGCTGCCAACGGTCACCGCCGCACCAACGGCCTCGGCATGATCCTGTTGGAAGTTACCGACGTCGACGATCCGCGCAACGACGACGACGTAAAGGTCACGTTCTATCGCTCGGTCGATCAATTCACCTTCGACAAGAACGACAATCCGCTGCCCTATTCCACCTATCGCATCGATTACAACAACGGTACGCCGCGTTACGGCGCCACGCTGCCGGGCAAGATCGTCAACGGCAACCTGACAACGGAATCGGGCGACGTGAGTCTGCCATTCTACGCAAACTATGGTTTCCAGACCATGCGGCTGCGCGATGTTCGGATCGATGTCCAGATCTCCGAAGACGGCAGTGCGGCCGACGGCATTCTCGCGGCCTATTACGATACCGAACAGCTTTGGGAGTATGTCGGCGAATTGGGCTGGCAGCCGACGGGGGTTTACAATTGCCCGGCGATTTACGCGGCCATGCGGAAATTGGCCGATGGCTACCGCGACGCCAGCGGTCAATGCACCGCGATTTCGTCGGCCTTCAAGATCAAGGCCGTGGCCGCCTTTATCCGCCACGGCGACCCTAAGACGCCCACGGACGTCCAGGCGGGGCGCTGACATGGCGCCGGCCTGCGACAGCAAGAACAACGCGGGGCTTTGATGCTCGGGATTTTTTTGCGCGGCTGTCTGTTGGCTTTCGGCCTCACGGCGCTTGCCGCGGTGTCGTCGTGCACGCCGCGCGACGCCGGGCCGGCGTTATCAAGCCGGGCGGGCGCCGGCGAGACCGCGACGCCCATTGTCAGCCTGCGGCGTCTCACGTTCGAGCAATACCAAAACATAGTCAGCGACGTTTTTGGCTCGCCCGTTGCGGTCGTCGGCCAGTTCGACCCCTTGGTGCGGACCGCTGGACTTCTGGCCGTCGGCGCAGCCAATGCTACGACGACGCCGGCCGGCTTCGAACAGTTCGAAGCCGCCGCGCGCTCGGTCGCCACCCAGGTCGTCAGCCCCGCCAACCGCGGTACGCTGGTTCCGTGCACGCCGCAGGCAGGCGCCGCCTCCGACGACAACTGCACGCGCGCGTACTTCGCCAGCGTCGGCCGGCTGCTGTTCCGCCGGGCCCTGACCGCCGAGGAAATTGACATGCGTGTCGCGATCGTGCGTGCCGCCGCCGATAACAACGGCGACTATTACGCCGGCATCGAGTCGGGCCTGTCGAGTCTGCTGATGACCCCGGCCTTTCTGTTCATTACCGAGGCCGCCGATGGCCGCCCGAGCAAAGTCGGCGTGCAGAGGCTCGACGCCCCGTCGAAAGCCACCCGCCTCAGCTTTCTCCTGTGGAACACGACCCCCGACGATGCGCTTCTCACGGCATCCGAGCGCGGCGAACTCAACACAGCCCAGGGCCTCAAACGCCAGGTCGACCGGCTCCTGGATTCGCCGCGGCTGAAACGTGGGACCGCAGCGTTCTTCGCCGACATGCTGGCCTTCGAAAAATTCGCAGTACTTGAGAAGGATTCGACGCTGTATCCGGCCTACAGCCTGGAGGTCGCCAACGACGCCCGCGAACAGCTGATCCGCACCATCAACGACCATTTGATCAGCCGAAACGCCGATTACCGCGACCTCTTCACAACCCGCAAGACCTTTCTCAGCAGCGCGCTGGCGCGGGTTTACCGCGTGCCCGCGCCGGTGCCGGGCGGCTGGGGCGCTTTCGAATATCCCGGCGACGATCCGCGCGCCGGAATCCAGACGGCGTTTGCGTTCACGGCGTTGCATTCCCATCCCGGGCGGTCGTCGCCGACCTTGCGCGGCAAAGCCATCCGCGAACTGCTGCTCTGCCAGCGCGTGCCCGATCCGCCGGGCAACGTCGATTTCTCGCTGTTTACCGCGCCGTCGCCCACGCTCAAGACCGCGCGCCAGCGGCTTGATGCCCACAGTACCAACCCGGTCTGCGCCGGATGCCATAAGCTGGTCGATCCGATCGGCCTCGCGCTCGAGAATTTTGACGGCGCAGGCCAGTTCCGCCGGACCGAGAACGGCGCGGCGATCGATCCGAGCGGCCGGCTGGACGGCGTCGACTATAAGACGGCTGGCGAATTGGGGGCGGCGCTGCGCGCCAATCGCGCGGCCACGTCATGCATCGTCAACCGCCTTTACGCCTATACGGTCGGGCGCGCCGCGAGCCCGCGCGAGCGCGAGGCCATCGCCGCCTTCGAGAAGCGGTTTGAAGGGGCAGGGTATCGGTTCGCCGATTTGCTGCGCGCGATCGCCACCGACGAGATGTCGTATGTGATAAGTGTGGACCAGTAGGCCCCGAGAAGAATGGGAGAACTGTCATGATCATGCTCAAGCGCGCTGTCCCCCGCCGCACGGCTCTCAAGGGCCTGCTGGGCGGAATGGGCGTGAGCGTCGGATTGCCGTTCCTCGACTGTTTCCTCGATGGCAACGGCACGGCGCTGGCCTCGGGCGCGCCGCTGCCGACGCGCTTCGGCACCTGGTACTGGGGCTGCGGTCACACGCCCGGATATGCCGTGGCCGAGCCCAACGCCACCAAACAGGGCATCGACTTTCTTCAGGAATGCGCGCCGCTCGCGCCCTACAAGCAACACATCAATTACTTCGGCGGCTTCAATACCCCACTCGACGGCCTGTCGAACTACGTCCACCACAGCGGCTGGGTAGGCTCGCGCACCGGTACCGCGCCGTCGAGCCCCAGCGAAATTCCCGCACCGACGTTCGATCTGCTGATATCCGATGCGCTGGGCGGCGGCACCCGGTTTCGCAGCCTCGACCTCAACAGCATGGGCAATGCCAATATCAATTACTCGGTGCGCAACACCTATAGCCGTAGCGCCGCCGAAGGTTCGCCGCTGATGCTGTATTCGCGCGTGTTCGGATCAGGCTTTACCGATCCCAACAACGCCGACTTCAAACCCGATCCCAAGGTCATGGTGCGCAAGAGCGTGCTGTCGGCGGTGATGGAAGAGAGCAAAAAAGTGCGCGCGCGCGTCGGCAAGTCCGATCAGCAGCGCCTTGATGAATATTTTAATTCGGTCCGCCAGCTCGAGAACCAGCTCGCGCTTCAGCTCGAAAAACCCGCGCCCAACCAGGCTTGCGTTGCGCCGGTGGACGGCTTTGCGAAATTCGACAAACTCCCGCCCGGCATGGCGATCATCGACGCGGTGGCCGAGAATCATAGAATCCTGACCGACATCCTGGTCATGGCGCTGGCCTGCAACCAAACCAAGATTTTCAACATCGTTTTCAATGACGGCTTCTCGGGTTTGCGGCGCGCGGGCGATTCCAATACCCACCACACCTTGACCCACGAGGAAGAGACCGATCCAAAGCTCGGCTATCAGCCGGGCGCCTTCTGGTTCAATTGCCAAAGCATGAAAGGCTGCGCCGATTTCATTCAAGCCTTTACCAAGATCCGCGAGGGCGACAAGTCGCTGCTCGACAACACCCTGGTTTTCGCCGGCAGCGAGAGCAGCCATGCGCGCCTGCACGGTATCAACAACCTGCCGATGATGACCTTCGGTTCTGCGGGCGGTCGCATCCGGACCGGCCTGCACGTGGTCGGCAGCGGCGACCCGGTCACACGCGTCGGGCTCACGGTCATGCGCGCCATGGGCCTGCCGATCCAGAAGTGGGGCACAAAGTCGCTCGAGACGTCGCAACCCATCGGCGACGTCCTGATCTGAAAAGGCCAGGGAAAATGCACCCCATGCAACAAATTGTAACCACGGCGACGCTGCTCGCGGCCCTCGGATGGGTCGGCGCGAGCCACGCCGTTGAGCCCTCGCCGCCGGAGGTGGTCGTGCGGGCCACCGGGTCCGGCTGGAGCCTGACCGACGCCAAGGGCATGACGCTTTATGTCTATGATCTCGATATCAGACCCGGCGAGTCCGCCTGCCGGAACGCCTGCGCCGAGACGTGGCCGCCGCTCGCGGCACTCGCCGATGCCAAGGAATTCGGCGAGTGGTCGGTCATCAAGCGGCCCGACGATAGCCGGCAATGGGCCTTCCGCGGCGATCCGCTCTACCGCTACGCCCGCGATACCTACGTCGGCGCCGAGTTTGGCGAGCGGCCTGAGAACCAGACCTGGCACGTGGCCGCCAAAACCATGGCCCTGCCGCCCGATGCCGGCATCAAGCGGACGCTGGCCGGCAAGGTCCTGACAGATGCCGCCGGCTTTACGCTTTATACCTTCGACGGCGACAAGGTCTCCGAGGTCGCGGTGCGCGTCGCCGCCAACGGCCCGGTGCGCCGTTCGATGATGTATGCGGTGAAATCGGCCTGCGACGCCCGCTGCCTCGACGACTGGAAACCCCTCGAAGCCCCGTGGATCGCGACTCCGGTCGCCGACTGGTCGGTGGTGACGCGCGCCGACGGTTCCAAGCAGTGGGCCCATAAAGGCCAGCCGCTTTATACCTTCGCCAACGACGCCAAGCCCGGCGATTTCAAAGGCGACGGCGCCAAGAGCAATGGCGGCAAAAGCAGCTGGCGCGCCGCCGTGCTCGAGCCGCCGCCGCCGCTGCCCGATTGGGTCAGGCTCCAGGCCACCGATGGCGGCGAAATTGTCGCCGACGGCAAGGGCATGACGCTGTATGCCTACGAAGCCGACATGAACATCAACCGCCCCTCAGGCGGCGCGTCCGAACGCGGCTGCAATCAGTATTGCCTCGACCTCTACATCCC
>SHVO01000034.1 GCA_009694245.1 Rhodospirillaceae bacterium | reverse complement strand
ATGAGCGAGTACGATTCGTCGATCATCTTCATGCCGCTTGCGCTGGCGCAGATCTACTTCAAATACCCGGGGTCAGTGACCAATTTGGAAATTAGAGTTAACAGCCCCGACAGCGCCCGCGCCATCGGGCTTCAGGCCGGACAAGTCCTTGGCCCCGGCGTGCAGGTGTTATCCTGGGAGCAAACCAACGTGCCGTTCTTCAATGCCTTGCAAGTCGAACGCAACGTCATGTTTCTGATTCTGACTCTGATCATTCTGGTGGCGGCGTTGAACATCATTTCGGGCTTGATCATGATGGTCAAGGACAAAGGCCGCGACATCGCCATCCTCCGCACCATGGGCGCCACCCGTGGTATGATCATGCGGATCTTTTTCATGGCCGGGGCGGGTGTCGGCGTCGTCGGAACGACTCTCGGCTTCGGGCTCGGCGTGGTCTTCTGCGACAACATTGAAACCGTTCGCCGCTTTCTGGAACGCTTGCTCGGAACCGAACTATTTTCGGCAGAAATATATTACCTCACCCAAATGCCCGCCAAGATGGACTGGCACGAAACCTTGGCGGTGGTCGTCATAGCGTTGGCACTTTCTTTTGCCGCGACGCTTTACCCGTCGTGGCGCGCGGCGCGCACGGATCCCGTGGAAGCCTTGCGTTATGAATGATCTTCCCGCACTGCAACTTCAAGCCGTGCACCGCACCTACCGCCAAGGCAGTGGCGGCTTGCATGTCCTGCGCGGTGCGGACTTGAGCTTAGCGCGGGGCGAGGTGGTCGCCCTGGTGGGGCCTTCGGGCTCTGGCAAATCGACGCTTCTGCACATCGCCGGCCTTCTGGAGCGCCCGGATGCCGGCGAAGTCCGCTTCGGCGGCCAGAATTGCGGCGGGTTCGACGACAATACCCGCACGGAATTACGCCGCAGCCGATTGGGCTTTGTCTACCAATTCCATCACTTGCTGCCGGAGTTCTCGGCGGTGGAGAACGTGGTCGTGCCACTGATGATAGCCGGCGTGACCCGCGCGGCGGCGAAAGCGCGAGCCATGTCACTGCTCGAGGCCATGGGCTTGGGCGAGCGGGCCGGTCATCGGCCGGGCCAGCTTTCGGGCGGTGAACAGCAGCGCGTCGCCATCGCTCGGGCCTTGGCCAACGCGCCATCGGTCCTGTTGGCCGATGAGCCCACGGGGAACCTTGATCCCGACACCGCCGATAGCGTCTTCGCGCAGTTGGTGAGTCTGGCCAAACAGCACGGCCTGGCCGCGATCATCGCCACGCACAATCCGGCGCTCGCTGGCCGGATGGACCGCGCCGTCCGCCTGGATCACGGGGTGTTGACGCCCGCTTAGAGTTTCACGCAATTTCTCCGCCGCTCGCGGGCGACGCTGGCACCGCCGGGGGCGCAGATCACCCATTCCCGCCGGTGAAAAAAAAGCCTAAATTGGTCGCCAAGGTTGCAATAGGCGTGGCCGTTACGGGGGAGGAATTGGGTATGCCGGTCACCGGTCGGACGTGGAGTGCGGTCGCCGCCATGGCCGCGGCGATGACGAGCGTCTCGGTCGTGCAAGCCGACGTGCTCGACATCAAAACCTTGTCGACTCGCTCCGACCGTGTCAGCGGCGGCGATGTGCTGGTCGAGATCACGCAGAGCGACGATGCCGCCATGCCGGTGACGCTCAACGGCGTCGATGTCAGCAAGGCGTTCAAGGCGGGTGCGGCCCCGCACACGCGGGCAGGCCTCGTCAGCGGCCTCAAGCTCGGCGCCAATACCGTCGCCGCCGGCGGCAAGACGCTCGCCGTCACCAATTACCCGATCACCGGCCCGATCGTCTCTGGGCCGCACCAGACGCCCTTTATCTGCACCACGGCAAATTTCAAGATTTTCATGGGCCGCGGCACCATGCAGATCAATGACGACACCACCTTCGGTCCGTCACTCGACAAGGCCTGCACGGCCGCCACCAAGATCAGCTATCTCTATTTGCCCAAGGGCGGCAAAGTTCTGCAGCCCGTGAAGAGCGTGGCCGACATTCCGGCCGACGTTGCCATGACCACCACCACGACCGGCGCGACGGTCAAGTTCATCGTGAGGTATGAGACCAGCACCATCGATCGCGGCATTTTCCAAAGCGCGATCCTTTACGACCCGGCCGACCCGGCGCCGACACCGACCGCGCCGCCCAAGGGCTGGAACCGGCGGCTGATCGTCATTCAGGGCGCAGGGTGTGCCGGCGGTTGGTACCACCAGGGTACGGCGGGCGGCAGCAACATCCAGGACACCATGGACGCGTCGCTGCTCAGCGTCGACCGCCTCGGCGAGGGCTACGGCCTCTACGGCAACACACTGCAGAACGCCTCGCAAAGCTGCAATGCCGTGCTCTCCGGAGAAGCCGCCATGATGGGCAAAGAGCATTTCATCGAAACTTACGGCGTGCCGGTTTATACCGTCAGCCTCGGCTGTTCCGGCGGCTCCTACGGTAGCGCTCAGCCGGCCGATGCCATCCCCGGGCTTTACGACGGCGTCTTGATCTCCTGCACCTTCCCCGATCCGCTGGCCATCGCCATGTCGGGCTCCGACGGCCACTTGCTGACGCATTACTTCACCAAGATGGCGCCGGGAAAACTCACCGAAGCCCAGCAGGTGGCGATCTCCGGCTACAAGGGCATAAAAGCCTTCATCGATGCCGCCAACCAGAGCCAGCGCACCGACCCGGTTCCGGCCCGCGCCGACATCGAGGGCTATAATTCGGCGGTCTGGAATCCGGTCGTGCCCGCCGAGCTGCGCTACGACCCGGTGAAAAATCCGCGCGGCGCACGGCCCACGGTTTATGACGCCTCGCGCAACATGTACGGCGTCGATCCCAAGACCGGCTTTGCCTTGCGCGTGTTCGACAATGTCGGCGTGCAGTACGGCCTCGCCGCGCTCGAGGCCGGGCTTATCACTCCTGCGCAGTTCCTCGACCTCAACGAGCGCATCGGCGGTACCGACAACGACGCCAACTACATCGCCGCGCGCACCGTGGGCGATGAGGTCGCCATCAAGCGGGCCTACCAGTCAGGCTTGCAACTCGGCGGCAACGGCGGTCTGGCCGATATTCCCATCGTTGACACCACCGGCAACTTCAACGACGACAGCGGCTACCACTATCAGTGGTTCCACTTCGCGATGCGCGAGCGGCTGGCTCAGGCGAACGGCAATACCGATAACCACGTCATGTGGCGCGGCAAGCCGGTGCCCTTCAATAAGTCCTGGGCGATGTTCATCTCCTGGATGGAAAATGTCGCTAAGGACACCTCAAGCCGGCCGGCGCGCCAGAAGGCCATTGCCGCCAAGCCCGCCAACGCCGTCGACGGTTGCTGGACCAGCCAGACCGACTTCACCAACGAAAAGCAGGTCTTCGGCCATGACGGCACGGCGTGCAACACGGCGCTGCCGTCCTATGCCTTCCCGCGCTATGTCGCGGGCGGCCCGCTCGCCGCCAACATCCTGAAGTGCCAGCTGAAGCCGATGGCGGCCGGTGATTACAAAGCGGCCTTTAAGCCCGAGGAAATGGCGCGGCTCAAGCGCATCTTCCCGGGCGGCGTCTGTGACTTCGCCCAGCGCGGCGTCGGCCAGACAGGCGTGGTGACCTATGCCTCCTTCGGCCCGGCGCCGGAAAATCTGGTCTACGACATTACGCGCGAGCAGTAGGAGACGCTGCGCCAAACACCGAAACGCCACCACAACAGGGAGCCACCGCCATGTTACGACGCTTCGGTTATTTCTCGATCGCGATGTTCTTCTCGGGGCTCGCGGCCGCGGCCGAGGCGCCGCCGCCGCCGGCCAAAATGACCGCAGCCGACATCGCCGCCATCAAGCTCGCCGTCTCCAACGTGGTCAAGGCCTACGGCCAGTACTACACCGACCGGAACGCCAGGGGCGTCATCGACAACATCTTCGCCCAGCCGTCCTATTCCGTCAGCGGCGCCGGCCCGGTGGTGAACGAACCCGCCAAGCAGCTTCCGCAAATGGAAGCCAACATGAAGCGCATGGCCGACACCGGCTGGGTCAAATCGGTCTTGGTCAAGCCGAACGTCTGCGTGCTCAACGCCAGCGCCGCGCTGGCCAGCGGCACCTACTATCGCTATTTCGCCGATGGGTCCGAGCATTCCCGCGGCAGCGAAACCTTCGTCATGGCCAAAACCAAGGACGGCTGGCGCGTGGTCACGCTCATGTTCCACGAAGCTGTCGACAAGGTCGTGACCTGCAACGATTAAGTTTGCGGTATTTGGCGCAATTGCCGCCCGATGACACTACACACGACAACCGAGGAGGCGTTGCCATGACGATCCGCTCCATTGGAATTGCACTTCTTATTCTCCTGGCCACGGGCTCCGCGCCCGCCCGCGCGCAGCATACGGAAAAGCTGTCCGAGGCTGAGATCGCGAAGATCACCGCCGAAGTTACCGATGGGGTGGTCACGTATGGTCGCGTCTTCTCGGAAAGAAATCCGAAGGGCGTGGTGGAAGGCAGCTTCAACCAACCCTCATTCTCGATCGGCGCCAGCGGGGTGGCGATGAACGCGCCTGACAAGCAAATTGCGCAATTCGAGACTACTATGAAACGGCTGGCGGACTCCGGCTGGGAGAAGTCGGTATTTTCCAAAATGAGTGTCTGCGTACTCAATGCCAATGCCGCCTTTGCCAGCGGCCTCTTTACGCGGTACAGGAAAGACGGCAGCGAGCATTCGCGGGGCAGCGAAACGTTTATTTTCACGCGGTCAAAGAACGGATGGCGCATCGTCTCGACCATTGGACATGATGCCTTTAAAACCGTGACTTGCTCCTACTGATGCGGACATGAGCGGCTGGGGCAAATCGACCCCAACTACCCAACCAAGGATCGGTGCCATGCCGCGCCGTTCAATCGCGATCGCGCTTTTTCTGCTTTTAACCGCGGGCGGCCGGGCCGGCTCACGCGCAGCAGGCCGAAAAACTATCGGCCACCGAGATCGCGAAGATCAAGGCCGAGGTCCGTGAAGCCGGAAACACCTACACGCGGGTATTCTCCGAGCGCAACGCGAGGGCCGTGGCCGAAACCCTCTATAGTCAACCGGTGGTCGCCATCGGCGCGGACGGTGTGGCGCTGACTGACCCCGCGAAAAAAATCGCGCAGCTTGAAACCGGCATGAAGCGGCTGGAAGAAACCGACTGGGCAAAATCCGTTCTGCGCAATCCCAACGTCTGCGTGCTCACCTCGACCATGGCTTTGGCCAGCGGCCAGTGGACCCGCCACAAGAAAGACGGCAGCGTGCACTCGCAAGGCGCCGAGACCATCGTCTTCGCCAAAAGCAAGTATGGCTGGAAAATCGTTTCGCTCATCGGCCACGATGCTGGCCGGATCATTCCGTGCGTGGATTGAAGGCGCTGACACGGGTCGCAGTTGGAAGCGATTTCACATAGATATTCTCCGGCGCACGCATTTTGCCGCGAATATCTGCGTGCTCAACGCATTTCCTGTGGATAACCCGCTCGGCAAAGATGACGCCGGGGGCTCCGGTGTGAAATCCTAGGCCCATGCCCTCTACACCCCAAACACCCCACGCCCGTTTCGTGCATCTGCGCGTCCACTCGGCCTATTCCATGGCCGAGGGCGCCATCAAGGTGCCGAAGCTCGTGGGCCTTTGCGTGGCCAACGCCATGCCGGCCGTGGCGCTTACCGATACCCGCAATCTGTTCGGTGCGCTGGAATTTTCCGTCGAATGCGCGAAAGCCGGCGTGCAGCCGATCATCGGCTGCCAGCTTTCGATCCGCCGCGAGGACGTGCTATCGGGCCATAGCCAGGGGGGCGCCCGCCTACCGGACCCCGATCAGCTCGTCTTGCTGGTGCAGAATGCCGCCGGCTACGCCAACCTCATCAAGCTGGTGAGCAAGGCGTTTCTTGAAACCTCGTCAGGCGAAATCCCGCAAGTCAGGTGGGCCGACGTCGCGGCTCGCAGCGATGGATTGATCGCGCTTACCAGCGGACCGGCCGGTACCCTGGGGCGCTACCTCCTTGAAGGCCAGCGGCCGAAAGCCGAGGACATTCTCGCGCGCCTCGTTGCCATGTTCCCCGAGCGCCTCTACATCGAGCTCATGCGCCACGGCCTCAAAACCGAGGAACGCATCGAGCCTACGTTGATCGACATGGCTTATGCCCGCGATATCCCGCTGGTCGCGACCAATGAGTGTTTCTTTGGCGACGAAAGCATGTATCAGGCCCACGATGCCCTGATCTGCCTCGCGGAAAAATCCTTTGTCTCGGTTCGCGACCGCCGGCGCCTGACGCCTCACCATCGCTTCAAGTCGCCGGAGGAGATGCGGGCGCTCTTCGCCGACCTGCCGGAGGCGGTCGACAACACACTGGTCGTCGCGCGGCGCTGCGCCTTCAAGGTCGATGAACGCAAGCCGATCCTGCCGAGGTCGCCGAAAACGGGAACGCGGAGCGAGGAAGAGGCCTTGCGCGAGATGGCGACGGTCGGGCTGGATCGTTGCCTTGAGACCCATGCCTATAGGCCCGGCATGAATGAGGACGAGCAAGCGCGGGCCGCCAAGCCCTACCGCGAGCGGCTCAACTACGAGATCGCCATGATCGTCAAGGTCGGCTTGTCCGGCTATTTCATGATCGTCGCCGACTTCATCCAGTGGGCGAAGGCACAAGGCATTCCGGTCGGCCCCGGCCGCGGCTCCGGCGCCGGCTCAGTGGTGGCCTGGGCCTTGACCATCACCGACCTCGACCCCTTGCGCTTCAATCTGCTGTTCGAGCGCTTCCTGAACCCCGAACGGGCCTCGATGCCCGACTTCGATATCGACTTCTGCCAGGACCGGCGCGGCGAGGTGATTCAATACGTCCAGCGCGAATACGGCCGCGACCGGGTCGCGCAGATCATCACCTTCGGAAAACTGCAGGCGCGCGCGGTCCTGCGTGGTGTCGGCCGCGTACTGGAAATTCCGCTCGGTTATGTCGACAAGATCTGCAAGCTCGTGCCGGTGAATCCGGCCAATCCGCTATCGCTCAAGGAGGCCATCGAGACCGAACCCGAACTGCGCCATCTGCGCGACACCGATGACAACGTGCGGCACTTGCTCGATATCTCGCTAAAACTGGAAGGGCTCTACGCCCACGCTTCCACCCACGCCGCTGGTCTTGTGATCGGCGACCGTCCGCTTGACGAGTTGGTACCCTTGTACCGCGATCCCAATTCCGACATGCCCGTCACTCAGTTCAATATGAAATGGGTGGAGCAGGCGGGGCTGGTGAAATTCGATTTTCTTGGTCTTAAGACCCTGACAGTGATCGCGGAAGCTATCGCGCTGATCCGCCAGCGCGGCATTGAATTGGACATTTCCAAGATTCCGCTGGATGACAAGAGGACCTATGAGATGCTAAGTCGCGCTGAAACTGTCGCGGTGTTCCAGTTTGAAAGCGCGGGCATGCGCGACGTGTTGCGGAAATTGAAGCCCGATGTGTTCGAGGATTTGATCGCCACCGTCGCGCTGTTCCGGCCGGGCCCCATGGATGACATTCCGGCATTCATCAACCGCAAGCAGGGTGTCGAGCCGATACGCTACATCCATCCGTCGCTGGAAGTGATCCTGGAGCCTACGTATGGCGTCTTCGTCTACCAGGAACAGGTGATGCAGGCCGCGCAGATAATCGCCGGATTCAGCCTCGGCAAGGCTGACCTTCTGCGCCGCGCCATGGGCAAGAAGATCCAGTCGGAAATGGATGCCCAGCGCGCGGGCTTCATCGAAGGCGCCGTGGCCCGGGGCATCAAGGCCGACAAGGCCTCTGAAATCTTCGAGCCCATGGCCAAGTTCGCGGGCTACGGCTTCAACAAGTCGCACTCCGCGCCGTATGCGTTGATCGCTTATCAAACTGCATATCTCAAAGCCAGTTATCCGGCAGAGCTCATGGCAGCGACCATGACGCTCGATATGCACAACACTGACAAGTTGGCTTTTTTCCGCAGCGAGCTTTCGCGCCTGGGCATTCCGATTTTGCCGCCGGATGTGAACAAGTCCAATGTTCGCTTTACGGTAGAAGGCGGCTCAATTCTCTATGCCTTGGCGGCCATCAAGAATGTCGGCGTCGGTGCCATGGAAGCTCTGGTCGCAGCGCGCGATCTAGGCGGTCCCTTCAAGAACCTGACGGATTTCGCGAGCCGCGTCGATGGTTCGGTGATCAATAAGCGGCTCTTGGAAAATCTGGTGAGGTCGGGCGCGCTCGATAGCCTCCACGCCAACCGCGCCGAGTTGCTCGAAGGTGTCGAAGTCATCCTGCGTCACGCGCAGCAGAACGCCAGCGAACGGGCCTCGAAACAAGTGAGTTTGTTCGGTGCCGACGATAAATCCAGCAGGCTGACTTTGCCGAATGTGCCCGACTGGCGCCCCATGGAGCGCTTGAGCCATGAGTTCGATGCCATCGGTTTCTATCTGTCGGCGCATCCCCTCGACGCTTATTCGGGCACGCTCGAGGCCCTTAAGGTGGTCAAGGCGAAGGATGTGTCGGCGCTTAATGCCCAAGATTGCGCGAAGCCGATCCAGATGGCCGGCACCGTGATCTCTAAGCGCGAACGCGTTGGCAAGCGCGGCAACAAGTATGCCTTTGTCGCCTTGACCGACGACTCCGGTACCTTCGAAGTCATGATGTTCTCTGAGGCACTTACGGCCGCGCGTGAACTCCTTGATTCCGGCGCGCCGGTTCTGCTGACCCTCGATGCCCAGTTGGAGGAAGACAAGGTCCGACTGCTGGCCAGCCGCGTTGACTCGCTCGAGAAAGTCCTCGCGGCGCGTGTGCGCAACCTGAAGGTCAAACTCGCCGTTGGCGTTCCCGTCGGAGAACTCCGCGAGCTGATCGCCGCCGACGGCCGCGGGAAAGGGCGCATCGTTCTTACCACCTGTGTCACTGGCCAGGTCGTCGAGGTGGCTTTGCCCGGGACCTATGCCATCCAAGCTAAAACCTTGGCGGGGTTGAAGAATATGCCAGGTGTCACGGAAATCCGTGAATTTTGATCCGGCCGGGCGTTCGCGTCCCAGCGAATCCTTGCCTTTCGCCCTATAACCCCTTAGAAACCGCGGCATTCCACACGCGGATGCGGGCGCTTCGGGAGTTCCGATCCGTCCATCCGGTCCCGCCGAGCTCGTCGAAGCCAGTGGCTTCGGGAGCGATAGCTGGGTCACCTTCCGCGGCGGCACAACCGGAGAACAGAGGACCACATGGCACAACAACTGCCGTCTTTTTCTATGCGCCAGCTCATCGAAGCTGGTTGCCATTTCGGACACAGTACACGTCGCTGGAACCCCAAAATGAAATCGTACCTGTTCGGGGTGCGTGACGGGGTTCACATCATTGATCTGCAGCAGAGCGTACCCTTGCTCCAGCGCGCCATGCAGGCGGTTCACGACGTCACCGCCGCCGGCGGCCGCGTGCTCTTCGTCGGCACCAAGCGCCAGGCCCAGGATCTGGTGAAAGAATATGCCGAGCGTTGCGGCCAGTACTACGTCAACCACCGCTGGCTGGGCGGCACGCTCACCAACTGGAAGACCGTGTCGCATTCGATCAAGCGGTTGAAGGATCTGGAGGTCCGTCTTGCCAACGAGCAGCAACTCGCCGGCTTGACCAAAAAGGAACAGCTCACCCTCGTGCGCGATCAGGCAAAGCTCAACCGCTCGCTGGGTGGAATCAAGGACATGGGCGGCCTGCCCGACATCTTGTTCGTCATCGACACGAACAAGGAAGCCATCGCGGTCGCCGAGGCCAAGGTGTTGAACATCCCGGTTGTGGCGGTGCTGGACAGCAACTCCGATCCGGCTGGAATCACTTACCCGGTTCCGGGCAATGACGACGCGATCCGCGCCATTAAGATGTACTGCGAATTGGTGGCGAATACGGTGCTCACCGGTATCAAGGACGAGATGAAATCGTCCGGAGTTGATATCGGTGCGGCCGAGCGCGCGCCGGTCGAAGAACTTCCGGTGGAAGGCGAGGCCATTGCGGCCGCGGGCGGCGAACCCAAAATCGAAGTGGTGGTCAAGAAGGCCCGCAGCAAGCCGAAGAAGCCCGAAGGGGCTGCCGCTGGCGAAGAGACGGGCGCTTCTTAAGCCAACAACGTTCTTTTCGAAATTCAATATGCGGCGGCGCTGTTCCTGGCCAAGGGGCGGCGCGCGGCGCATCGTGACGCAAGAGGAAACTCATGGCTCAGATCACCGCCCAACTTGTGAAGGACCTGCGCGAAAAGACTGGTGCGGGCATGATGGACTGCAAGACCGCGCTCAGCGAGACCAACGGCGAACTTGAACCGGCCATCGACTGGTTGCGTAAAAAGGGTTTGTCGCAGGCCGCGAAGAAGTCAGGCCGCGTGGCGGCTGAAGGATTGGTCGGCGTGTTGACCGAGGGCACGACCGGCGCCCTGCTGGAAGTCAACGCTGAGACCGATTTCGTTGCCCGCAACGATACGTTCCAGGCGTTCGTCGAGACCGCGAGCAAGCTGACCCTGGCCGCGAAGGGTGACGCTGAGAAACTCAAATCCATCGCCTTTCCCGGTGCAACACGCAACGTCGCCGAGCAATTGACCCATCTGATTTCTACCGTCGGCGAGAATATGAAAATTCGACGCGCCGCCTATCTCAGTGTCGGTCAGGGCGTGGTGACGTCCTATATCCATACGGCCGTGAAACCGGGGATGGGCAAGATCGGCGTCTTGGTGGCCCTTGAGTCCACCGGAAGTAAGGATCAGCTCGCCGCGTTTGGAAAACAGTTGGCGATGCACGTCGCTGCCGCCAACCCCCAGTTCGTGTCCACGGCGGACGTCGATAACGCTAGCTTAGAGCGCGAGAAGGCGATCTACCGCGATCAAGCAACGGCGTCCGGCAAGCCGCCCGAAATCGTCGAAAAGATGGTCATGGGCCGTGTGCGGAAGTATTACGAGGAAGTTGTGATGCTCGAGCAGGCCTACATCATGGACGACAAGACCAAGGTCGCCCAGGCCGTCGAAAGGGCCGCCAAGGAGATCGGCGCCCCTATAAAGCTGGCCGGCTTTGTTCGCTTTGCGCTCGGCGAGGGCATCCAAAAGGACACCAAAGACTTTGCGGCGGAAGTGGCGGCGGTTTCCGGCACGCGGGTCTAGGTGGCAGCAGGGCTTAATTGGCACAGGGCCCAATTAGCACTAGGGCTTAATGCTTTCTGACGGTTCCCGAGGCCTTGGATTGGTATATGATGCTAGCCGCGCCGCAACCGGCTTTACCAAAGACTGCAAAAGGGACGGCAATACCGTTCTTTTTTCATAGGTTTATGGGCCTGGCGTTAGGTTAGGCGTAGGTGAGACGCGGAATTTTGTGCTGGGGTAGCCAATGGCTCAAGACTTACCTTACAGACGCGTGCTCTTGAAGGTATCGGGCGAGGGCCTCATGGGTCCCGGCGAGTACGGGCTACACGGTGAAACTGTCATCAAGCTGGCGCGCGATGTCAAATCGGTCACCGCCACCGGCCGGCAGATCTGCGTGGTCATCGGCGGCGGCAATATTTTCCGCGGCGTGTCGAACGCGGCCAAGGGCATGGATCGCACCACTGCCGACTATATGGGCATGCTGGCTACCGTCATAAATGCGCTAGCCGTGCAAAATGCCCTCGAGGCCATTGGGGTGCCGACCCGCGTTCAGTCGGCCATCGCTATGTCGCAGGTCTGCGAGCCCTATATCCGCCGCCGCGCCGTTCGCCACATGGAGAAGGGGCGTGTGGTGATTTTTGCCGCGGGCACCGGCAATCCGTTCTTTACGACCGACACCGCTGCCGCCCTCAGGGCCGTTGAAATGAACTGCGACGCCCTGCTTAAGGCCACCCAAGTTGACGGTGTCTATGACGCCGACCCCAAGAAGATAAATAGCGCCAAGCGCTACGACCGCCTGACTTTCGACAAAGTCATCGGCGACGATCTCAAGGTCATGGACACCGCGGCAATCGCGCTCGCGCGGGAGAACTGCTTGCCGATCGTAGTATTCAACATGCACGATGAGAATTCCGTGGTCCGGGTGCTGGAGGGCAAGGGGCTGTTCACGGTCATCTCGGGTGCCGCGGCGTGACAACCATTGGAATCGGGAGTCGCGGCCGGCTCCGGGTTCGCCTGTAAGAGGGGCGAGGGTGATATGAGCCAGAATTATCAGGCACTAAAGAAAGACTTGGAACACAAAATGGTCGTGAGCCTCGACCACGTCAAAAAGGAATTCGGCGGATTACGCACCGGCCGCGCGACCACCGCGCTACTGGAACCGGTCGTGGTCGATGCCTACGGCTCCAAGCTGCCCCTCAATCAAGTTGCCAGTGTTTCAGTGCCCGAGCCGCGGCTCTTATCCGTCTCTGTTTGGGACAAGGGTCTCACCAAGTCCGTTGAAAAGGCCATCCGCGACGCCAATCTCGGCCTCAATCCCATGGCCGACGGCACGCTGATTAGGGTTCCGATCCCGCCGCTGACCGCCGAGCGCCGTGCTGAACTCACAAAGGTCGCGCATAAGTACGCCGAACATGCGCGCGTGGCCATTCGCAACGTCCGTCGCGACGGCAACGAGGCGCTAAAGAAAATGGAAAAGGACGGCGATATCTCGCAGGACGATCATCGCAAGCACAGCGATGAAGTCCAGAAAATGACCGATCAGTTTATTGCCAAGGTGGACGAGGCCCTAATGACCAAAGAAACCGAGATCACGCAGGTCTAATGCGCGCAAACCCCCTCCAGCCGGCGCGCGCGGAAAACGCGCGCGATTCACTAAGTGAAGCCGGCCTTGGGCCGGTACACGTGGCCATCATTATGGACGGCAATGGCCGCTGGGCGAAGGCGCGCGGCCTGCCGCGCACGGCAGGTCATAAACGCGGCGCCGACGCGGTCAAACGCGTGGTCAATAGCGCCGGCAGTTTGGGGATTGCCTACTTGACGCTTTTCGGCTTCTCGTCGGAAAACTGGCAGCGCCCGGAAAGCGAGATCCGCGATCTTCTTGGCCTCCTGAGATTTTATCTTGAGAACGATATTGCCGAGTTGGTCGCCAACGGGATTCGCCTGAATGTTATCGGCGATCGCAAGCGGTTGCCCGCCGATACCGTCAAGTTGATTGAGAACGCCGAAGCGCGTACCGCGGCGAATGTGAAGATGGTATTGACCATCGCCCTCAGTTATGGCGGCCGCCAGGAAATCGTCGCGGCCGCGCGGGAACTGGCTCGGGAATGCGCGGACGGACGCCTCGAACCCGAAGCCATCTCCGAAGAAACGTTTGCGCGTCGGCTGTTCACCGCCGGCACGCCCGATCCCGATCTCCTGATCCGCACCTCCGGCGAGCAGCGCATCAGCAACTTTCTGCTCTGGCAACTGGCTTATAGCGAGTTGGTTTTCACCGACACCCTGTGGCCCGACTTTGGTCATGCCGAACTCGAGGCCGCTCTTGCGACCTACCGCAGCCGCGAGCGCCGCTACGGCGCTGTGCCCGCCTGACGGCGCGCTCGTGCTTTGGACCCGCGTAGCCTCCGGCGTGGTGCTGGCGCCACTTTTCCTGGCGCTGGTTTACTGGGAGTACCCGTTTTTCCATTTTCTGGTTGCTGCCATCGCCGGCGTCATGGCCTGGGAGTTCACGCGTATGGATGGAAAGGCTGGCCTGAAGCGCCGGTGCTTGATCACGGCGGCCTCGCTGGCTGCGGTGACGGCGATCTCCTTAGACCATCCCGTGCTGGCCCTAGTCATCATCGCCTTCGCGACCATAACTTTGGTCGTGGCTGATCAGATGGCTGGGAGGAAAGGGTTCTATCTGGTCCAGATCGCAGTGGTTTATGTGGCGCTCCCGGCCGTATCGCTGCTCTATGTTATGGCCGCGGGTGGCCAGCTTTCGGTGTATTGGATCTTAGCGGTGGTCTGGGCGACGGATATCGGCGCTTATGCCTTCGGGTGGATCATCGGCGGGCCGAAGCTTGCGCCGGCCGTGAGTCCCAACAAGACATGGTCAGGCGCCATCGGTGGTTTGGTCTGCGCGGTCGCGGCGAGCACCGGCCTTATGCTCTGGGCGTTCGGGCTTCCGGCAAGCTTCGGTCTCGCGGCCGCCGCGGCCGGGATCTCCGTGGCCAGCCAGCTTGGCGACCTGTTTGAATCGGGGCTCAAGCGGCGCTATCAGGTTAAGGATTCCGGCAGCCTTATCCCGGGGCACGGGGGGGTTATGGATCGCTTCGACGGCCTCTGGGCCGGGGCGCCGGTCGTGGCTGCGGTTTGTTTGCTCCTGGAAGGTGGCGTTCAGTCGTGGTGAATTCGTCCGTCAGCGCTGATCGCCCGAAATCGGTCTCGATTCTCGGCTCGACCGGCTCGGTAGGTGACAGCACCATTGATCTGATTGAGCGCGACCGAGGCGCCTACCGGGTCGTGGCCCTGACGGCCCATGGCAACTGGGCTAAACTGGCTAAACAAGCCTTGGCGCTGCGTCCGGCCATGGTCGCCCTATCCGATCCCGCCGGCTACACCGACCTTAAGTCTGCCCTCGCGGGCAGCAAAATTGCGGTCGCTGCTGGTCCCGAGGCCCCCTGCGAGGCAGCAGCCCTGGCCTCGGACTGGGTGATGGCAGCCATTGTCGGGGCGGCCGGGCTGCGCCCGACCCTCGCCGCGGTTGACCGGGGCGCCGTCATATGCCTCGCCAACAAAGAGTGCCTGGTTTGCGCAGGTGATCTCTTCATGGCCGCCGTTCGAAGCCACAAAGCCACCCTCCTGCCGGTCGACTCAGAACATAACGCCATCTTCCAAGTATTTGATTTTGAACAGAAAGATAAAATAAGAAAAATCATTCTGACGGCCTCGGGCGGCCCTTTCCGAACCTGGCCGCTCAGGGACATGTCCAAGGTTACGCCGGCCCAGGCGGTTCGCCATCCCAACTGGTCCATGGGCGCCAAGATATCCGTGGATTCGGCGACCATGATGAATAAGGGCCTAGAGGTCATCGAGGCCCATCATCTTTTTGGATTAGAGAGCGACCGGATCGATATTCTTGTTCATCCTCAGTCGGTTGTGCACAGCATGGTGGAATATGTCGATGGCTCCACCCTGGCGCAGCTCGGAACCCCCGACATGCGCACCCCGATCGCCTATGCCCTTGGATGGCCTAAGAGGATGCCGGCCCCGACGGCGGGCCGGCTGGATCTAGCCAAGCTCGGGTCCTTGACCTTTGAAACGCCGGACCCAGTACGGTTTCCGGCCTTGCGGCTGGCGCGGGCCGCGTTGCAAAGTGGGGGGGCGGCCCCTACAATTCTAAACGCCGCCAACGAGGTCGCCGTGGCGAGGTTCTTGGCCGGCGATATCGGCTTCCTCGATATCGCCGCAATCGTCGAACACACTATGACCCGGGTGCCGCTGCGATCGTTGCAGACCCTGGACGCTATTATGGCGATTGACGACGAGGCCCGCCGGGTGGCCGCCGCCGCCAAGAGGCTGATCGCTGCCGAATAGACCCTGGACCGAACCGGCCCTGGCGCCGGTACGGCCACGATGGCGATAGGCCACAGGTAAATGGAGATTTCGCGTGCTTGAACAGTTCTTTGGCGTGCCTTTCACCCTCCTCAGTTTCGTTCTGGTGCTGACGGTGGTCGTCTTCGTCCACGAACTCGGCCATTTTTATATTGCGCGCAGGAACGGTGTGCGTTGTCAGGCCTTTTCCATCGGCTTTGGGCCCGAGTTGTTCGGCTACACCGACAAACTCGGCACGCGGTGGAAGTTCAGCCTAATTCCCCTGGGTGGATACGTAAAGATGTTCGGCGAGGCCGAGACCATGCAGGCGATGGAAGGCGGCAGCGAGGAGCCGACCGCCCGTGAGCTGACGCCCGAAGAGAAGGCGGTGTCGTTTAAGCACAAGTCGATCGGTCAGCGCGCGGCCATCGTTTTCGCCGGGCCGGCGATCAACTTCCTGTTCGCCGTCCTGGTCTTCTGGATCATGTTCATGACCATTGGCCGCCCGGTGACCGAGCCGATCATCGGCCAGGTGGTCGAAGGCAGCGCCGCCGCCGAAGCGGGTCTTTTGATTCAGGACCGCGTAAAATCGATTGATGGCCGTGCCATCGCGCGCTTTGAAGATATCCGGGGCATTGTTCCCTTGAGCGACGGCGGTCCGATGACCCTGGTCATCGACCGCGATGGGCGTGAATTGAGCCTCTCAATCACGCCGCGCATGAGCGACGAAGCGGACGGTCTCGGCAATCCGCAGAAACGCTATATACTCGGAATTTCCGCCTCCGGGGAATCCAGCCGGGCGGTCATCCTCAATCCGCTTGACGCCTTTACCACCTCGGTCGGTCAGACCTACGAGATGGTCGAAGGCACGCTGATCGCCATGGGTCAGATGATTGCCGGCACCCGCGGCACCGAGGACATGGGTGGACCTGTGCGGATCGCTCAATACTCGGGCCAGGCGGCCAAGACCGGTTTCGTCGGTTTCATGGCTTTTGTGGCGATTCTCTCCATTAATCTGGGCCTGATTAATCTTTTCCCGGTGCCCATGCTTGACGGCGGACACCTGTTGTTTTACGCCATCGAAGCCGTTCGCGGCCGGCCCTTATCAGAGCGAGCCCAGGAGTGGGGCTTGCGTGTCGGCTTAGCGCTCGTTGGGGCGTTAATGATCTTCGTCACCTGGAACGACATCGCACATCTCTGATCCGCGCCCCCCGTTGCGATGACAATGTATCGGGCTGATCGACAAGCTTGGAAGGTTTCGATGAGTTTGGCTGCCCGGTCGGTTCGACGCTGTGACGCGTGCCAGGAGCGGTGCGTGCGAGGATTCAGAAGTGGGGCGCTGGATTTGCTCGTCGCAGTGCTCGTCGCGCTCTCCGGTATCCTGATTCCGCTGACACCTGCTCAATCCGCTGCCGCCCCGGCCGCTGCCCCCCCGCCAAGCCAGCTCGTCGCCCCGGCAGATCGAGGTACGATCGAGTTTATCGCCGTCCAGGGAAGCCAGCGCATTGAGCCGGCCACGATCCGCACTTACCTGACGGTTCGCGAAGGCGATTCGTTCGACCCTGTGCGTATCGACCGCTCACTGAAAAATCTCTTCGCGACCGGTTTATTCGCCGATGTCGTCATCACCCGTCAGGGCACGACCCTGTTGATCCGCGTGGTCGAGAATCCGATCATCAATCGGATCTCGCTCGAAGGAAATTCCAAGATCAAGGACGAGGACCTTAACAAAGAGGTCCAACTTCGCGCCCGCGTTGTCTATACACGTACCAAGGTTCAGCAGGACGTCGAAAAAATTCTTGAGCTTTACAGGCGGAAGGGCCGCTTTGCCGCCCACGTCGAACCCAAGGTCATTGAGCTACCGCAGAACCGCGTCGACGTGGTCTTTGAAATCACCGAGGGTAGCCCGACATACGTCCGAACGATCAATTTCGTCGGCAATGAATCGTTCGACGACGATGACTTGCGAGGCGTGGTGTTGACGCGCGAGGAGCGTTGGTGGCGCATATTCAGCTCGAACGACACCTACGACCCCGACCGTATGAATTACGATCGCGAACTTTTGCGCCGCCACTACGTCGAGGAGGGTTACGCCGATTTCGAAGTGATCTCGGCGGTGGCTGAACTCGCTTCCAACCGCGAAAATTTCTATATGACGTTCACGGTTAAAGAGGGCCCGCGCTACCGGCTCTCTAAAGTGGACCTCGACGTCAACGTCAAGGACCTTCCGAAAGAAACGCTGGAAGAAGCCGTTGTGCCCGAAGCCGGCGATTGGTTCAACGGTAAGCAATTGGAAGACACCGTCGATGCCATTACCAACGCCGCCGGGAACGCCGGTTACGCCTTTGTCGAGGTACGCCCGCGTTTGGATCGCGATATCGCCGCGAAGACCGTCAGCGTTGTCTTTCAGGTGCGTGAAGGACCGCGCGTGTTTATCGAGCGCGTCGAAATTCAAGGTAACAACCGCACGCTCGATAAAGTGATCCGCCGTGAAATCAGGCTGGTCGAGGGCGACGCATTCAACACCGCCAAAGTGCGGCGCTCCCGTGAGCGCCTCGAGAATCTCGGCTACTTCAAGCAAGACACGGTTAAGATCGACAATACGCCATCCGAGAAATACCCCGACCGTACGATTTTGACGGCCAAGGTCGAAGAGCAGTCAACGGGCGAACTTAGTTTTGGTATCGGCTTTTCGAGCGCCACCGGAGCGCTGTTCGACGTCGGAATCAGCGAACGAAACTTGCTGGGTAAGGGCCAGGACCTTCGCGCCAACTTGAGCATCGCCCAGCAGCAAAGCCAGGCCAGCCTGAGTTTTACCGAACCGTATTTCCTCAATCGGCGCCTTGTCGCCGGAGCCGACGTGGTCGCCTCCAAAACCGACTACCAGAACCAAAGCGGCTTCACGTCGAACACTTACGGCGGAACAGTGCGCATGGGCTTTAGTTACAATGAATACATGTACCAGCGCTTCAACTACAATCTCACCGCCACGAACCTTACTGGTTTAAACAGCTCGGTATCGCAATTCATTCGCGAGCAGTCCGGCACGACGATCACTTCCCAGCTCAGCCAGATCCTGACCTATGACCGCCGCAATAACGTCATCGATCCGACTGGCGGGTACTACGTGACCTTGTCGACGGACTTGTCCGGACTGGGCGGCTCGGAACGCTATGTGCGCGGCGGCGTGGGCGCCGCGGTATACGCCGAGCCCTTCGCGGGCTGGGTGCTTTCGTCGATCGTTGCCGGCAACTATATCTTTGGCCTAGGCCAGGAAATAAAAATTTACCAGCGCAATCAGTTGGGCGGATATAACCTGCGGGGCTTCAAGGACTTCGGCGTAAGCCCGCGCGATGCAACAAGCTTTGACGCCCTCGGTGGTGATTGGATGGCCACTGCTACCTTCGAACTCAGAGTTCCCCTCGGGATTCCAAAAGAAGCTGGTATAAAGACCAAACTATTCAACGACTGGGGCGTGATCGGCCCACCGAAGGATCTCAAAGACCGGGGCACGTTCCAGATCCTCGATTCCCGGGCAATTCGCGGATCCGCCGGTGTCGGCGTGGAATGGACGTCGCCGGTAGGTATCATCTCGCTCGACTATTCACCGTTCATTTTCAATGCGCAAAGTTTCGATAGAAAAACGAAATTCCGAATTAACTTTGGTAACCGCTTCAACTGATTCAGAGGACGATCATGAAAACTAAACTCTTCTCACGCCGCTCGGCGGCAGTCGCGCTCATTACCGGCCTGGTCTTGGTGTTCGGTACGTCCAGCAGTTTCGCGCAGGCGGAGCGGGGGCCAGCCCCGGTGCTCGGCATCGTTGATACCGAACTCCTGCTTCGCGATTCCCTTGCGGCGAAGGGTGTGCTGCTTGAGCGCGACAAGTACGCAACCACCTACCAGAACCAGGTCAAAGAGATGGAGGACAAACTCCGGATCGAAGACCAGGAACTCGCCCAGCAGCGCAGCGTCCTGGCCCCCGACGTCTTCCAGGAGCGGGCTCAAGCCTTCCAGCAGAAGCTGGCGGCCTTCCAAACGCAGGTGAAAGATAAGCAGGAACGCCTAGACTACTCCTTCCAGCGCTCGATGGAGCAGGTTGGCCAAACGATTATGCTCGTGGCTCAAGAAGTCTCGAAGGAAAGGGGCATCAACGCCGTGATGGCGCGTAATCAGCTGATGATCTTCGATCCGGGCATGGACATCACAAAGCCTGTAATGGACAAATTGAACCAGCGCCTGGCTACCGCTGCATTCCAGAACCCCGACACGCTGCAGCGCGGTGCCGACGGTGCCGCCCTCCCAGCCGCTCCGGCCGCAGCGGGCGCGAAGCCCGCAGCGGCCACACCCGTCAAAAAGTAGAGGCATGCCCGATCCCCGGTTCTATCGCCGCGCCGGGCCCTTTCGGTTGGCTGATCTCGCCGGGCGCTGCGGCGCCCGGCTTGCCGCGGTCTGCGATCCAAGCCTTCTAATTCACGACGTTGCGACCATCGAAACCGCGACACCAAGTGACATCGTTTACTTCGCCGATCCAGCCTATGTCGTGGCATTGGCATCGAGTAGATGCGGCGCCTGCATCACGACTGAAGACATGGGGTCACGCGTCCCGGCCGGCTGCTCCCTACTCGTGGCGGCCGATCCGCGGGCGGCCTATGCCGAAGTCGGCGCGCTGTTCTATCCGGAGCCGCCGCTTTCCGCTGCATCGCAGACCGGAAACATCGCCGCCGATGCGGTCCTTGGGGAAGGGTGCGTGTGCGCTCCGGGTGTCGTCATCGGCGCTGGCGCGACCATCGGCAAGCGAAGCAGCATCGGCGCAAATGCCGTAGTCGGCCCCGGTGTGGTTATTGGCGACGACTGCCGGATAGGAGCGAATACGACACTCGCTTACTGCCTGGTGGGAAACCGTGTCGTCGTTCACCCCGGCGTACAAATCGGCCAGGGCGGATTTGGCTTTGTGCCGACTGCCGATGGCTTTCGCAAAGTGCCTCAGCTTGGGCGCGTGATTATTCATGATGACGTCGAAGTTGGCGCCAACTGCACGATCGATCGCGGCGCCGCCGGTGATACGATTGTCGGTGCCGGCACCAAGATCGATAATCTCGTGCAGATTGCCCATAACGTCGAGATTGGCAGCCGCTGCCTGATCGTCGCCCAAGCCGGAATCGCCGGAAGTTGCCGCATCGGCGACGGCGTGGTGATCGGTGGCCAAGTAGGGATCGTCGATCACGTGAGGGTGGGTGACGGCGCGCAAATCGCCGGTCAAACCGGGGTTACGCGCGATATCGGGCCTGGTGAGGTGGTCATGGGTTACCCGGCGCGGCCAATACGCCAGTTTTGGCGAGAACAGGCGGCCTTGTCGCAGTTGACCAAGCGCGACAAGTAACCGTAAAACCTTACCTATGAGCGGTGCCCTGCGCGGCAGCCTCAGAAAGGACCACCGTCAAGGGCGAAGGGCTCCCTGCGGGAGCCGGGAGCTCAACGGGGCACC
>SHVO01000033.1 GCA_009694245.1 Rhodospirillaceae bacterium | reverse complement strand
ATTGCAATGAGGGGCGCGATTCTGACCGCCGCGACTGGCATAGGTGCCGGCCCAAGAGCAATCCTGAACGAGATCATTGGCCGCGGCCGCGTTTCCGACCAAGACCGCCGCGTAACGACGCAAGGCCGGGAGCGGGGCGGTCAGAGCCCTTACAAAAACTTGCTCGCGGCCCGCCGTCACGTAGCCCCCAATCCCAGCGCCTTCCCGATAGATCGGCCTGAAAGCATCGAATTCTGCTTATCCTGGCCGGGCACTGGTGCCCCGGCGGGCATTTACCGCCGGTCCTGGACCCTCTGGACCCTAAGACGTTACCGCCAAAAAGTTTATTCCCCGGAGCGTTCACATTCTGGAGCCAACGGAATAAGATAGGGCCGTCAGGCGTCTATACTGTAGCCGGCGGAATGCCGTCAGATCCAAGCGAGGATAGGTTGCCTTCGCAACCGGTAGACCCGGGCCCCCGCAGGAACCTATTATTACGGCGTTTCGGTTGAGGGTCGCAGAACTCACGGTTGAACAACGGAGTGGAGACATTCATGCGCTTCACAATTGGTTTGATCGCTTCGGCTGGATTGCTCGGTGCCGCCCTCGCTGCCTTTGGAGCCCGCGCCGAGGATCCTATCCCGACCATTCAGATCCCGGACGAATACCGTCTCGGGTCATTGCCCGATGGCGTCATGAAGCCACCCGCTCCTCAAACGGCCGCCGCGCCCAGAACGTCGGCGGCGCCGGCCGCGGCAGGTTTTGAAACGGCCTCGGCCATCAATGGCACCAATAACTATGCCGTGATCGCGCCCACCTATACCGGAACCACATCGTCCTTCATCCGCTTATTCAACGGCGGCTCGACCGCGGCGAGTTTTTCGGTGACCGTGGTCGGGGCCACGACGGGCACCAACTACGGCACCGGCGTCATCGTCGTGCCGACCCGCTCTTCGCCGCAATTCACCATGACGGAAATCCGCAGCAAGGCCAATGTGTCGGCTAGCGCCACGGACACCACGTTCTCGCTCTACATTCAGAGCGCCGAGCCCACCGCCGGCTATCAACATGTGACGTTTAACGGCAACAATTTTTTCTTTGAAAACTCGAGTGTCTGCGCGCACCTGTTGAACGAGGCGATCGCGCCGGTCGTGGCAAGTGTGGCGTTGATCAACGTTCACACCTCGTCCTTGGCGGGCAATCAATTCCCGAGCCAAATCGACATTCACAATTATTTCAACGCCGCGATCAATTACAAGTTTACGATTGCTGACGCGGCTAACGGCACTGTCGTGGGGCAAACGAACGTTGCCACCGCTCCCAATACTTCATACTCGATGCCGTTTTCGTTCTTCGAGAACGCGATCAATTGGCATCCAACCAGCGCCCAGCCGCACGCTAATATCATTGTTACGGATCCAAGCGGCGCGGCGCCGGCCGTCGTCCTGGGCCTATCAATCACTAACAATCAACTCACGGCCAAGATCAACATGACAACCGCATGCTCGGTCAATGCGCCGACAACCGCGAGTGTCGGCGGCGGTGGCGGCTTCACCGGTATCGGCTACTAGAGCGCGATCACTTGCCAGTAAATCGAAGCCGCGATCGATGTTTTTTCTGTCGCATTTTGAGTGGGAAAACCGGAGTCCTTTTTTTCCAAAAATGCTCTGATACGGTTGGTCGTGGCGCTCGTCCGAAGAACGGCAGCAGCGCCACCGACAGTGCGGCCCCAGGCACAGATAGCGACCTGGGGTCCGCCATTTGGGCTTTAGAGCGATGTCAGGGTTAGCGCAGCGGAGCGCGTCCGGCCGGCCAGATGCGCGACATGAGGCCGTCTTTGAAGATGAAGTGGTGATAGGCGGCGGCGACAACGTGCGCCGCCAGCAGAACATAGAGCGCCCACTGGCAGTATTCGTGGAGCGCGCGGGCGTTTTGCGACCAGACCCGATCAAGCGGCACAAGACGCGGCAGGGCGAACGATCCAAAAAATACTGTCTCACGGCCGCGCGCAGCGACACCTACGTATCCCGTCACGGGCAGGGCGAAAATAACGGCATACAGAAGTCCATGGGTGAGTTTGGCGGCGATCCGCTGCCAGGCCGGCATGGCCGCGGGCAGTGCTGGTGCAACATGCGTAAGGCGCCAGGTCAGACGCACAATGGTGAGCGTAAAAATTGTAATGCCCACGGACTTATGCAGCGCCAGGGTCAGGGCGGTGAGATCGCTCTCCTCCGCGTCGCCCGACAGCATGCCAAGAGCGACCGCGACCACGACCGCCGCCGCCACGATCCAGTGCAAAGCGATGGTTATCGGATGATAGCGTTGGGCGGGCGTTTGCATGTTCAACAACGATAGGCGCGGGAGCAACGTCATGTCATCTGGAATTTCAAAATTCGCGGGGCTGTTATTGGGCGCCGTCGGATTGATTCTGCCGATCGCCGCCGCGCACGCTGTGGATTGGGTCCGCGTGCCGGGGAAGGATGTCATCCTTCTGTACCCCGCGCAAATGTCGTGGGAGTTATTGCTGACCCAAGCCGACCATAGCGGCGCCAAGAAATTTCGCGACGGCAAGGATTGCCGCGGCTGTCATGAGGGCGAGGAGAAGGCGTCCGGCACCTTGCTTGTGACCGATAAGCACGTGGAGCCCGCACCCATCGCCGCAAAACCTGGCTTTCTCAAGGCCAATGTGAAGGTCGCGCACGATGCCACGCGGCTCTATATTCATCTGGAATTCGATCCGGGCCAGCAGCCGAACGCCGGCATGGATAAAGATTTTTCTACCAAGGTGGCGGTCATGATCGACGACGGCGGCGTGACAGAGGCGACGCGGGCAGGCTGCTGGGCGGCGTGCCACGACAATTCGGCGCGCATGGCGAGCGGTGGTGATGCGGACACCACGAAATATCTCGTCCGCTCGCGCGCGGCCATGTCCCGCCAGGGCGGCGCGCAGATCAAGCCGGCCGACGAACTGGCCAAAATCCGGGCCGAGAACGGGTACCTGGAATACTGGCAAGCGCGCCTCAAGCCAGGGGCCGCCCCCGAGGTCGTCGACGGCACGGTGCTTGAAAAGCGCGAGGAACGTGCGGGTCCCGTGGTTACGGCCGAGGCCAGCGAGAAAGGCAGCCAATGGTCCGTGACCTTCAGCCGCCCATTGGCGGCCGGCCCCGGGTATAAGTCGTTTCAGCCCGGAAAAACCTACACCGTCGGTTTTTCAGTGCACGCCGGTCACACCGCGAAACGCTTCCACTATGTCTCGCTGGAGAAGACGCTGGTACTGGATGGCGGTAAGGCCGATTTTATTGCCGCTGCCAATTGAGACCGGAGCAAGGGACCCGCGAAAGTACATGATACGGGCATGGCTCCTCTGGATGGCCGTGATCCTCGGCGCGGCGGTGAACCCGGCGTTAGCGTTAGCCGCTGAGTCCGACCCTGCACGGGTTCTCGGCAACGCCAACGACGCCGACGCCTGCCTCAAGTGCCACGACGCGCCGGTGGTTACGTCGATCCTGCACACCCCCCACATGATCAAAAGCGATAGCCGTACCAAGGTCGCGGCCGAGGGCTGTCAGTCCTGCCACGGCGACAGTACGGCTCATATGGCCCGCGTCGCCGAGGGCCAGACACGCCCGCCACCCACTGTCGTCTTTCGCGGCGCGCATACCTCGAGTGTGGACGCGCGAAACCAAATCTGTTCCGGCTGCCACCAAGGCGGCACGGCCACGCACTGGCAAGGCAGCCAGCATGCGTC
Source organism: Rhodospirillaceae bacterium (assembly GCA_009694245.1). Classification (GTDB taxonomy): domain Bacteria; phylum Pseudomonadota; class Alphaproteobacteria; order Rhodospirillales; family Rhodospirillaceae; genus SHVO01. Next base: position 17,442 of record SHVO01000033.1, on the reverse strand, counting down.
CTCCGAGATCGCGTGCACGTCGTGTCACGCGTCTCATCCGGCCCGGGATGTGGTGCTGGTGAAGACCGCACAGGCGACCGTGTGTTTTACGTGCCACGCTGATCGCCGCGCCGACGCTCTCAAGCCTTCGCACCATCCGGTCGTCGAAGGCCGCATGGCCTGTGCTGATTGCCACAACCCGCATGGGTCGGTTGGTCCGCACCTCCTGCGCGGCGCGACGGTCAACGAAACCTGTCTCGGCTGTCACGACGAAAAGCGTGGACCGTTTCTATGGGAGCACGCGCCCGTGGCTGAAGATTGCAGCATTTGCCACACGCCCCATGGCTCCGTGCAAGCGAGTTTGCTCAAGCAACGGCCGCCGTATCTGTGTCAGAACTGTCACGACAGCTCGCTGCACAACAGCCAACCTTTCAGCGGCGCGGGATTGTCGGGCGGGGCCTTGCCGGCGCGTCAACAAGTGCTTCGCGCTTGCCTCAACTGCCACAGCGCAGTCCACGGCTCCAATCACCCCTCCGGCGTGAGGTTGTCGCGATGAGGCGGGGGCGGTATTTCTGGCTCGGCGTTTCCGCGCTCATGATTTCTGGAGCGCCCGTGCGCGCCCAAGATGACAGCTTCGACCTCGGCGCTACCCCGGCGCTGCAGGCTCCCCCGCCGCTGTTCGTCAATTCTGTCGAGGCGGGCGTTGGTTACCAGAGCCTCGACTCCTTTTATTTCGGCCGCTACGGCGGCGTCACCGACAAGGTTTTTTTTCCCTTGCTGAATGGCTATCTTCAGGGGGGCAGTGCGTGGAATGCGGCCAATCCCCGCACCTGGAGTGCGACTATTGATCTCTACGGTCTTGATATGCTGTCCTTGAGTGCCCGGTACGGCGCGCCGGGGCGTTGGCGGGCCGATATCGCGTACGACATGTTTACCCGCAGCTATACGGAGTCCGCGCGGACCCCATTTCTCGGAGCCGGCGGCAGAGCGCTGACGCTGCCGGCGAACTGGATCACGGGCGTGTCCTCGAACCGGTTCGCGCCCCTCAATCAAAGTGCCGCGCCCCTCAATCTTGCCATCGACTGGAAAACCGCCGGAGGCGATGTCGTTTGGACGCCTTACGCCGGTTACGAGGTGCGGCTGCAGTTCAATCATCGCAACCGCCAAGGAACCCGCGCCCAAAGCCTGCCGTTCGGCCAAGAAGGAAACTTTTCGGTAGGCGTGTTTTTCCCGCAGCCGGTTGACTACGATTCCGAACGCCTTAACGCATCGCTCGCCTATACCGGCAACCGTCTCCAATGGATGGCGTCCTATAGCCTGTCGGTTTTCACCGACAAGATCGACGCAACGATCGTGCCCAACCTGTTTTCGCGTTCGCTTGGCACGCCTTGGCCAGGTGGGGCCTTCGCGGGCTATCCGCTCGCTACGGGCCAGTACAGTTCGCCGCCGGATTCCAGCGCGCACCAGTTCCAGCTCTCGGGCGGCTATGCCTTCACGCCCAAGACCCGCCTGGCCCTGGCGGCGTCCTATGCGGTGCAGAACCAAAATGCGCCTTACTTGCCCTATACCATCAACGCGCTCCTCAGCGCGCCCGAGGCGCTGCCGCGCGCGTCGTTTGGCGGCAGCGTTTATAAGACCCATCTCGCCGCGAACCTGACATCGCGCGCGTGGCGCAACTTCGATCTGTCCGCGGGGTACACGCTTGATGACCGGCAGAACCACGCGCCGCTCGATTTCTATAACTATGTCGCCAACGACGTGCAGGATCAGGTTTCGCTAGTACCGGGTGCCAGCCGCTACATCCGCGGCAATTTGCCCCACAGTTTCACTTCTCATCAGCTGAAAGCCGAAGCTGGGTATCGCGTGCGGCTGCGCACCCGGGTGAGTCTGTCTTATTCCGGCGATTTGAAATCGCGCAGCTATCAGGCCGTGGCGACCACCAACGAGCACACCGTCAAGGCCAAGATCTTGACGAACTTCGACAGCGGCTCAGCCTGGCTGTCTTACACCTTCGCGGCGCGCACCGGGTCGCTTTATAACGACGCCCTGGCCTGGAATCTCAGCCACACTGCGGCCTATTTAAGCGCCTCGCCGCTCAATCAATCCATCGAGCATCCCTTGATGCGTAAGTACAACATGGCCAATCGCCGCCGACAGGAAGTCAAAGGCGGCGGCAATGTCGACCTCACTGAAACTTTGGTTTTTGACGTCGCCGGCGGTTTTTCCAAGGATCGTTACTATGACTCCGCGCTCGGATTGCGCGGCGCCAAGTCCATCTCGGTCGACACCGATCTGTCGTACGTGTTCCAAAAACGTTTGACGGCGTCCGTGTTCTACAGCTTCGAACGTGAGCAATTTGATACGAACGGCTATCTCGTCGGCAACGGCCTTCTCGCCAATCCGCAGCAGTTCTGGCGCACCGGCAATCGCGACATCAACCACACCGCCGGCGTGAAGCTGGATTGGCAGGCCGTGCCGGATAAATACAAACTTGGGATCTCATATTACTTGTCCGACGGCGCCTCGCGCGTTGATGTGCAATCGACGCCCTTTATCATTTACACGGTCACCGCACCACTCCCGGATGCACGCGAGATTACCCACAACCTCGGCCTGACGAATGAGTACGCATTGCGCGCGGGGACCGCGGTGCGTTTGGGCTATACTTGGCAGCGTCACCGCAACCGTGACTGGCAGTACGATGGATTGGGTTTGGCGCCGGTCGCGCAGATCCTGGGTTCGGGCATCATTCCGCCGCGCTACACCGCCCATGTCGTTTGGGTCAGCACGCGGTACGAGTTTTGAGCATGCTGCCGGCCAGTCCCAGTTTTGAGCATAATGCCTTGAGCCGCGTGACCTTCGGCGCCCGCGACGTGGAAGTCGCCCAGGTCCAGCAAACCGGCTGGTCCGCCTGGGTCGACGACCAATTGAACCCGCCGGCCGAGGAAGAAGTCATCACCGCCTACCTCAAGGCGCGGTCCATGCACATCAAATACGCCGTCCAGTTGCCCGCCGGAAATAGCCCCGGCTGGCCGGCGGTGGATGAGCGCCGCGGCCTCAATTATCTCTTCTCCGATCTTGCATCGATCTGGCGGATGGTGGCCAAGACCGAGATATCCATAGCGCCCAACGAGCGCACGCGCATTCAGCAGGAATTGAATGCCGCCACCTGGATTCGCAACGCCCACTCCAAGTACCAGCTGCGCGAATTTCTGACGGACTTCTGGGGCAATCATTTCAACATCGGCCGCGAGGAGGACATTTACGGCGCGGCGTCGTTGGTCGACTATGACGCCAATGTCATTCGCCCGCGCGTGTTCGGCAATTTCCGCGACCTGTTGGAAGCTGTCGCCAGTAGTGCCTCCATGCTGCGGTATCTGAATAACGCCGCCAGCGGCCCCTCGCAGCCCACTGAAAACTACGCCCGCGAGATCATGGAGCTCCACACCCTGGGGGCGGCCGCGTATCTGGGTGTTGGCGGTGCCGCTCCGCCGCCATCGCTACAGGTGGCGGGTTTTAACGTTGCTTCGGGGTTCACCGATGCGGACGTGGTGCAAGTGGCCCGCGCTTTCTCGGGTTGGACGGTGGAGCAGGGACAGGATGGGCTAACCGGGCTGCTGCCATTCACGGGCAAGTTTATCTTCAACCCGCTGCAACACGGCGGCGGAGCGGGGGCGTTCCTGGGCGTGGATCTGTCGCGTTTTACCGGCGTCGCTCAGGGCCGCGTTATTCTGGATATGCTGGCAGCCCATCCCGCGACCGCGGATTTCGTGGTCGGCAAGCTCGCGCGCCGGATTTTCGGCGATTCGCCACCCCAGAATGTCGTGGCCCGCGCCAAAGTGGCCTGGATCACCAATGCCAGCAGGCCCGACCAGATCAAGCGCGTCGTGGCTGAGTTTCTCGCGAGCCCGGAGATCGGCCAACCGGCCTCGAAAGTCCGCCGGCCTTATGAGCGGCTCATTGCCTTGCTGCGCACGACCGATACGATTGTCAGCGCTTACGACGGCGCGAACGATGCCTTGGCGCAAATCGGCGATGGCCTGTATGCCTGGCCTACGCCGGACGGGCGGCCCGACAATGATGCCTATTGGCTAAACCGCTCTTCCAATCTTCAGTTCTGGAATCAGATGTTCAAGATCATGGCCCATCCGGCGTTCTTGACAACGCTGATCAACCAGACGCCGGCCGGTATCACGAACTCGGCAACGCAGATCATCGAATACTGGGTGGGGCGTCTGGTGGGATATCCCTTGCGCCCCGAGGGCATGCAAGCGCTGGTGGACGATGCCCTCGCGCCGTTCGGCGTGGTGGCGGCCTATGGCTCGCGTGGCTTAACGAATATCGAGAATGCATTGCGGCGTCTCGTGATCTTGATCGCGTCGTCGCCTGAATTCTCAATACGGTGAACCCTGTCATGAATTTTTCGCGACGCAGGTTTATCTCCACGGCCGCCACCGGCACCATGATGGCAACCCTCGCGCCAGGCGTGCGGGCCGCGTTCTCGGCCGACAGCATCCAAGCCGGCGCGCCGCGCGACATCGTTGTCGCTATTTTTCTGCGCTTTGGTTGCGACGGCCTGACTATGGTGGCGCCCGCCGAGGATGCGAACTATCGCGCCAGCCGTCCCACCATAGGTGTCACATCCTCCGGCGCGCGGGCCGGCCTGCATATCGGCGGCCTCGATGGCGTGCCGTTTTTCATGAATCCCAGTCTTCCCGAGATGAAGGCGCTCTATGACAGCGGCAAGTTGGCTGTGGTCCACGCGGCCGGTCTGCCCACCCATACCCGCAGCCACTTCGAGAGCCAAAACATGATGGAGCGGGGCGTGGTGGAGAGCGACGGGCCGGTATTGGGCGGCTGGCTCGCGCGCCATTTGAAGGCCAGCAATCTCGCGCTGCCTGACTTAGGCGCGGTCGCTAGCGCGTCAGTTGTGCAGGCTTCGCTCCGAGGCTGGCCCGGCTCCGTGGCGGTCCCCGACGTCACTGATTTCAACGTCACCGGCGGTGACTTCAATCTCAAAGTAATCGAAGCTTTAAACGCAGGCGCGGGCGCGCCCGCCGCCTCGGCCCGCGCCACCGCCGACATGATCCGCTCGGTCAAGGCCAGCGTCGCCAAGCTCTCGTCCGCCGACGGTTCGGTCGCTTATCCGCTCGGAGGATTCTCCGCCGCTATGCGGTCCCTGGCGAACGTGGTCAAGATGAAGGCCGGGCTGGAGGTCGCCACCGTGGACTTCGGCGGCTGGGATCACCACTACAACATGAATCTCTATTTTCCGCCGGCTGCGGGGCAACTGTCGCAGTCGCTCGCGGCCTTCTGGGCGGACCTGGAGGACTTTCAGGACCGCTTGACCATCGTGACCATGACCGAGTTTGGGCGCAGGCTCGAGGAGAACACGGCTGGAGGCGCCGATCACGGCGCGGCCTCCGTCATGTTTGTGCTGGGCGGGGCGGTCAAGGGTGGGCGCATCTACGGCCAATGGCCGGGCCTAAAGGAATCGCAGCTGCGTGAGGGAGATCTCAGCGTCACCACCGATGTTCGTAACGTCCTACAGGAAATATTGGTGAACCGCCGCGGCGAGACGCCGTCGGCGAAAATATTTCCATCGCTGTCCTATGCGCCGTTGGGGATTGTACGCCGTCCAAGCCCCCGAGGCCTCTTGGGCCGCCGAACCTGGCCGAGCATTCCAATCCGCTATAGCGTGCCATCGACATAGTGAAAATCCGCTCGGGGAACCGACCGACGAGGGACCCGCTGGCTTTAATTCGCTACGCGTGGTGCTCCAGGCGCAGGGTCCACGCGCAGCCCGTATCCTCCTCGATGACCCCGGCGGAAATCACGTTCTCGTCCCATCGTCCAGCAAGACGCGTCGCCTTTGCGCCGGGGCGCGAAAATCGGGCCGACACATAGCCCTCCTCGGTTATGAATCCGGTGGCGGCCGGCCGCTCGGCAGTTTTTTCGGATCGGAGGAATCCCTTTGAAATGGTGATCGGGCCTACCATCAGCGTTGGACACTCCGGAGCACTCAAGCCTTGCACGGGAACACCCGTGCCGATGTACACGCCGTCGTACTTCGCGCTAACTCCGCTCGCGGCCCGGGCTGTGCCGGCGAGTCCCGCGACTATTAGGGCGCGTCCAAAGTTCGTAAATCTATCCACTTTCATCTCCGCCAAAAAAAGACCGGCGCCGCGGGGGAAGGGGGGAGGAAAGGCGCGGCGCCGGGAAGCCATCGGAAATTTATCCCGTCTTGACCGTTATCTGCCGTGTTGCGGCATTTGGCTTTTTACTGCGTCCGATGGAGACCTTGAGCACACCCTTGGCAAAATCTGCGGTCACTTTCCCGTCGTCAGCGTCGTCGGGCAGGGCGAACGAGCGTTGAAGTGATCCGTAGCGGCGCTTGGAGATGTGGATGCTCTTCTTCTCTTCCGTCCGCTAGTCTTTCTTCTCGCCGCTGATCACGAGCATTCCGCCATCCAACTTTACATTAATATTTTTCTCCGAAATTCCAGGCAGCTCGGCCGTGATTTCATAAGCGCCGTCGTTCTCCGCTACGTCGACCGTTGGCGACAGATCAAATCCCTTAAGCTGTGTCGGCAAACTGAAGGCGCGGAAGGGATCGCGATGGAGAAAGCGATCGAACATCCGGTCCATCTCGTGATGGAAATCGTCAAATCCGGCGAGGGCGGAACTCACGATTGGGCGCTCACGCAGCGCCTGTAATCTGTTTGTCATGGCACGTCTCCGTTCCTTCATCACTTCGTAAAAGCGCGCCTATCACGGCGCAGGGCCGGCCCCCCCCGCTCGCGACGGTCCAGCGTTGATCCGGGTCAATGCGTTTCGCCAGCGCGTGATGGGAAAATGCCAAATCACGTGCAACAGCGTTTGGTCCCGGCAGAAGGAAAAGCGATGAAAAGCAGCGACGTCATGACCCAGAAAGTGATTTCCATCGGCCCCGATGCGAGCGTGTCGGACGCCGTCCAACTGATGGTGAAATACCATGTCAGTGGACTTCCCGTGCTCGACCAGGACGGCCGCCTGCAGGGCATCGTAACCCAGGGAGATTTTCTGCGGCGGAGCGAACTAGGAACCGAAAAGCGCCGTCCGCGCTGGATCAGTTTTCTGCTGGGTCTGAATACGCTGGCGGCCGAGTACGTCCAGAGGCATGGCCGCAAGGTGAGCGAAATCATGACCCGCTCCGTGGCAGTGGTTGAGGAAGATACGCCGCTTGCGGACGTCGTAGAGCTGATGGAACGCCGCCATATCAAGCGGTTGCCGGTTGTGCGCGCGGGCCGCGTTGTGGCATCATAGGCCACGGCAATCTCGTCCAGGCCCTGGCCGCCTTGAAGCCCACGCTGGCGGCGGCCAGCGATTCCGCGATACGCGAGCAATTGATCGCCGAACTCGATCGGAATCTCTCCGGCGCGGGGCGCAACAATATCGTGGTTAAGGACGGCGTCGTCGATTTGTGGGGGTATGCCTTCAGCGATCACGAGCGCGAGGCCATTCAAGTCGCCGCCGAAAATATCCCGGGCGTTAAAGAGGTTCGCAATCATCTGGCCTGGATCGAACCGCTGACAGGGATGATCCTCGACTCGCCTCCGGAGAACGGCCCAAGCCAAACCGCCGGCGCACCAATGCACTGAGCGAATGGTGCGATTCTAACATTCACATCCCGGTAAACGAGATACTTGGGTCCCCCGGGTTGACGCCGCCGCGCTGATGGTTGGACACTGGCTGCTTCTTCGGGGGGGGGGCGCCGATGTTGATGACCGCAGCCGGCTACCGCGAGTCCTTGCGCCGGCTAACGCCGCGGGTGTTTCTGAACGGCGCGGCGGTGACCAGCGTGGCCGATGAGCCGCGGCTCGCCCCCGGGCTCAATGCCGTCGGTGTCAGCTACGATTTCGCCCACACGGCCGAAAACAAACGCCTCATGACGGTGCCCGCTGCTGGTGGGCCCATCAACCGGATGCTCGCCATTGATGCGACGGCCGACGATCTCTTAAGCAAACTCGAAGCCGTGCGCTTGCTTTGCAAAGAGGCGGGCTGCGCCCAGCGGTATCTGGCTCACGACGCCTTCAACGCCTTGTTCGCGGCCACCAAGCGCGCCGATGACGCCGACAGCACGAGCTACCATCAGCGCTTTCTTGACTACCTTGCCGATGCCCAGGCACGGGACTTGGCGCTCGGGATCGCCATGACCGATGCCAAGGGCGACCGATCGCTGCGGCCCTCGGCGCAAGCGCGGCCCGACGCCCACCTCCATATCAAGGAGCGAAACGCCAAGGGCATTGTCATAAGCGGCATCAAGGCCATTGTTACCGGAGCGCCGTATATGCATGAGCTTCTGGTCATGCCCAGCCGCACGCACCGGCCCGAGGACTCGGCCTGTGCCGTGGCTTGCGCCGTTCCGATCGATGCGCCGGGCGTGACCATCATCGCGCGAGCGGCGGGAAGATCCGGCGACGCCGCGGCGAAATTCTCCGCCAAGTACGGTCAATCCACTGCGATCGTGCACTTCGAGGATGTATTTGTGTCCCATGAGCGGGTGTTTCTAGCCGGCGAATGCGAAGCGGGCGGCTACCTCACCACCTGCTACGCCACCCATCACCGTCACTCCTGTATCGGGGCACGGGCTGGCTTCGGCGACTTGCTGATCGGTGCAGCCGGGCTAATGACCGAGGCCAACGGTCTCGACCCGGAGAAATACGCGCATATCCGCGAAGCCATGATCGAACTCATCACCATCACCGAGAGCTTCTTTGCCTGCGGCGTTGCGGCGTCGGTCTATGGGATGCGGGATACGGCCGGTTGCATCGCCCCCGAACCGGTGTTCGCCAATATCGGCAAACTGCTCTTGGCCACAAAAATCTACGACATGCAGCGCCTGGCCCATTACTTGTCGGGCGGACTGATTGTCGCGCTGCCCGGGCCCGACGAGGACCACAACCCCGAAACCAAGGCGTCGCTCGCCGCCGTGTTCCAGGGTCGCGCCGATATTCCACCGGAGCACCGCCGCGATGTCGCCCGCCTCATCACCGATCTGACGGCGTCCGATGAAGGTGGCTGGTACTCGGTTATTTCGCTGCACGGCGGCGGTTCGCCCGAGGCGATGAAGCGCGAGATTTGGCGCAATTACCCGGTTATGGAAAAAATGGAGCTGGTGGAAAAGCTCCTGGGTCGTGGCTTGGTGCGCGCGAAATCCGACAAGCAGCCGGGCCGTTGCTGCGAGCAAGGCTGCGAGACACCCGAAGCTGCGGCCGAGGATGCTTAGGTCGCTATGCCGCGCCGCCTTCGCCGCGTAGCCGCGCGTCTCGGAACACCACTGCTAGCCGGTTTGGCGCGCCTGTGGCCCCACGGCGAGTTGGCGCGGCCGTGGGCACGGGGCCAATTCCTAAACCAGATTCCGACGGTGTCCGCCCTGGAGATCGGGCCGTTCAATGCACCCAAGTTGAAGGGCCCAGGCGTCGCCTACTTCGATGTCATGGATCAACGCGATCTTCGGATGCGGGCCACGGCCCTTGGTCTTGATCCACTACATTGTCCGCCGATCGATTTTGTGGCGCCGAACGGCGATCTGTCGATTGTCGGCCGCGCCTTCGACGTCGTCTTCAGCTCCCATTGCGTCGAACATCAGCCCGATTTGATCCGGCACTTGATCCAAGTGGAGAAATTGCTGACGCCGGGCGGGGCGTACCATTTGATTGTGCCCGACAAGCGAGTTTGTTTTGACCATTACCTGCCTGAATCGACGCTGGCCGACATTCGCGCGGCGTGGACGGAGCAGCGCACCGTCCACACGCCAGCCGCGGTGCTCAATCACCGTCTGCGCACCACCCACAACAACAAATTTCTCCATTGGTTGGGTCGCCATGGCCCGCGACCGCCAGAACTAAAGTCTGGTGCGCGGCTCGAAGCCGCCATGGCCGAGGCAAAGCGTGCCGGAGAGGGTGACTATGTCGACGTTCACGCCTGGTGTTTCACACCGCGCGGATTCCGGGAGATTATTTTGGGATTGCGTGGACTTGGATTGATCGGCCTAGCGGTGGAAGCCGTGCACACCACGCTGCCTGGCGCTTTCGAGTTCTTCGCGGTGCTGCGAAAGCCCGCAAATCACTGAAAGAAAGAGCCTTTCCCGGCCGAAGCAGCGGCGCTACCATCGCCCCATCTTGGGAGGGCACCTATGAACATGTTTCGCACTTTGCTGGCGGCCGGCCTGGTCCTTGCGGCCGGATCATCGGCCTGGGCCGCATCCCCGCCGGAGCTGCTCGCCCAAGGTGAATACATCGCTCGCGCCGGCGACTGCATCGTCTGCCACACCGGCGAGGCCGATAAGCCCTTTGCCGGCGGCCTCAAGATGGGCACGCCGTTGGGCGCCATTTACACCACCAACATCACCCCGGACAAAGACACCGGCATCGGCACATATACTTTTGAGGATTTCGACAGCGCCATGCGCCGCGGCATCGCCAAAGGCGGCCGCCGCCTGTTCCCAGCCATGCCTTATCCGTCCTACGCGAATATGGCCGAAGCGGACATGCGCGCGCTCTATGCGTTTTTCATGGAGGGCGTGCAGCCGGCGGCCCGTGCCACCGAGAAGCCCGAGTTACCGTCGCTGATCAATAAGCCGTGGATGCTGAACCTCGGGCTTGCGGTGTGGCAGGGCGTCTTCCACAAGGTGACCGCCTTCGCGCCGCAAACGGACAGAGACGCGGCCTGGAACCGCGGCGCGTACCTCGTCGAGGGTTTGGGGCACTGCGGCAGCTGCCATACGCCGCGCGGTATTTTCTTCCAGGAAAAAGCCCTGATCTCAACCAATCCGGTATTTCTCTCCGGGGCGCAGTTGGACTATTGGTCGGCGCCTAACCTGCACGCGGATCTGGGAGATGGATTGGGCGCGTGGAGCGAAGCCGATACCGCCGCTTTCCTGAAGACCGGCCATGCACCCACGTCGACCGCCTTCGGAACCATGATCGATGTGGTGAACAATTCAACTCAGTACATGACCGACGCCGACCTCGCCGCCATGGCGAAATACATCAAATCGTTGCCGGCGGGCGCGCGCCCCGGCGGCAAGACACCGGTCTATGATGAAGCCACGACCAAGCATCTCAATGCGCCTGGTGAGAAATCCGTGGGCGAGCGCGTCTACCTGCAGCGTTGCTCCAGTTGCCATGCCCGCGACGGCAAGGGCAGGGACCAGTACCTGCCGCCCTTGTTCGGCAATCCAGCGGTTCTCGATGCCGATTCTTCCTCGCTCATCAACGTGACGCTCAATGGGTCGCAACGCATCGTGCTCGACGGGGCGCCCGACGCCTATCGCATGATCCCGTTCCGCGTCTTATTGAACGACGAGGAGGTCGCGGCGGTCGTCAGCTATATCCGGGGCGGCTGGGGGAACAACGCGAAGCCCGTGATGGCTAAGGATGTCGCCGTCATCCGCAAGCTGACCGATCCGGCCAGTGATCAGGTTGTGATCCTAAAGATGCGATAGTCGAATAAATCACGCCCGCATCTGTCCCGAATGCTTTGACGACGCACAGTTTACCAGCGCCCGTTTTTATCGTTTCGGAGAGTTTGCCGCGTTCAAGAGGACTGCGGCATACCCCCGCACTGCTGACAGTTCTTAGGTTCATCCTGTGGGGATAGAGTGGGGACACGCGAAAACCAAAACGGCCCGCTCCCGAAGGAACAGGCCGTTTAGTTCGGAAGCTTTGGGCTTTTCAATTGGTCGGAGCGAGAGGATTTGAACCTCCGACCCCTGCCTCCCGAAAGCAGTGCTCTACCAGGCTGAGCTACGCTCCGATCTCACTGGAAGGCGTGCTTATACCCGCCGCGCCGGGTGGGGGCAAGCGGCCTCCCGCCATTGATTTCAGGGCCTTAGAAAGGGCTGGGAAGCCGTCGCGTCAGTACGCCCGTTCGATCGAGAAATCGATGATATCCAGGAGCGTGGTCTTGACCGGGCTGTCGGGGAATATCCCAAGGGCGTCGCGCGCCACGGCGCCGTAATGCCGCGCGCGATTGACGGTATCGGTCAAGCTGTTGTGGTCCTTCATCAGCTCCATGGCGCGGCTGAGGTCGCCGGGGGTCTGCTCGAGGGTCTCAAGGGCCCGCTTCCAAAACGCGCGCTCGCCGTCATCGCCGCGCCGGAAGGCGAGAATGACCGGCAGCGTAATTTTTCCCTCGCGAAAATCGTCGCCGACGGTTTTGCCCAATTCCGCCTGGCGGGCGGAATAGTCGAGAACGTCGTCGATCAGCTGGAAGGCGATCCCGAGATTGAGCCCGTAAACCCGCAGCGCCTCTTCCTCCACATCCGGCCGCTCGGCCACGACCGCGCCGATCCGGGCCGCGGCGGCGAACAGCTCGGCGGTCTTGGCCTGAATGACTTCGAGGTACTGGGCTTCGCTGGTCTCGGTGTCGTTGGACGTCAGGAGCTGGTGAACCTCGCCCTCGGCGATCACGGACGCGGCGCGGGAAAGTATCTGCAAGACCTTGAGCGAGCCGTCTTCGACCATGAGTTCGAAGGCGCGGCTGAACAAGAAGTCGCCCACCAGCACGCTCGACTGGTTGCCCCAGATGGCGTTGGCGGAAGATTGCCCGCGGCGCAGGTCGCTGTCATCGACCACGTCGTCGTGCAGCAGGGTGGCGGTGTGAATGAATTCGACGCAGGTGGCGAGTTTGATGTGCCGCTCGCCGGTATAGCCGCAGAGCTTTGTGGCGGCGAGGGTGAGCAGCGGGCGCAGACGCTTGCCGCCGGCGGAAACGATATACCCGGCCAATTGCGGGATCAGCGCCACCGGCGAGTGCATACGCGCAACGATGGTGCGGTTGACCGATTTAAGGCCATCCTCCACCAGCGCCACAAGCGCGTCGAGCGCCTTGGATTTGGCACGCCGGCTTGCTTCCAAGTTAACGACTTGGGCCACAATTACATCCTTCGCATACGTGGGAAATTACGTGAGCCCGCTCGGAACCTGTCCGGCTCCCAGCGCCCAATTCTCCCACCCCGTTAAGGTGAATTCTACGCGTTCCGGCGCGCCCCCCGCCAATGCTTTTTCAGCGCATTTGGGCAGATATCGGCCGGTGTACTTGCCAAGTAACAGCGTCCACGCCACCCTCCAGCCCATGCGCGAGTTGTTGCAATCCCACGATCTGGTTTTGCTTTCGGCGGTCAAGGCGGCGTTGGCCGGGGCCGCCATCCCATGCGTTGAATTCGATGCGCATATGGCCGACTTGTACGGCAATGTTTTTGCGCGGCGCATCATGGTCGACGATGATGATCTTCGGGTCGCGCAAGCGATCGTCAAGGCCCTTTCGCCCGAACAGATCAGCACGTCATGAACGCCCACACCGACAATGCTTTGCTGGGCGGCCGGGTGATTTTGCGCCAACCGGCGCAAGGGTACCGAGTTGCGATCGATCCGGTGCTACTTGCCGCGGCTGTGCGCGCCGAAGAGGGGCAAAGCGTGCTCGATGCCGGCTGCGGCTCGGGCGCCGCCATGTTCTGTCTGGGGGCCCGCGTGCCGGGCGTCGCGCTGACCGGCCTTGAGTTGCAGCCCGCGTTAGCCGCTTGTGCCCGCGCCGGGGTCCAACTGAACAAGTGCGCCCGCGCGCGGATTATCGAAGGCAACCTCGCCGCGCCCCCGGGCGAATTCACGGCGGCTTTCGATATCGTTATGACAAATCCGCCGTATGGCGCCGACGGCACGCCGCCGCCGGACGCTTCACTCGCCACCGCGCATATGGAAAGCAGTCTCGATCTTACGGAATGGCTCCGCGCATGCCTCGCGTGCTTGAAATTGAAGGGCCGCCTGGTGCTTATCCACCGGGCCGATCGCTTGTCGGAAATTCTAAGCGCGTTGCGCCCCGCCTGCGGCGATATCCGTATCTTCCCGATTCACCCCAAGGCGAACGAGCCGGCCAGCCGTGTGATTGTCGACGCGGGGAAGGGGCGCCGCACGCCGGACACCCTGTTGCCGGGCTTTGTGCTTCATGAAAGCGATGGCCGGTTTAGTCCCGCGGCCGACGCGGTGCTTCGCGCGGGGGCAGCGTTGCCCCGCTGCTGAAGGTTAAACCAACTCCGGAAAATATTTCTTCAGGAACGCTTGCGGCGAGGATTCCATCTCGGTCTTGATCGTGTCGTTCCAACGATTCCAGAATCCGAACAGCGCGACCACGCCCATGATCTCGATAATCTGCTCAGTGGTGAAATACTTCTTCACGTCGTCGAAATCCGCGTCAGTCGCGGCATTGGGCTGGACCGAGGCATGTTGGGCAAGGCGCATGGCCGCGCGCTCCGCCGGCGAGAACATCGGATTGGTCTCGTACTCAAACGCCGCTTTGAGTTTTTCGATGGCAACCCCAGCCCTTTTGGCGCCGTGCACCCTGTGCCCCTGGCAAAAGCGGCAACCGGCCGCGTTGCCGGAGACGTAGCCAACGAGTCGCTTGAGTTCGATATCGATCGCGCCCGGCGACATGATCGCCTGCGACATGGCATTCACGCCGCGGAGGACTTTCGGATTGTGGGCGACGGTGGCGTAGGAATTGAGGACATAGCCCGAACGCTGCTGCGTCACGCTAAAGACGTCTTCGAGTCCGCTCAGTTGGTCGGGCCGTAAAGGTGTGAGCCGTGCCATGGCCGATTTCCTCTCTGCCGAATTGATTGCCGCTACGGTGTTCAGCTGGAATCAGGATAGGCTTGACCAGCGGCCATTGGAAAATCGGGGGATGACGCCTTGGCGATAACAACCCACCACAATTACCGCCACTACGTCATCGCGTTGCTATTCCTCAGTTCCGTGGTCAACTTCGCTGACCGGCAAGTCTTTGGCTTGCTGATCGAATCCATCAAGCGCGATCTGATTGTCACCGACTCGGAAATCGGACTCCTGACTGGGTTCGTGTTCGCGATCTTCCACAGTATCGCCGGCCTGCCGATTGCCCGCTGGGCGGACACCGGCTCGCGCCGGCTCGTGATATTCACGGGCATGATGGGCTGGAGCCTGTGCACGATCGGCTGCGGCTTGGCGGCAAATTTTCCGCTGTTGGTCTTGGCACGGCTGGGCATCGGCGTCGGCGAGGCGGCCGGCACGCCAACCGCGCATTCGCTGGTGTCGGACTATTTCGCCAAGGATCGCCGCGGCACGGCCCTGGGAATTGTCAGCGTCGGCGCGGGCATGGGCGTGCTGGTCGCTTCCTTAGGCGGTGGCTGGCTCAATCAACTTTACGGTTGGCGGACGGCTTTCATCGTTCTGGGAATCCCGGGCATTCTGCTTTCGCTTCTGATCTTCTTCACTTTGAAGGAACCGGTACGCGGCCAACTGGACGGCAAGGCTTACAAGCCGCCCAAGAGCATTGTCGCGTCCGTGACGACGCTGTTTTCCATGCGCGCCTACCGCCACATTGTGATGATGGCGGCGCTGCACGGATTTGTCGGCTCAACCGGATTGTTCTGGCACCCGTCCTTCATGCAGCGCGTCCACGGCCTTTCGAGCGCCGAGGTTGGGACCGCGCTGGCCATGCTGTCGCCACCGTTCGCCATGCTTGGAATGTTGCTCATGGGTAAGCCCAGCGACGCCTTGGCGCGCAAGGACATGCGCTGGTACGTCTGGCTGATGGCGACGACGATGGTCTCGGTCGTGCCGTTCCAACTTTTCCTCTATTGCTGGCCGACGCGGGACGCGCTCTATGCCCTGGCCTTCATTTCGTTCGGCGCCGGCGCGGGAATTCCGGCGCTGCACGCGGTTACCCAATTCATCGCGCCGACCAACTCGCGCGCCATGGCCTCGGCCATCAATGTGACCATCGTCAATCTCGCCGGATCGGGCATCGGCGCCGCACTCGTGGGCATTCTCAACGACGTGCTCGCGCCCGCGTTCGGGCAAGAGGCCATCCGCTACTCATTGCTCGTCAATGCCGTCGCGGCGGTCTGGTGCGCCTTCCATGCCCTGATGGCGGCGAAGACCGTGCGCGCAGACGCGGCCGCGACCGCCGCGGCGGTCTAAAGGGCTGGTCGCTAAAAATCCGCCCAATATCAGGACTTTATCTATAGGCGCGCGCGCCCGTGAAATAATACTAAGATGGCGTACTGCCGCAGTTGGATTGGTCCAGCCCATGAGCCTTGCCGACACTATTAACGACCTTTTTGCCCGCTATGGACTTTCGCGCGATGACGCCGCCCCGGCCGTGGCCGTCATTCGCTTGCAAGGAATCATCGGCACCGTCGGCCTTGGCCGGCGCGGACTGACGGTCCCGGCGCTCGAGCCTTTGATCAAGAAGGCGTTTTCGGCGCGGGTGCGCGCCGTATGTCTGATCATCAATTCGCCCGGCGGATCGGCCGTGCAATCGGCGCATATCGCGGCGCGTATCCGCCAGTACTCCCAGGACAAAAAGGTTCCTGTTTTCGCCTTCGCCGAGGACGTTATTGCGTCCGGCGGCTATTGGCTGGCGCTCGCGGCCGACGAAATTTACGCCGACCCTATGTCGGTGGTCGGCTCCATCGGCGTGATCTCGGCGGGATTTGGGTTCCAGGAATTTCTGGCCAAGATCGGCGTCGAGCGCCGCGTGCATACGCAAGGTGCGCGTAAGAGTCTCCTCGATCCATTCCGGCCTGAAGACCCCGAGGACGTGGCGCGCTTGGACGCCATCCAAAAAGACATTCACCGGCAATTCATTGGCGCGGTGAAACAGCGGCGCGGCGAGCGCCTGGTGGCGGGCGATGACACCGTCTTTAACGGCGACATCTGGACCGGCGAGCGGGCTCTGGAATTGGGGTTGATCGATGGCCTCGGTGATATCCGCACCATCGTTCGGCGCAAGTATGGCCCGGACGTGCGTTTCATCACGATCGAGCGCCCGATGGGCTGGCTGCAGCGCCGCTTCGGCGGATCCACCGCGCTTTCCGCGCCGGCGGGAGAAGCGGGGAGTTGGGCCGGCGATGTCATTGCCGCCGTGGAAGAGCGCTCGTTGTGGGCCCGGTTCGGCCTATGAGCGTTCTTGAGTGCGCGATCCTCAATGTCCGTCCCGGGCAAGAAAGCGCGTTTGAAACCGCCATGCGCACGGCGCGGCCCTTGATTGCCGCAACGCCCGGTTTCGATGGCATTGAGCTCCGCCGCTGCTTGGAAGTGCCAAGCCGTTACTTGCTGCATGTGAGATGGCGGGCGCTCAAGGATCATACGATCGGGTTTCGCCAGTCGGAACGCTACGAACGCTGGCGGGCGCTCTTGCACCATTTTTACGACCCGTTTCCGGTGGTCGAACATTATTCCGCGCCCGTGACAATCTTATGATCAGCCCGCTCAAATTGCTGGTGACGGCCGCCATCATCTATTTGGTATGGCTGTTGTTCAAATACCGTGCACGCATCGCCGAGATTCAGAAGGAAATGCGGGCCGCCAAAGCGCGTGCGGCTGGGGCGCAATCCCGTGAGCCGGCGCCGAAAGCCCAAGACTTGTTGCCTTGCCCCAAATG
>SHVO01000032.1 GCA_009694245.1 Rhodospirillaceae bacterium | reverse complement strand
AACCCCGCGCGGCTTGTTCGGCAGCAAAGGCTGGATCACAGACCATTCAAAATCCGTCAAATCGAACCGTGATTCAAACCTCCATTGCTGGACGTTTGAATCACGGTTCGCTAAAAAATGGAATCCCCCTTATGGGTATGTGACCTAGACCGTGAGACAGTGAGACAGCTCAGGCTGTTAATCCCGCCGGTGCCATAAATGCGCGATTACTGCAGCCGCGGAGGTTGCGGCTCGTCTTCAGTCAAAAGGCCGGCCAACGGCGGTTCCGGCGGCGGCTCGATCACCGGCGCCTCGAGCTGAATATTCTCAATGGCCACGCCGCGTTTGATGATCTTGGTCGTCGAGGTGCGGATCTCGCTGACATCTTTTTGTGTCTGGTCAAAGTGCGTCGCCAGTTGACCGACCCGCTTGTCGAGCCTGACCACGTCCTCCATCAGCTTGCCGATTTCGGTTTGAATTATATGCGCCTGTTCGCGCATGCGCGCGTCCTTCAGGATCGCGCGCACGGTATTGAGGGTCGCCATGAGGGTGGTCGGCGAGACGATATACACCCGGCGGCGGAACCCTTCCTCGACGATTCCAGGAAAGCGGTCGTGTAGCTCGGCAAACACCGACTCGGCCGGCACGAACATGATCGCCGAGTCCGCGGTCTCGCCCGGAATGATATATTTGTCGGCGATGTCGCGGATGTGCTTGATGACGTCGGTACGAAACGCCTGCTCGGCGGCGGCGCGCGCGGAGCTGTCGGTCGCCGCCATCAGCTGCATGAAGGCTTCATGGGGATATTTTGAGTCGACGGCGATGACGCCGGGCGGATTGGGGAGACGAATAACGCAGTCGGCGCGCTTGCCGTTCGAGAGCGTCACCTGGAAATCGTAGGCCCCCGGCGGCAGCATGTTGCGCACCAGGTCCTCCATTTGCGTCTGGCCGATGGCGCCGCGGACCTGCTTGTTGGAGAGAATATCCTGGAGGCTCATAAACTCGGCGGAAAGATCGGTAATGTTCTTTTGAGCGGCGTCGATCACCGCCAGCCGTTCCTGCAGGACGCCCATGGTCTCGGTGTTCTTGTCGCTGGTCCGCTGCAGAGTTTCGCCGATGCGCCGCGTCACCTCGGCCAGGCGCTCGTCGAGCAACTTGGTGACGGCGCGCTCCTGGGCTTGAAGCTGCTCGGCCATACGTGCCTGGGCCGCGGTTTGGCCCTCGGCCATTTGGCTCAAGCGCCCGGTCAAAAGGCTTTGCGTCTCGGCCACCTGCGCAAGACGGTCACCGCCCTGATTTTGACGCGTGGCGCGCAGGGCCAAGACCAAGGCCATAACCGCGATGGCCACGCCCGCCACCGCCAGTACTGTTTCTCCGACGCCCATTAGCCGTGTCCCGTGTGAGAAGATATGCGGCCCCTAAATTGCAGGCTTGCAACTTGAACGCAACCTAAAGCCTGCCATGATCGTCAACTTAAATGAAAGGCGCCGCCTTTGCTATCGGTCGGCGCCGCCACCGGCCGTGCAAAGAGTGTCGAGGCAACGCTGTCAGGGCCACTTTTGGAACAATTGCCGCATGCACAAGAATCTGCCGTTCTTCGCCGCCGTCTCGTTTCTCGCCGGGCTCGCAGCCGCGTCCCCTTCGCGGGCGGCCGAGGTCAACGTACCGGCCGCGACCGGCGGGGCGGACGTGACGGTCTACAACGGCGAATTCGCCATGGTGCGCGAACGCCGCAATTTTTACCTGCCTGCGGCCTCTGCCCAGCTGGCCTTTACCGGCGTGAGCGGCCAGATGCAGCCCGAGACCGCGCTTCTGGAGGTCATGAAGGGTGATCCGATCAAGGTCTCCGAACAGGCCTTCAGCGTCGACGTGATTTCGCCGAGTAGCCTTTTGGCGCGATCGGTCGGACAAGAGGTTTCGATATTCACGACGATCCCGGCCACGGGCAGGGACGCCATCGTGCGTGCGCGCGTGCTGAGCGTCTCCGAAGGCGTGGTGCTCGACATTGGCGGCAAGATCCACACCAGCATTCCGGGACGGATTGTCTTCGACAGTCTGCCCCCGGGACTCCGCGCAACGCCGACATTGCTCATGAATGTGACCGGCAGGGCGGGTCAGGACGCCGAGGCTGAATTCAGCTACCTCACCGGCGGGCTCACGTGGCGCGCGGATTACGTGATGCAGTATGACTCCGAGGCCGCGCGCATGGATCTCACCGCTTGGGCAACGATCACCAATACCACCGGCGTCGATTTCAAGGACGCCAAGGTCACGCTCGTGGCCGGCGACGTCAACCGCGTGGGCCCCCTTGGTCCGCCGCGACCCATGCGCATGTTGGAGGCGAAGGCCATGGCCGCCTCAGCGCCACCGATGGCCGACGGCGTCACGGAGCAGGCGCTTGAAGCCAGCCATATCTACGCCATGGGCCGTCCGACGACCTTGGCCGACAAGGAAACCCGACAACTTGCGCTGCTGAACGGTCAGGGCATCGCCGTGCGGCGCGAGCTGATTGTTCGCAATGATCAGCTCCATATCTATTCGACGACCTTGCGTGGTCAGACCCAGGACAGCCGCGCCGCCGTTGAACTGATTTTTAGGAACGACGCCAGCGCAAAATTGGGCGCCCCGCTGCCGGCGGGCACCATGCGGGTCTATGGCCTTGACGATCAGGGTGGTTCGCAATTTCTCGGCGAATCCGCCATCGATCATGCTGCCACCGGCAGCGAGGTGCGGGTGAAACTGGGGCGCGATTTCGATGTGCCGGTGACCCGCGAACAAATGACCTTCGTTCGGGCTTCGGACACGATCACCGTCAGCGTCTGGAAAATCACGGTTCAAAACGCCAAGCCCCGCCCGATCAAGGTGCGCGTCATCGAGCCCATGCCCGAATCCTGGGAGATCACGAAGGAGTCTCACCCCCACAAAGCCGGCAATGCCGCAACCGCGGAATGGCTTCTGGACGTGCCGGCCAAGGGCCAGACGGTCCTCGAATATAACGTGAAGTCGGTGTTCTAAGGCCGGCCAGGCCCGCGGCATACTTGACGGTTGACCGCTCCGCCGCCGGGCCTTATGTCACGCTCGATAGCTCGCGAGATTCGAGCATTTTCATTGGATACCACGCCGCCATGGCCCTTCTGGACATTATCGTCGCCCCCGATCCTCGCTTGAAAAAGCTGGCATTGCTGGTCGAGCGCGTCGATACGGCCACCGCCAAACTCATGGCGGACATGCTCGAGACCATGTACGAGGCGCCGGGTGTCGGGCTTGCCGCGCCTCAGGTGGGTGTGCTCAAGCGCATCATTGTTGTCGATACAGTCCGCGAGGGTGCGCCGCCGCGGCCGCACATGATGGCCAATCCCGGAATTCTCTGGGCATCGGACGAGACCAAACTCCACGAAGAAGGCTGTCTGTCGCTGCCTGACGAGTACGAAATGGTGACGCGCCCCGACCGCATCAAAGTGCGTTATATCGACGAACGAAATGAAGTCCGCACGCTCGAGGCCGACGGCTTGCTCGCGGTCGTGATCCAGCACGAGATGGATCATCTCGAAGGCGTATTGTTCGTCGATCACATTTCGGGCTTGAAGCGCAGCATCATCCTGCGGCGCTTGACCAAACAGAAGAAGCTCAGCAAGTCCGCCAAGCGCCATGCCCTAGAATCGGCCTAGGCGGGTGAGCGGCATGCGCATTGTGTTCATGGGAACGCCGGAGTTTGCCGTAACCGCTCTGCAAAGATTGCTCGCGGCACACGAGATTGCCGCGGTTTATACCCAGCCGCCGCGGCCGGCCGGACGCGGTCAGGGCGCGCGCCCCAGCGCGGTCCAGGCCTTTGCCGAACAGCACGGGTTGGCGGTGCGTTCGCCCGCGAGCTTGAAGAAGCCCAACGTCCAGGCGGAATTCGCGGCGTTGAAGGCGGACGTGGCGGTGGTCGCGGCCTACGGGCTGATCCTTCCGCAGGCAGTGCTGGAGGCGCCCCGTCTGGGCTGCATCAATATTCACGCTTCCTTGTTGCCGCGCTGGCGCGGCGCGGCGCCCATCCAGCGGGCGATCATGGCGGGCGATACCACTAGCGGGGTGACCATCATGCAGATGAACGCCGGCCTTGATACCGGCGCCATGCTCAGCCGGGCCGAGACCGCCATCACCGATCAAACGACTTCCGGCGAGCTCCACGATGTTCTGGCGAAAATCGGCGGTGAACTCATCATCGCCGCTCTCGATAGCCTTGGCCGCGGAACGCTCATAGCGACGCCCCAACCGACGACCGGCGTTGTCATGGCCGCGAAGATCGACAAGGCCGAGGCCCGCATCGATTTCAATCACCCCGCCCGGGATGTGCTGCGCCACATTCACGGCCTCGCACCTCACCCGGGCGCCTGGTTCGCGCACGGTACCGAGCGCATCAAGGTTCTCAAGGTCGAGCCCGTGAGCGGGCAGGGCGCGCCCGGAACGGTCCTCGATGACCGGCTGACAATCGCCTGCGCCGGCGACGCCTTGCGCCTGCTTACCGTGCAGCGGGCCGGAAAAGGTCCCATGAGCGTCGAGGTTTTCCTGCGCGGCTATCCGCTGCCCAAGGCGAGCGTGGTCGGGTAAAATAACGCTAGCGTCCAGATTTCAAAGCTCGCAAGATCACGCGGCAGGCACCGATGCTTGCCATTGCGAGCCACCGACACGACGGCGAGAGGGTGAGTATGTTCGGACGGCGGCGGAAAGAGATCTTGCGCGGCGAGGCGATCTACCTGTTCGCTCCGAACAAGGAGTCTGCCGAAGATTTCCTCACTCTTACAACCGGTAGTCAGAATTTCCACCATCCCTGGGTATATCCGCCCACAGACCTCAAGCACTATCGCGCCTACCTCGATCGGCTGGAGAACGGATTCGCCCATGGATTCTTCATCGCGCGCTGCGAGGACGACGCCATGGTAGGCGTCGTTAGCATAAATGACCCGATCATGGGCGGATTCCGCTCGGCTTCGTTAGGCTATTGCGCCGCCGCGTCTTACAGCGGGCGCGGCTACATGGCCGAGGGCCTGGCACTGGTTTTGGATCACCCCTTCACGGAACTCGACTTCAATCGCCTTGAGGCGAACGTTCAGCCCGGTAATGCCGTTTCGTTGGCCTTGGTAGGCCGGCTGGGTTTTCGCAAAGAAGGATTCTCGCCGGCCTTCCTGAAAGTTGGCGGGGTTTGGTGTGACCACGAGCGCTGGGCAATGCTGTCCGCGGAATGGCTGGCCGCCCACGGCGACGATAGCGGCGACCTTCACCGCGTCAGCCACATCGCCTGATTCAATTGATGCCGCGTTTCAAGCTAACAATAGAGTACGACGGATCGCCCTTTGTCGGCTGGCAACGCCAAGATAACGGCCTGTCCGTGCAGGCGGCGATCGAGGCTGCGGCAAAGAGTTACTGCCAGACCGATATCCTGGTCCAGGGAGCCGGCCGGACCGATGCTGGCGTGCACGCCCTTGGTCAGGTGGCGCATCTTGATCTGCCGCGCGACGATCCGCCCGAGGTCGTCGCCAACGCGCTCAATGCCCATCTCAGGCCCCATCCGATCGCCATACTCAAGGCCGAGCGGGTCGATGACCGATTCCACGCGCGCTTCTTGGCAATCGAACGCGGCTACGTTTACCGGATTGTCAATCGCCGCGCGCCGGCGGTGCTCGACATCAATCGCGCTTGGTGGGTATTGCCGGCGCTGGACGCCGAAACCATGCACCGGGGGGCACAGGCTCTCGTCGGGCGACAGGACTTTTCCAGTTTCCGCGCAATCGTTTGCCAGGCGGATTCGCCGATCAAGACGCTCGACGAGATTGCCGTGGCGCGGGACGGCGACGTGATTGAGGTGACGGTGCGGGCCCGCTCGTTTCTGCATCATCAGGTCCGCAATATCGTCGGCACGCTGAAATACGTGGGCGAAGGGAAGTGGGGTCCGGGGGACGTGAAGCGTGTACTCGAAGCCTGTGACCGTTCCGTCGCCGGCCCGACGGCGCCGCCCGAGGGCCTCTACCTGACCCACGTCCGCTATCCCTGACAGCGGCTAAATCAGCGAAATCGCGCGGTCGGCGAGCAGGCCGAGGACATAGTCAAGCGCCACCAAGCTCATAGCGGTGCCGGTGACGACTTGCAGACCGATCCCCGCCACAAAGGTTCCATAAACCGCGAAAGCAACCAGCACTGCCGGGCCAAGGACCTCCAGTACGACGGGCGGCAGCAGCTGCAAGTCTGTGAGGAGTTGGACGGAAAATAGTGGAAGCGCCAGCGGCAGCTGCATCCAGATATAAGGTACCATGTAGGCGAGGTATCGTGGCGCACGGCCCAGAAGCGCTGAGACATAAAGCATAGCGAAGGGAAAGAGCGTCCAGGTCAAAATATACGAGAGCACTTCGACCACCAGGTAGGGAATCAGATTCAAACCCGGTTTATCGGCGTCATATTGAATGACCGCGCGGCCGATTTGCAGCGGCGCCAATGCGACGGCGACAACGAAGGCGCCCCAGAAACCCTTCGCGCTCTGGTCGAAGAAATCCCAGGCGCGCCGATCAAACCTGTACAGCAACCCCACGCCGGTGAGCGCCCCGGCCAGCTGCCGGACCGAAATCACGGCGCCCCCCATGATTTACGTCGGCCCTCGCAGCGGACGATCATGGTGACTTCGCAAAGTAGCGCGAAAGAATCCGGTGATAGACCGCGGTCAGGTTTTCAAGATCGGCTACAGAGCAGTGTTCGTCGGCCTTGTGAATGCTCACGCCGACCATCCCGAATTCGCAAACCGGACAAACATCCTTGATGAAACGGGCATCGGACGTGCCGCCGGTCGTAGAAAGTTCGGGAGTTACGCCCAGAACCGCCTTCACGGCGTCGGCGACCAATGTGCTTAAGTCGCCCGGAGGCGTCAGAAAGGACTCGCCCGAGATTCTCACCGCCAAGTCATATTGACCCGCCGCGATATCGTCGAAAGTTTTGCGGAGCCAGGAGGTCAGCGACGCGCCGGAATGAAGATCATTGAAGCGGATATTGAAGGCGGCCCGCGCCGACGCCGGCGTCACATTCGATGCGGCATTGCCGACGTCCACGGTGGTGATGGCGACGGTCGAAGGCTGAAAGTGGCTCGTACCACCATCCAGGGCCTTTTCAGAAATGGCCGCCAGCATCTTCATCACGCGCGGAATCGGATTGTCGGCGAGGTGCGGATAGGCTGAATGACCTTGCGTGCCGTGCACCGTAAGCTTGGCCGTGAGGCTGCCGCGCCGGCCGATCTTGATCATTTCGCCGAGCTTTGTCGGATTGGTGGGTTCGCCGACAACGCAGACATCGAGCGATTCACCGCGCGCCTTCAGCCGCTCGAGCATTTTTACGGTGCCGTTGACGGCATCGCCTTCCTCGTCGCCGGTGATCAATAAGCTGATGGACCCGGGGGGCTTACCGATGGCGTCGAGCAGCCGCGCGACCGCGGCGACAAAGGCGGCGATGGCGCTTTTCATGTCGGCGGCGCCGCGCCCGTATAACCGACCATCCACCACATCGGCGGCGAAGGGATCGGTGGTCCAGCCGTTGCCAACGGGCACTACGTCGGTATGCCCGGCGAAGCAGAAATTGGGCGCGTCGGAGCCGAGCCGAGCGTAAAGATTGTCCACGCGATCGGCGCCACCGCCCTCAAATACCATACGCTCGCAAGTGAATCCGAGGCTGCGCAAAGCCGCCTCGAGAACGGCGAGCGCACCCTCATCGCGCGGGGTTATGCTCGGCCGGCGGATCAGAGCCCGGGCGAGCTCCAATCCGTTGGTCAGCGCGGCGATGGCGGGGTTAGAGGTCAATCGCGTAACAGTTCGTTGATGGAGACTTTGGCGCGAGTCTTCGCGTCAACGCGCTTGACGATGACCGCGCAGCTCAGCCCGGGGCCGGGGCTCCCGTCGGGGAGCGGCTTGCCCGGCAACGAACCCGGGACGACAACACTGTGAGATGGCACGCGACCGACAAAAACCTCGCCGGTGGCGCGGTCAATAATCTTGGTCGAAGCGCTGATGAAAACGCCCATCGAAAGGACCGAACCTTCCTCGACGATCACGCCTTCGACGACTTCGGATCGGGCGCCGATGAAGCAGTTGTCCTCGATGATCACGGGATTCGCCTGCAAAGGCTCGAGCACGCCGCCGATGCCGGTGCCGCCGGAGAGGTGCACATTTTTGCCGATTTGCGCGCAACTGCCGACGGTGACCCAGGTATCGATCATGGTCCCGGAATCGACATAGGCGCCGAGGTTGACAAAGCTCGGCATTAACACCACGCCGGGAGCGATGTAGGCCGAGTGGCGGGCAATGCTTCCGGGGACCGCGCGGAACCCGGCCTCTCTGAACCGCGCCGCGCTCCAGCCATCGAATTTCGACGGAACCTTGTCCCACCACGTCGCACCCCCCGGCGCGCCGCCGATAGTGACCAAGTCATTGAGGCGGAACGACAGGAGAACCGCCTTCTTTAGCCAGTCATTGACAATCCAAACGCCGGCCTTCTTTTCGGCAACGCGCACGGTGCCCCGGTCGAGCAGGTCCAGAGTCGTAGCGACCGCCTCCCGTGCCGCACCGGTCGAGGCCGGATTGAGGCCGTCACGGGCCTGCCACGCGGCCTCGACCTCTGAGATCAAACCATTGATTTCCATAGAGATTTCCAGATTGTGCGCGCATGAACGGCCGAGTCGGGCCAGAACATAGCCGCTGCCGGGAGCGAGTCAACGCCGTGCGGTGGCCTGCCCGCTTGATTCCTCACCGGACGTAATCGCCGATTGGCAACCGGTTGGCCCGGAAGCCGAAGCGGGGTAACATATATCTAGTCGAAACCGTTCGGCCCGTACTCGCGGAGAGTCATTCGTAGAAGAAACCTCTAAGTAATTGTCCTAGAACGGGACGTGGCGACTTTATCTTTGGGGACGAACACATGGCGCTTGATCGCGCCGGCACAATCCAGGCACCAGGATCTGCGATCGCCGAGATTCCGCCGTATAACGTCTCGGCGGCCGCCCTCCAGCGCTATGTCGAAGCGGTATTCTGCGTTCGCGTCGATGGCCGGGTTGAGCCGGCCAACCCTGTGGCGCAGGAATTTGCGGCGCTTCTGGCCGCCGACGATCTGGCCCGGCTGTCCGTCATGGCCGCCAAATCCAGGACCGCCAACCGCGCGCTCGTGGATATGGTCGATGTTGGTGCCGGCGACAAGCTGCAAAACATCCAGGTGACTCTGATTCCCTTGGATGGCGGGCGCGGGACGCTGCTGTTTGTCTGCGATCTCACGCTCGATACCAGCTCGCGTTTGGCCCTGGTCGACAGCCGCCGTCGCTATCGGGACTTCACCGATATCTCGACGAATCTTGCCTGGGAGACGGGCGCCGACCAGCGCTTCGTATTCGTTTCGCCGCGTGGCGCCCTTGGTTACGCCGCCGACGAGCTCATCGCGCTTGATCCCGCGAAGCTGATGATGGCCGATCTGACGCCCGGCAATGAAATACCCTTTCTCACCCGCCGTCGGATAGAGAATGAGGAGATCTGGCTCAAGCGCAGCGATGGTCAGGCCGCCTGCGTGGTAATTTCGGCGATGCCTTTGACCGCCCGGGACGGAAGTTGGCTCGGCGCGCGCGGCGTATGCCGCGATGTCACCGACGCCCGCGACAGCGAAGCAACACTGGCGAGAGTTCGCAATCGCGAGCGCGTTCTGACGCGCATCGTCCGTGCCTTCCGAGATGAAGTGAATCCCGAGGCAATGCTAAACGTGGCGGCCGAGGCGCTGGCTAAAGGCCTCGGCGCCGAGGACTGCCACATTTTTCGCGACCTGCCCTCGGGGCCCGGGGGAGCGGGCGGCGCGGCACTGGGATTCCAACTCGCCGCGCGCTACGGCGATCTGGATGCCGGCGCGGCCGACCCCGTACTCAATTCAATTGCCGGCGGCGCCGGGGCGGTGGAGATGCTGCTCGGCAATCGTCAGGTGCTGGCCGCGCGGTCACGCTATCAGAGTGGCTCGAATGGCGCGGTTGTGCTGTGGCGCGCGGTCGATCGAGGCTCCTGGTCCGATGATGACCGCCTGCTGATTGGCGACATCGCCAACCAGGTGGGCATCACCATCGAACAGATCACTCACCACGAACATGTCCTTAAAATATCGCGTACCGACGCGCTCACCGGACTCTTGAATCGCGGTGCATTTATGGACGCGCTGCGCCGATTCGTCTCGCGGCTGATACGCGAAGGTGGAAACGCCGTACTGATGTACGTGGACCTCGACAACTTCAAGTGCGTCAACGATGTCCGCGGCCACCAAGCCGGCGACGAGGTATTGCTGAAGATTTGTGACATACTGGTGCAGCAGACGCGCCCGACCGACGTGATCTCGCGACTCGGTGGGGACGAGTTCGCGGTCTGGCTGAACGGCGCCGATCTGACGATCGCCAGGAAGCGCGCCGAACAGTTTCTGGAACACACCAAGGCCTTGGCGCACTTGTCGGGTAATCCCGACCGCCCGGTCGGCATGTCGATAGGTATTGCCGTTTGGGATCACCTAGGCCGCGAGGACCTCAGCGGACTGTTGGCGCGGGCCGATGCCGCCATGTACAAGGCCAAACACTCGGGCAAAGGATCGTTCACTATCGCTGATCTGCCGCCGCCAGCGGCCGCCGGTAACACATGACAACTCCGGCCTGAATAATGACCCCCGTCAAAGATCGCCTGGTCCATATGCTCGGCCTTTCGGGTCAGAAGGTAACCTATGAGCAGGCGCGCGCGCTGCTCGAACATCCGGATCCCGTGGTCCGGCTGGAGTTGGCTTTACGGGGTGATCTCGAGCCCGAGATCCTCTATTTCCTCGCGCGCGATCCCGATGTCACCGTACGCCGTGCCATCGCCGTCAACGCCGCGGCGCCCGTTAAGGCATCGCTGGTGCTCGCGCGTGACCAGAATGGGGACGTGCGCTGCGATCCGGCCGCTCGTGTCGGCAGGCTCGTCCCAGGATTGACGAAGAACCAGCAAGCCAAGGCCTGGCGCACGATCCACCAGGTGCTCACGTTGCTGGCGCGCGATCAATTGCCGCGTGTCCGCCGTGCGCTCGCCGAGGTGCTAAAGGCCTTGCCGGATGTACCCCACGACATCGTCCTGGAATTGGCCATGGATATCGAGGCCACAGTCGCCGCTCCCGTGCTTGAATTCTCGCCGGTTCTGGCTGACGAAGACCTACTGGCCGTCATCCAGGCGAGCCCGATGACCGCGCAGCTCGCGGCCATTTCCCGGCGCATCAATGTCGGCGAGGAAGTCTCAAACGCGATCGTCGGCACCGGCAATGTCGAGGCCATTACCGGACTCTTGAAGAATTCCAGTGCGCAGATCAGGGAAGAGACGCTTGACGCCATCATCGATGCCGCGCCACGCCAAAACACGTGGCACGAACCTCTGGCCCATTGCCCTAATTTGACGGCTCGCGCAGCGCTACGCATCGCCGAGTTTGTTGCCGATTCGCTGATCGAGAAGCTGGCGGCACGTCGCGACATTGACGTCGAGACGGCGTCCGCACTTAGAAAGATGGTACGCGAGAAAGTGAGCCGCGACCAAGGCACGAGCGGTCTCGCGTCCGATGAACCAGAGGACGCTCTGAATGCCGAGGCGCCAAAGCTCGCCGGCCGGCAAGTGGAGGCGCTCGTCCGCGCCGGCAAGTTGAGCCAGGATTTTGTTCTCAGAGCCGCCGGCGAAGGCGGGACACCGTTGGTCGTTGTCGCCCTCGCGCGCCTTGCCACCCTGCCGGTAGATGCCGTGGTGGAGGTGGTCCGCGCCAAAAGCGCCAAAGGAATGCTGGCGGTAGCCTGGGCCGCCGAATTCTCCGCCGACGCCGCCGTCAAGATGCAGCTGAAGGTGGCGCGTGTCACACCGGACAATGTCATCAAGCCTCGGGCGGGAGGAAACTTCGATTCCACCCAAGCGGAACTGGAATGGCAGATCGACATGTTCAAGGACCTCGCCAAAGGCACGGTCGCGCCGACGCTCTAGCTGTTTCGATTGGCGGGGTCCACGTTCTCCATCCAGTCGATCAGATCATGCGTGATGAACCTGCAGTGGCTGGTGTCCTCGTTGGGCTTGGCCGCGTTTTCGGCGTGCCGCACCCATACGGTCGTCATGCCAAGGTCCGCCGCCGGCTTTAGGTTGCGATGGATGTCCTCGAACATGACGGCCTGCCCGGGAGTGATGCCGTGCCGGGCGACCAGCGCGGCATAGGGCTCGGGCTCGGGCTTCGGCATATAATTGCTCGCGCGGATATCAAAGATACCCGAGAAGTGCCTAGACACACCCAGCCGGTCGGCGACCATCACGGCGTGGCGCTCTGAACCGTTGGTGTGGATGAATTTGCGTCCGGGCAAGCGCGCGAGCGCCGCATCCAAACGCGTGTCGGGCGAAAGCACCGAGTGGTCAATATCGTGGACATATTCGAGAAAAGCGTCCGGTTCGATGTCGTGATTGAGCATCAGGCCGCGCAACGTCGTGCCGTATTTCCAATAGTATTGTTTTTGCAAGGTAAGGGCGTCGTCGAGCGAAAGATTGAGCGCGCCGGCAATGAACGCGCTCATCCGCCGGTCGATCTGCGGGAAGAGACTGGCGCTCGCTGGGTAAAGCGTGTTGTCGAGATCGAATATCCAGGCTTCGACGCGGCCCACCGGCTCGGGCTTATCTGGCACGGATCAGAGTGCCGGCGCCTGACGGCGTGAACAGTTCCAAGAGCACTGCATGGGGTACCCGCCCGTCGATGATCACGGCGCCCTCAACGCCCAGCTCAACCGCCTCTAGGCAGGTCTCCACCTTCGGGATCATGCCGCCGGATATGGTGCCGGACTGGATCAGGGTCTTAGCCCGCTCCACGGTCATTTCCTTAATCAAGCGTCCGGTATCGTCCAAGACGCCCGCCACATCGGTCAACATCAAGAGGCGCGCGGCTCCGGCCGCGCCGGCAAGGGCCCCGGCAACGGTGTCAGCATTGATGTTGAAGGTCTCACCGTTCGGCCCGATGCCGATGGGTGCGATAACCGGGATGATGTCCGACTCCTCGAAGGTGTCCAGAATGTGAGGATTGATCTCATAGGGCTCGCCGACGAAGCCAAGATCGAGAATCTTCTCGATATTCGAGCCCGGGTCCTTTTTTGAGCGCCGCAATTTGCGCGCCTTGATGAGGTTGCCATCTTTTCCCGACATGCCGACAGCGAAGCCGCCGGCCTTGTTGATGGCGCTGACGATCTGTTTGTTGATCGAACCGCACAGCACCATTTCGACGATTTCCACCGTGGCGGCGTCGGTGACGCGCAAACCGTCGATGAACGCGCTCTTCATCTTCAAGCGGTCGAGCATGGCGCCGATTTGCGGCCCCCCGCCGTGGACGACGATCGGGTTGATGCCGACCTGCTTCAAGAGCACGATGTCTTTGGCAAACTGCTCGGCGACCTTTTCATCACCCATAGCGTGACCACCGTATTTCACGCAGATGGTCTCGCCGGAATGCTTGCGCATGTACGGCAACGCCTCGGCCAGGATGCCGGCTTTCTCAAGCCATATGGCGTGATCGTTGCTGTTGTCTGCGGACATGGACGTGGAACGCTCCTCTTCCGGCCAGCGTGACACCAGGCTCGGGCTTGCTTCCTACTCTGGCTTGGCCAGCTCTGACAAGGCGGCACGCACTTCGGCCAGCCCGAATCCTTCGGCGGCGCTGGTCACCAGTATGTCGGGATGGGCGGCCACGTGCTTGCCGAGCTCCAGGGCTATGGCGGCGCGGCTCAATGCCAGGGCTTCGGGCTTCACCTTGTCGGTCTTGGTCATGACAATCTGGTAGTTGACGGCCGAGTCGTCCATCAATTCCATAATCTTGCGGTCGACATCCTTCAGGCCGTGGCGACTGTCGATCAGGATGAGGGCCCGGCGCAAGCTTGGGCGGCCCTTGAGATAGCGCCTGATGAAGTTGGTCCAAGCCTCGACCTTGTCCTTGGGCGCTTGGGCGAACCCGTATCCGGGTAAGTCGGTCAGCATCAGCCGCCCGCCCAATGCGAAAAAATTGATCTCCTGGGTGCGTCCGGGCGTTACCGATGTGCGGGCGAGTGCTTTGCGTCCCGTGAGCGCATTGATGAGGCTGGATTTGCCCACGTTTGAGCGCCCGGCGAAAGTGATCTCGGGTAGGATTGCGTCCGGCATCTGGTCGAGTTCCAGTACACCACGCTGGAATTCGCATTGTTGCGCAAACAGCCTGCGGCCGGCTTCGATGGCATCGGGCTTAGAAGCCGGATTGAGCGGGACTTCAGGCATTATGTGGCGGTTGGCGCCTCGGTACGCTTCAGCAGGATCCATTGCTGCAAGATACCCAATGTATTGCTCCAAGCCCAGTAGATCACAAGGCCGGCAGCGTAGGGCGCAAGGACAAATGTAATGATGATCGGCATCAGCATCATGATCTTCGCTTGCATCGGATCAGCAGGCTGCGGGCTCAATCTCTGTTGCATCCACATGGTCACGCCCATGATCAGCGGCCAGGCGCCGATGCTCACGAAGCCGAGGAATGCTGGGATACCGTAAGGCAGCAGCCCGAATAGATTCAGCACGCTGGTGGGGTCGGGCGCCGATAGGTCGAGGACCCAGCCATAGAATGGGGCATGCCGCATCTCAATGGTCACCGACAGCACCTTGTACAAGGCGTAGAACACGGGAATTTGAATTAGGATCGGCATGCAACCCGCCAGCGGATTGGCCTTCTCACGTTTATAAAGCTCCATCAGTTCCTGGTTCATCTTGGTCCGGTCATTGGCATGCCGTTCCTGAAGCCGCTTCATCTCCGGCTGCAGGCGCTTCAAGTTATTCATCGATTTGAACTGCTTGTTGGCGATCGGAAACATCAGCAGGCGAACGAGGGTCGAGAACGCGATAATGGCGAGACCGAAGTTGCCGAGATGGCCGTGCAGCCAACGCAGGCCCAGGAAGAATGGCTTGGTGAGGAAGTAATACCAGCCGAAGTCGATCGCCAGATCGAACCGCGGAATGCCGGGACTCTCCGCATAGGCGTCGAGCAGCTGAAGCTCTTTGGCGCCGGCGAACAGGTAGCCGCTCACGGTTTTGGTGTCGCCAGGCTGTGCCGTGATCGGATCGGCGCGCAGGTCGGATTGATAGCGGTCACGGCCGGCGGCATCGGCATAGCTGTAACTGCCGGAGACTTTAATCGCCGGGTCGAAGGCCACGGCCGTGAGCCAGTATTTATCCGTCACGCCGATCCAGCCGCCGACCGACTCCACCGTCTCGCGGCCTCTTTTCTTTAGATCGTCATACTTAACTTCTTTAAGTTTGCGTTCGAAAACACCTAGCGGGCCCTCGTGACTAAACCCGAGCTGTCCGGACGCGTGGGTGTCGAGTCGTGTCACCAAGCTGTAGGGATAAAGCGTGACGGGCCGGTCGCTGTTGTTGACGACGGTCTGCTCGACCGAAAACAGATATTCCTTGTCGGCGCGGATGGTCCGCGTGAAGATGAGGCCCTGGCCACTCTCCCAGGTCAGCGTCAATGGTGTCGTCTCAGTCAGTGATGCATCCGGGTTGCTGGGTGTCCACTGTGTGGCCGGTCCGGGCAAGCTGACGGCGTTATCGGACGCGATCCAGCCCCATTCGGAATAGTAGGGCTTGGGCGAGCCTGCGGGCGCCAGCAGCACAATTTCAGGGCTGGCCCTGTCCAGGGTCTCACGATAGTTAACCAGCGTAATATCGTCGAAGCGGCTGCCGGTAAGCGAAATCGAGCCGTGCAGATGAGGTGTGACCACACGCACGCGTGCGCTCGCGATCGAAGGCGCCGCATCAACCGTCGGGGCGGTTGTTGTGGCCGCCGGAGCCGTTACTGGAAGCGACGAAAGCTCGGCGCCGCCTGGCGCAACCGGAGCCGGCGCGGCGGCGGTTACGGCTGTCTCGACCGGCGGTGGGGCCTTCGGCGCAAAATACGTCTCCCAGCCCAGTAAAATGGCGAGCGACAGGGCGATGGCGATAATGGTGTTGCGGGTGTCCATAGGTCTTGTTTAGAATTTTCTTTTCAGGAGGAAGCGCAGTGCCCGGCGGTGGTCGCGGATTGGTCCGCTCCCGACAGCTCCGGTGGGCAGCAAGACCTATGGGGCTTGCCATCTCGCGTCAAGTTGGGCGTCAAGCTGCGCTGCGCTGTCGCGACACCGGGCACCGGATCGTAGCCGCCGTCACACCAAGGATGGCAACGGGCGATGCGGTTGGCGGCGAGCCAGGAACCATCCAGTGCCCCATGGTGTGCGATGGCCTCCGAGGCATAGGCCGAACAGCTCGGAAGGAAGCGGCAGCGCGGCCCGAGGAGCGGCGAAACGAAAAGCTGATACGCCCGGATCGTCAGCCGTAACGTAAAGGCCGGCAGGCGGCGCAGGAGATCGATCATGGCTTGGCCACCGTGCTCGCCAGTTTCTTTAAGGCCTGACGCAGGTCGTGCTCCATGGCGGCGAAATCACGCTTGAGAGTCTCGGTGCGGCCGATCAAGACATAGTCGTGATCCGGGTTGGCGGCTTCGGGCATGACTTTGTCGGCCAGCGCGCGCAGGCGGCGCTTTGCCCGATTGCGGGCGACGGCGTTGCCGACCTTGCGACTGGCGGTGAAGCCGACGCGCAAAGGCAAATCGGTGCCGGCTCTTGGCGCGGTCTGGATAATGAAGCCGGGCGTCGCGCGGCGCAGTCCGGCGGCGCTGACCCGTAGGAAATCGGCGCGCGCGGGAAGTCGATTCCAAATTCGCCCGCGACCCTTGGCACCGCGACCTTTACCAAGGCCGAGAGACTGGTTAGCGGCTTGCTCCGTGTCCCAGGTCATGGCATTTCATCCAGCGATGGGCTGGTCTTAGCCCTGTAGCAGAGTCAGCCCGCGCCGGGGCGAGGGGGGGGGTGTCCGGTCCGACCAACCCAGCTCAATATTAGGCCGAAAGGCGCTTGCGACCCTTGGCACGACGGTTGGCTATGACTTTGCGGCCGCCGACGGTCGCCATACGGGAACGGAAGCCGTGACGGCGCTTGCGCACGAGTTTGCTCGGCTGATAGGTGCGTTTCACGTCACGAAACTCCAGTTGATCATTAGGGAAAAGCGCTTCGCCGCAGCCGGGGAGCGTCCGGTTCCATTCGCGGCCGGTGTATAAGGGTGGGGGGGGGCAAAGTCAATGCTTCGGCTCGTAACGCCGGTCAAGAATCCCGCCTTTCAGCCCCATCAGGCTGTCTGGAAGCCCTCGCGGGGCCTTCATGCCTGTGGGTCGGCCCAAACCAGAGAGCCAGTGCCGATTCGCTCCTAGTCCCCTCCCGCCGGCCGATGCTATAGCAGAATTCATCGTGACGGCCTGAGAGCAGGAAATTGAGGATTCGAGGGGAACTGGCCGACACTATATGGAACGTCAATGTCAGCCCCCGGACGAGCTTGGCCGTTCATGAACCGCCCCGGTCTCCCCCCCACGGCCGATACCAGCGCGTTTCTTCCGGCGGCGGAAAAGCCAAAGCCGGTCACATCCAGCCTATCGGCCCGTCTGCTTTTCCTGACCATTGGCTTCGTCATGATGGCCGAGATTGTCATCTTCGTGCCCAGCATAGCGCGCCATCGCCTAGACTTTCTTAATGACAAGCTCGCGACCGCCCACTTGGTGCTGACGGCCCTCGATGTTGCCGCGGAAAAGACCGGAAAGATCGATCCGCTCCTGCGCGATAATCTACTGTCGCAGGGGCGCATCCTCGGCATGTCTGTGCAACGCCCCGGCCTGCCGAAGCGCACATTCGGCCCGGCGATTCCCGCCCGCGTCCCCAATGCTTACGACCTCCGCCGCGACATGTTCTGGGATTTGTTGATCGATGCCCTCACGACCATGCTGCGTCGCGACACCTATGCGGTCATTGTTACCGGCCTCAGCCCCTCTAACCCTGCGGTCATAGTCGAGGCCGTCTTCGACGAACGGCCGCTGCGACGCGAGATGGGGGCCTATGCGCGGCGCATCTTCATTGTCAGCCTTTTCATTTCCGTCGCGACGGCGTCAATGGTCTATGCCGCGATTCAGTGGCTGGCGGTGAGACCGCTGCGCCGCCTCACCATCAGCATGACTGGTTTTCAGAATGCTCCAGAAGATCCGCGCAGCGTCATAGAGCCTTCGGCGCGCAAGGACGAGGTGGGCGTTGCCGAACAGACGCTCGCGACCATGCAGCAAGAGCTGCGTACCGCACTCTTGCAAAAGGAACGCTTGGCCGGCGTTGGTACGGCTGTGACCAAGATTTCGCACGACCTCAAGAACATCCTCGCCACCGCCATGCTGGAATCGGAAAGGCTCGAAGCGATGCCCGATCCGGAAGTAAAACGCTTGACCGCCGGCATGGTGCGGGCCGTCGATAAAGCGGTGCAACTGTCCGCTTCAACGCTGCGATTCGCCAAGGAAGGTCTGCCGCAAGTAAACAAGCAGGCATTAAATGTTGCGGCATTGCTCGAGGATATCAAACATTCAATCCAGCCCGCCTTGAGAACCTGTGTCATCCGGATTGGCGCGGCTGTCGATGTGGCATTTTCCGGCGATCCCAATCTCCTGCATCGGGCCTTTGAGAACATATTGCGCAATTCCGACGAGGCCGGCGCATCCTCAGTCGAATTGAGCACTACGAACGAAGGCGGCTATCAATCCATTGGCATTACCGACGACGGGCCGGGCCTCAGCCAAAAAGCCCTCAACAACCTCTTTGTACCCTTTGCCGGGTCGACGCGCGCCGGCGGCTTCGGCCTCGGGTTGCCAATCGCGCGGGAATTGCTCAGAGCCCAGGGCGGGGACGTCGCGCTGCTATCAACCTCACCGCAGGGAACGTGCTTTGTCGTGCGGCTTCCGCTATGACCGCACGCTAGTGGATCGGCCTGACACTTGGTTCCCCCAAGTGTCAGGCCGATCCACTAGCCAACCTTTATGATGTGGTCAAAATCCAAGACGATCGATGGGATCGAAGTATTAGACTTTGACCACTAGGAACGATAACAATGCGACGCAGAGCAACTCCGTGAGTCTTTCGGAAACCCTGGGCGTGACGCTGCTGGTGGCGGCCATAGGCGCCGTCCTGTGGTATTACCGCGCCCGCGACTAAATACCGGCCTGTGCGGCCTTCTGCCAAATCCGAAAATAGGCTAGTGTCGCGATTCCAAAGTTCGCAAGATCGCGCGGCTAGCCTTGAGGATACCGTGAGTATTGAACCCGAAAATTCAGCCGTGAAATCTCCGCGACTGACGACGCGCGATCTGGCGGCGCGCAAACGGTCGTCATCGGGCGGCGGTGAGCCGATGGTCTGGCTTACGGCCTACTCAGCGCCCACGGCGCGCGCCATGGATCCCGTTGCCGATGCCATCCTCGTCGGCGACTCGCTTGGTATGACGGTCTATGGCATGGATTCAACTCTAGCCGTCACTCTCGACATGATGATTGCCCACGGCCTTGCCGTGGTGCGGGCCTCGACGCGGGCCTGCGTGATCATCGATCTGCCCTTCGGCTCCTACCAATCTTCACCGCAGGACGCCTTTAGGTCAGCGGCCCGTGTCATGGCCGAAACCGGCTGCGCCGGCGTGAAACTTGAAGGCGGCGTGGAAATGGCGGAGACCATCGGCTTCCTGGTGGAGCGCGGTATCCCAGTGGTCGGACACGTCGGCCTGACGCCGCAGTCGGTCAATCGTTTCGGCGGTTATCGCGCGCAGGGCCGCACGGCCGCGGAGGCAAGCAAGATCATGAATGACGCCAAGGCCGTTGCCAAGGCTGGGGCGTTCGCAATCGTCATCGAAAAGACTCTTGAGCCCTTGGCCCGCGCCATCACCGCGGCTGTGGCCGTGCCCACGATCGGCATCGGCGCGTCGCCCGCCTGCGACGGTCAAGTCTTGGTCATGGACGACGTGATCGGCTTATTCGACCTGTTCAGGCCGAAGTTCGTCAAGCGCTACGGCGAGGTGGGACGCGAGATGGCGAAGGCCTTCGCGGCCTATGCCGCCGATGTCCGCGCCCGCCGTTTTCCAACACTGGAGCATTGCTTCGTCACGAAGGAAAAGGGCGGGGCCGCAACTAAATCCCGCGCGAAGAAGACCAAGCCCCGGGCGTCGGTGAATTAGGCCTCGCGGAATCATTTTTGTTTTGGCGTTGAGTCCCCATGGCAGCCTACACCGGTACCCTCATTGCCGTCCGCGACGTCGACAGCTTGCGTCGCCGGGTCCAGGCCTGGCGACGCGAAGGCCGGTCGGTTGCCCTCGTGCCAACCATGGGCGCGCTCCACGACGGTCATATCGCCAATATGAAAATCGCGCTCAAGATGGCCGATCGCGTGATCGCCACCATCTTCGTCAATCCAAAGCAGTTCGGCCCTTCCGAGGATTTCGTAGCTTACCCACGGCGCGAATCTGAGGATTTCGAGTTGCTCAGCGCGGCCGGCGTGCACCTCCTGTTCGCACCAGAGGTGGCGGCGATGTATCCGCCTGGCTTTGCCAGCACCGTGCGCATTACCGGCCTCACGGATATTCTCGACGGCGCGCATCGCGCGGGCCACTTCGACGGAGTCGCCACCGTGGTCGCCAAGCTCTTGCTCCAGGCCCAGCCCGACATCGCGCTCTTCGGCGACAAAGACTACCAGCAGCTGACAGTCATTCGCCGTTTGGTCGCGGATCTAAATATTCCGGTCGACGTTATCGGCGTGCCGACCGTGCGCGAGCCCGACGGCTTGGCGATGTCGTCACGCAATGTTTATCTAACGCCGGCGGAACGGGTGCGGGCACCCGTGCTCTACCGGGCTATTTCCGCTTGCACCTCAGCAATTTCAGGCGGTGCTGATATCGCCGCGGCAGTGGCGACCGCGCGCGCCGAGATTCTCAAAGGGGGTTTCCGCGAGATCGACTATGTCGAGGCCCGTCACGCCGAAACCTTGGCGCCCCTCACAAACCGAAGCGAACCAGGACGCGTACTGGCGGCCGCGCACCTGGGCCTGGCACGTTTGATCGACAACCTCCCGATCCCGCACGCATAAGGACGGATGAAGGCTGAACGCGCATCACCACACCGCGGGACTAAACACCTAGTGAACGTAAATATGCACTTCTGGCGTCGTGGCCGTGGGGCTGGTCATCGCCGCCATGGCGACACGTTCCGCCGGCAGGCCCATGCAGGTCATCGATCTGAACACGGCGTCGGCATCGTCGCGCGCCGTCGCGGGGTTGCCGGTCGGCGGCGAGACGGCAACCAAGTCGAATGTCGCATCGGGGCGGCGCTGCAAGGCCTGGCTGAGCGCTTGGTACAGCGCCGGCTCATAAGCCACGTCGGGTTTATCGAAACGGATCACGACCAAAAGGCGTTTGTCCGCGAAGGACGCCGGCGTCACGCTCGCCACGGCACGCGGCGCGGTCGCGGCGAAGGATTGTCCGGTGTTGATGTCGGCGGCGAGCTGCACCAGCGAGGTGCGTTCGCTGGTGACGTACTGCGTTGCCGATTGATTTCGCCGTTAAGGCTCAGCAGCGCGCGGTCAATGACGATGGCGTTCTGATTGACCGCGTCCTCGAGCAAGCGAAGCTGGGGCGGATATTCTCAAGGATGAAGGCCGAAGATCCGGCATCGCCCGAGACTTGTGCCGAAAGTTGGTTCAGGGTCGCGATATCGGCGTCGATCTGCGTGATCTGAGTTTGCGCTTGGCTCCATTCGGCCAGCAGTTCGGGATTGCCCGGCGTCGAACCCATCTGCAGACGCGAACGGATCGCACCCACGCGGCTGTGGAAAGAATTCACGTTGGCGACGGTCTGGCCGCGCACGGCATCGAGTTGCTGGCCGCGGGATTGGGTATTGGCCTTCAATTTCTCAAAGTCGGAGCGTAGCTGGGCGGCTTTCTGGCCTACGGCCGTTGGGCCAAATTTGCTGTTGGTCGGCGCGACCGGCATGGTCTGGACCGACGACGGCTCGGCGGCGACGTCGGTGGTCGATGGAGCGGAGCCGGCTCCGAGGGAGAATTCTTCGAAGGCCTCGCACGCGCTCAAGCTCATGGCGAGGGCGGCAACCGACAATAGTTTGGTCGACATCGCGGTCCACTGGTCCGTGGCGGTGAAAAGCGCCCAGCTCACTGCGCGCGGCAAGAGTTTGGGCTGAAAGGATGGGCGCCGACAAATGTTTTGAGTTTTCACGCGATCGCCTTGTCCTTGGAATTGCTTAGACAGCCCCAGTACGTGCATCCTGACTCTCACATTCCCACTGCTGGCCTGGTCGAGGCTTTGTGCGCCGCTGCCGTTCCGGTAAATCCCGAAAACAATCCTTAGAAACCGCCCCCAAAGGCTTGGCGATGCTCCAAAATATAAGAACACCCCACTTACGGGGCGGCTTTACTCAATGGTTTCCTAGAGAACAAGCCGCCAGACAACACCGATCCGGCCCACGGCTATGGATTTCCAATTGTTTTCCTTGCATCGGCCGGGCGATCTTAGTATCCCAAGCCTCCCCAGGGGCAGGAAATGGCTGTTTCACGCCGCTTTTGCTGTTCGGTGGAGCCCTCGAGCGGTTGAATTTCGGATGATAGCCGCCCGGTACGCGCCCGTAGCTCAATTGGATAGAGCATCTGACTACGGATCAGAAGGTTAGGAGTTCGAGTCTCTTCGGGCGCGCCATT
>SHVO01000031.1 GCA_009694245.1 Rhodospirillaceae bacterium | reverse complement strand
GTATCGCGACCGAGTGCCTCACCAACGGCGCTAAGAGGCCAGGCGCGTGATCTTCTCTTGATGGCGGGAGCTAACGGCCGCCCATTCTGAAGGCGAGCGTGAACTTGAGGTTCGACACCGGCACCGGCTGGCAGTTCTTATCGAGCATCGGCGTGAAGCGCCAGTTCTTGAAGCTGTCCATGGCCGCCCGGTCAAAGACCTGTGGGGGGGGGGGTCAGCCTTGAATACGCGAGCGTCGATCACCGCGCCGGTCGCGTCCATGTTGAACGCCATTTGCACATCGCCCTCAACTTTTTGGCGATAAGGTCGGGCGGATATGTGGTGGGAAACTGGTAAACGGGCTGCGCATCCTTTCCAGGACCCATTTCGATGCCCCGGGCGACAATCAGGGCCTGCTCGGTGGCCGTCATCTTGTCGCCGTTCTCCTCCGCCATTTGAATCAGGAGCGTGCGCCGGGGCTGGAGTTTTTTCTCGGGCTGTCCCGCAGCCGCGCGCATCTCGAGCTCCTTGCGCATGGCGGAGATGGCCGAGCGATAATTGCGCAGGTTCTTGTAGGCTTCGGAGACGCCTTGGGCGAAATAGAGCGTATCGGGCGCCTTATCGCCCATGGTTTTTAGGGCGAGTGTCATGCCTTGTTGTGACAGATCAAGAACCTTGCGGTAGTCCTTCTGGCCGGTGGCGCGTTGCACCTGTTCCTTGAGGCTTTTGACCGCCTGTTCGTCCGAGTTGCCGCAGGCAGCCAAAGGCATGGCCAGCAGCAGAGATATGGCAACACGGCGCGCAACCGCGCCGAACAGGTTAAACCGAATAGTCTGGGCGAACGCACGCATGCTCCATGCTCCTCGGGCAGGGACATCTTGGGTAGCCTCGCCCAGGATGCCCAAACTTTCATACTATTCGGTTAATACGCCGGTGGAGGAGGATGACCCGAACCGTTAGCATTGGCACCCCAGGGGAGGGACCAACGGATGCTGCTTCGCGGCCAGATGATGGATCGCCCGCTGTTGTTGGCGCCCCTGATGGAGTTCGCCGCGATGTGCCACGGCGACACGCCGATCGTCACCCGCAGCGTCGAAGGTCCCCTTCACCGCACCACCTACGGCGAGACGTACGGCCGCATCCAACGCTTGGCCAACGCACTTGTTCGTTTGGGCGTGAAGCCGGGCGACCGCGTGGCGACGCTGGCGTGGAATACCTGGCGGCACTTCGAACTTTACTTCGCCATCGCGGGCATTGGCGCCGTGTGCCACACCCTCAATCCGCGGCTGCCGCCCGATCAACTCAAGTTCATCATCAACAATGCCGAAGACCGGCTGATTTTCTTCGATCTCACGTTTATAGGCTTGATCGCCGCGCTCGATAACGTATCGCCGAGTGTTACTGAAACGATCGTACTCACCGACGTGGCGCACATTCCAGATGATCCAAGGTTCCAGAGCGTACTGGTCTACGAGGACTTGATCGCACCGGAGCCGGACACATTCACCTGGCCTACGTTCGACGAACGCACGGCGGCGTCGTTGTGCTACACCTCCGGCACGACCGGAAATCCAAAGGGCGTGCTGTACAGCCATCGCGCGCTCATCCTGCACTCCTATGCCTTGGCTACGAATATCAGCGTTACTGCCGAAGATGTCTCGCTTCCGGTCGTGCCGATGTTTCACGTCAACGCCTGGGGTATGCCGTACTCGGCGCCCATGAGCGGCTCGGCGTTGGTTTTCGCCGGGGCTGCCATGGATGGGCCCAGTTTGTTTGAACTCATGGATACCGAGGGCGTCACCTGCGCCCAGGGCGTGCCGACGATTTGGATAGGTCTTCTCGATCAAATGCGCGCGCTCGGACGCAAGCCGTCCGCCCTGACACGCGTGACCGTCGGTGGGGCCGCTGTTCCCGAGTCCATGGTCGACGCGTTCGAGCGCGACTTCGGCGTCGAGGTTTGTCACGGCTGGGGAATGACCGAAATGTCTCCGGCCGGCGTTATCAATACACCGAAAGCGAAGTTCAAGAAGCTCTCCGCCGCCGAGCAAAAGAAGCGCAAGCTCAAACAAGGCCGGCTTTTGTTCGGCGTCGACATGCGCATCGTCGACGGCGCCGGCAAGGTTCTTCCCAACGACGGCGATTCGTCGGGCCACATTCAGGTCCGCGGGCCCTGGATCATCGAGTCCTATTTCAAAGAGACGCAATCGGCGCTGACGCCCGATGGCTGGTTCGACACCGGCGACATAGGGACATTGGACACGGACGGTTTTTTGCAACTCACGGATCGCGCCAAGGACATCATCAAGTCCGGCGGCGAGTGGATCAGTTCCGTCGAACTGGAAAACGCGGCCGTTGGGCACCCTGGGATCGCTCAAGCCGCCGTCATCGGCGTGGCTCATCCGCTCTGGCAAGAGCGGCCGCTCTTGATCTGCGTGGCGAAAGGTGCCGCGCGTCCGAGCCTCGCCGACCTCAATGCGTTCCTGCTGACCAAGGTCCCGAAGTGGTGGCTGCCCGATGCCCTTGAATTCGTCGATTCGTTGCCGCTAGGGGCCACCGGAAAGGTCCAGAAGACCCTGCTGCGTGAGCGGTTCCGAGACTACCACCTCGAGGCGTAGGATTCGACCGAATCAGAGCATATCTCCTATCGGGTCGAAGTATCCGCCCTTCCGTTACAACCCTAGCGTCAACGATCCGGGGCTGTGGGTATCCCGCCCGGCCTCGCCTTTTGCTGAAAGTTAAGGAATTGGTTACACCATTTTTTACTACCCGCTTCCATGGGGGCGATCGGGGGGATCGTTGAAATGGCCACCCCTGGCCGTGCAAGTTTCGAAGTTCAGCTCTACCGAGATGGCCGTTGGGCAATCAATCAGCTGTTGCCCAGCGAGGAAGCCGCGCGCGCTAAAGCCAAGGAGCTTCTGACTCAAAAGACCACCCAAGGCGTACGCATCATCAAGGCGAGCAAATTCTCCGAAGAGAGTGTCCGCGAGTCCGAGCTTTTCTGTCAGATGAAAGAGCCGGAGGGTTCCGACGACTTCACGGTTACACCGGTTGAAGACCCGCCATTGTGCGAGCAAGTCGCCGACTACTACCAAACGGCGGCGCGGTCGACCATGGCGCGGCTATTTTCGAAGTATCTCGACAAGCACGAGATGACGCCGCTTGAGCTTTTGCACAGCCACAAAAGCCTCAAGCGAATTCTCAACGTCGACAATCTCGTCAATTCGGCGGTCGACAAAATTTCCAGCCTACGCGCGCGCGCGACTTCCAACGACGCCCGCAAGCGCAAGGATCTCATTTACCAGGCGGTCGATCGCATCGCTCAACGGGCCCGCGAAGTCGATCAAAAACCCCTGCCGGAACTGAAGGGCAGTTTGCTGGACGAAATGCTCCGGCGCATCGATGCGAAATTTGCCGATACCGACGAGCGCAAGTACATGGCCAACGTGGCCTTAGCCCGTACGTCGGTGGATTAGGGCGGTTGGCTCGGAAAGATGACCGGGCTCTTGCCCATGGCGAAGTCGCAGCAGGACGAACGCGCCCGCGCCATGGTTGACGAGATGATGGCCGACATACTCATGTCACGTACGGTGATCAAGGACGTCATCGGCGTCTCGAAGCGCCTCGGCGACGCGGTCATGCGGTTGGCCGATTTACTCGAAGGCAAGTGCGAGCCGACGAAATTTGCCGTGCCGGAGCTGGTGGAACTGCTCAACTATTTGTTCGCTAACAAAATGCTGCCGCGCTCGCGCGACGTGCTGTTTGATCGCATCCAGCGTGACCTTGGCAGCGCCGTGCGCCTGACCAACCGCGAGGATCCGGCGGCGGATAAGACGTTCTTCGATCAAATTCTCGCGCGTGTCGTCGACGACAAGGGTGTTTTAGGCGGCCGCGCCATGGCCATAGGCCTTTGCGATCGTTGGGCCCGGATCGGCAATTTCGGCGTGGCAGCGGGGCGCAAGCGGGCGATGGAAGCCGTGCGCGATAAACTGCCGTCGGGTCGGCGGAAGTTTGTTTATCTCTTGGCGATGTACGGCACCGACGCCGACGCCGAGATGCGCGGCACCATTGAAATCCAGATCCGTGATCTGGCCGCGCAAATGAACACGATTTCGAAGATCGCGCCGGCGGCGCGTACCGAGAAAGTACGCCTTCAGGAAACCGCCGCCATCCAGAAGCTGGTGCTGGACTCGCAATTGCCCGAGCGTCTGCGCGATCCGATCGCAGCAAAATTCGACGAGCTGGTTTCGGATTACATCATTTCCCAGGGCGTCATCGAGCGTTTGGATGACAAGCAGCTGGCGTTCCGCGAGCGTGCGACACGGCTGGTTACTTTCTGCGC
Source organism: Rhodospirillaceae bacterium (assembly GCA_009694245.1). Taxonomy (GTDB): domain Bacteria; phylum Pseudomonadota; class Alphaproteobacteria; order Rhodospirillales; family Rhodospirillaceae; genus SHVO01. The sequence goes on along the minus strand of SHVO01000031.1, from coordinate 18,411 downwards.
CTCGGGCGCGCTTACCATAGGACGCGCGACCACGATCGCGCGCGATACCATTATCAGCTACCTCCGGCGCAAAGATTTCATCGGGGAATACACTCTCGGCATCGAAGACCCCGCCGAAAAAAGAAAAATCCATCAAAGAGTTTTACGCGCTGTTGGCGCGCATCGGCTTTGAAGTCAAAGGCTGAGCGCTAGCTCCAAAGGTCTGTGCCGCCGATCCGAAGTTCCTGCACTGGGTGCTAACGCGCGAAGGTCCCGTTGACGAAGTGCTGCGTCAGGGCGGCCTGCAAATCGAACGTCTCATCAATTTCCAGGGCTTGTGCCGCCGCGCTGGCGAGCGTTCCGCCTGCGGCTATGGCGGCGACGAATGCGGCATCGGCACGGGCGATGGCGCGCGTCACCACGTGATATCGCGGCCGCGAGATCAGGGCATCTTCACCGACACTCATGTCTACCGCCGGGACATCGGTCACGTCGGGCTGGTTCACCTGCCAAATACGGTAAATCGGGAAGGACGAGCGAATGAGCCGAGCGGCCGGATGCAAGCTGAAGACCTTGCGTTCCATGTCCTCAGGCGCGAGGAGGCCAAGGGTGGCAGGATCCAAGAGCGGCGCATCGGCGGCGAAGTAAGCTGCGCCCCGTGCCCATTCCAATCGCGCGACGTCCGCCAAGTAGGGCAATTGTTTGTGGATGTCCCCCGCACCGATATACGCGGCGAAATCCGCGCCATAGGTCGACAGCTGGGGCAGACGCGGCGGCGCGCCGACGATGAAACGCCGCGCAAGGCCGGCGAAGTAAACTTCGCCGACCACCCGCTGGACCACGGGAAAGGCCGTCGCGAGAACGTCCACGAGGCTCGATTGGACCGTATTGCGATAGACATCAATGCGCGCGGGGAGTGATCCGCCGGAGGTTTGCACGAGCCCGCTGAGCGGCGCGTCGTCGTTGCCAAGAACGGTCGCGCGAAAGCGCTGCTGAAGGTCGGGAAGCGTTTCAGGCGACACGAATCGCAGCCCTCGCGTCCATGACCGCCTGCGCGCGCGCCGCTTCCGCCAATAACACTTCGAGCGCCGGAATCTCCAGGTCCCACTCAATCAATGTCGGTCTCGGCCCCACGCGCGCGATCACGCTTTCATAGTGTGCCCAAACCTCGCCGCAAACGTGCGTGCTATGGGTGTCGACCAGAACCGTTCCGCCGTCTTCCGGTACGACGCTGTGACCGGCCAAGTGAATCTCGCCCACCGCTTCCCCGGGGAAATCCTCCAAATAGGCACGGGCGGCGAACGCATTGTTGGTGGCGCTGACGTAGACATTGTTTACGTCCAGGAGCAGCCCGCAGCCGGTGTTTTTGACGAGGCGGCGTAAGAAGGCGACCTCGCTCATGGTCGATGCCGGAAAGTTCAGATAGGCGGAAGGATTCTCGACCAGAATTCGCGCGCCGAATGCCTGCTGCGCGGCGTCAACATTGCGGCTGACGACGCCGAGAGTCTCCTCGGTATAGGGCAGGGGCAAAAGGTCGTTGAGATAAATCCCCCCGGTCACGCTCCACGACAGGTGCTCGGAGATGAGCGCGGGCTTCACGCGCGAAAAGAGCGTCTTGAGCCGCGCTAAATGTTCGCGGCTCAGGCCCTCGGCCGAGCCCAACGAAAGCCCGACACCGTGGCAACTCAAGGGATAGCGCGCGGCGACGGCGTCAAGCATGGCAAGGCGCGGTCCGCCGGCGCAGAGGAAGTTTTCGCTGTGCACCTCGACCCACGGCGCGCACAACGGCGCGCCCGCCGGTTCAGCCGCCAAGCCCGGCAAATGCGGGTGGCGCAGGCCGATGGCCGCCACGGCCGGGATCATGGGTGAGCTAACCGGGTGTCTTGGCGGGAGCTGGGTCCGGCGCGGAGGCGTTATCGAAGGCTTCCAGCTTGCCGCCCAGCTTGAGGCACGTTCCGGCCTCCACCAGTTTCCACTCCTGGCCGCTGAAGTCGACCTTGGCTAAGCCACCACAGGTATGGCTTCCGTTGGCCGAGGCGCAGCCGTTTTCGCCGGCCTTAGCGACGCCGTAGCACTGTTCCTTACCATCCTCGCCTGAGCCGGACGCGGACGCACCGAAGTATCGCTCGTAGAGCGACGTTGCGCCGGCGGCGATGGCGGCGCCAATGACGGCGCCGGCGATCATGCGGGGATTGTACTTGGCCATTCCTGCCTCCTCACAAGCGGGCGGGTATAATGCCCATCATAGACGAGGCGGTGAACCTTGAGAATCACAGCCCCGCGAGCGGCGATCAGTATCCCGTGCAATAGTTGTTACATTCCGTGAATTGACCCAGCGGCGTCGACAAGGGGACAACCCGATCTATGCAACATGCCGCTTCATCCTCCGCGCCCGAGGCATCCCTCCGGCCCACGCCGACCAACAGCCCGAACGTCAAAAAGCGGCTCGCGGATTTTACGACCCTGACCGAGGCGGTGGACTATGCCGCCCGCGGCGAGGCCGGCTTCAATTTCTATACCGGACGGGGCGCCCTGGAGGCGGTGTTGACCTATCGCGACCTTCGCGACCAGGCGCAGGGCCATGGTCGGCGCCTCATCGCGGCCGGGCTTAACCCCGGCGATCGGGTTGCGCTGCTCGCGGCCACCGCGACCGAGTTTCTGGTCCTCTTTTTTGCTTGCCAATACGCGGGTCTCATTCCCGTTCCGATGCCATTGCCCACGGCCTTCGGGCGGCGTGAAGCCTACATCGAACAAATCAAGGGCCAGATGACCTCGTCCGGCGCCCGTATGGTGTTCGGTCCGGGCGAATTCTTGCCCCTGGTCCAGGAAGCCGCGTCCGCCCTGACGCCCGCGCATATCGGCACCATGGCCGACCTCGCCGCCTGGCCCGAAGGCAATGCGGCGTTGCAGCCGGGCCGGGCAGACGAACTCTCCTACATTCAATACAGCTCCGGCTCGACGCGATTTCCCACCGGCGTCATGGTGACCCACGCCAGCCTGATGGCCAATTGCCGCGGCATGAACCAATTCGGCGTGCGCAATGGGCCCGGCGAACGCGCCATGTCCTGGTTGCCGTTCTTCCACGATATGGGATTGGTCGGATTCATGCTTGGGGCCGCCACCAGTCAAACGTCGGTGGATTATCTCGCCACCGAAGACTTCGCGCGACGGCCGCTGACCTGGCTGAAAATTCTCGGCGACAACGGCGGCACCATGTCCTACGCGCCGTCGTTTGGGTATGAATTATGCGCGCGCCGCATCGCGACCATGGCCGAAGGCGCGCTCTCGCTTGATCTCTCGAAGTGGCGTCTGGCCGGCATCGGCGGCGAAATGATCAAGCCGAATGTCATGCAGGCCTTCGCCAGCGCTTTCAAGCCGTATGGCTTTTCCGACAAGGCATTCTGCGCCAGCTACGGATTGGCCGAGAGCGTTTTGGCGGTGAGCTTCGCCGCGGCCGGGACCGGCATGACCATCGATCACGTGGACAAGGCCGCGCTCGAAGACCACCGCGCCGAGCCTGTGCCATCCTCGGCGCCCGAGGCCCGCACGTTTGTCGCCTGCGGCAAAGTGATCCCCGAACACCGCATCGAAATTCGCGATGAGGCCGGCATGGCGCTCGGCCAGCGTCGGGTTGGTCGCGTGTTTGTGCTCGGCGCCAGCGTCATGCGCGGCTACTTCAATGACGCCGCCGCCACCGCCGAAGCTCTCAAGGACGGTTGGCTCGACACCGGTGATCTTGGCTACTGGATGGGTGAAGAACTGGTCATCGTCGGGCGCGCCAAGGACATGATGATCGTCAACGGCCGCAATGTGTGGCCCCAAGATATCGAGTGGGCCGTGGAGCACATCGACGGCCTCCGCTCCGGAGATGGCGCCGCCATCTTGCTGGTGGACCACGCCGGCAATGAGCGACCCACGGTCCTCGTCCAATGCCGCACATCCGATCTGGCCGAGCGGGCGAGGCTGCGCGACGACGTCCGCGCGCGCGTGCAAGAGGCGGTCGGCCTTGCGTGCGACATCGTACTCGTGCCGGCGCGCAGTTTACCGAAAACGACATCGGGCAAGCTCGCCCGGGGCCGCGCCAAGTCCATGTTCGAATCCGGCGAAATTCAGCGGCTGGATGTGGCTGCACCGGCGCAATGACCGTCGTCGCGGTCACGGGCGCCACGGGATTCATCGGCACGCATCTTGTTCGCCTGCTGGTCGAGCAAGGCTACAACGTGCGCGCCCTGGCCCGCCGCCCGCCGCAGGGGCGCGAAGAGTCGCTTCAGCTCAGCTGGGTGATCGGGTCCCTGGAGAATACACAGGCGCTTGAGAAACTCGTCGCGGGCGCGGATGTGGTCGTCCACTTGGCGGGGGCCATCAAAGCCTTCAGCCGCGACGCCTTCCTGGAAGCCAATGCCATCGGCACGCGCCGCCTTGCCGAAGCGGCGGCGGCCGTCGCCACTTCTCCGCGGCTGATCTACGTCTCCTCGCTCGCTGCCCGTCAGCCGTCGCTGTCCAGCTACGCCGCCAGCAAGCGCGCGGGCGAACAGGTGGTGCGGAGCTTCGCCAAGCTGCGCCCGGTTATTCTGCGCCCGCCGGCGGTCTATGGCCCGGGCGACATGGAAACGCTGCGGATCTTCCAGATGGCGTCACGCGGTTTTGTGCTGGCTCCGGGCGGTGCCACCAATCGAACCTCGCTGGTGCACGTCGAGGATGTGGCCCGGGCGGTCGTGGCCGCCGTAAAGCTCGACGAGCCGCCTTCAGTCCCGGTCGAATTCGACGACGGCCGGGCCCGGGGTTATGACTGGCGTGAGATCCTCGCGGCGGCCGGCGAGGCCCTGCAGATCACACCGCGCCTGATCCGGGTCCCGGCGCCGCTGATGTACCTGGTGGGGCTTGCCGGCTCGCTCCACGGGCGTCTGACGGGGAAGCCCAACGTGCTGTCCTGGGACAAGATCCCCGAGCTGCTCCACCCCGACTGGGTCGCGGCGCCCATGGCGCTCGCCGGGTACCAGCCGCGCTGGACCCTCGAAAAAGGCCTTAAAGATGCGGTCAACTGGTATGCCTCACGGGGTTTGTTAACAAAGTAACGGCTAAGTTGATTTGTCTGGTGGGGGGGCTTCCCGCACTCTCGCCTTAGCACTTGCAGCAAAATTCGCCCGGCAACAGGGCGCGGCAAGGGCGGAGAGGACTCGCAATAATACTGGGAGCGGCTTTTAGGACATGAGTGCGACCACCGCTGCCGATCCGTCGGCACAAACTCTGGCGTCACTCATCGACATCCTGAAGCCGTTCAACAAGACGGGTGCCAACCTCAAGGCCGAGACCAGCTTCACCGAGGATTTAAATTTCGATTCCTTGGTGGTGATGGAATTCGTGGCAGTCGTTGAGGACGTGTTCGATATTTCGATTCCTCTCAACATACTGCCGGACGTGGCGACGGTAAGGGATTTAGCCGTAGCGATCGAAAAGATCGTTGGTGAATCGAGGCCCTAACAACTGTCGTCGACAACCGGGAAGAGACTAAAGGGGTAGCGCATGGCTGACTTGTTCGATCGTTTCGCTCCGCTCATGGCCCAGCGCGATGCGCTGCTCGGCGACGGCGGCGCCAATCCATTTCAAGTGAAGATGGACGAGGTGCTGTCGCAGACCGAAGCCATGATTGAAGGTCGCAAGACCATCCTCGTCGGCACGAACAACTATCTCGGCCTCACTTTCGCGCCCGAAGCCTTGCAAGCGGCGCGCGCCGCGCTCGATGCTTGCGGTACCGGCACGACCGGCAGCCGCGTCGCCAACGGCACCTACAGCGGCCACCAAGATCTCGAAACCGCGCTGTGCGATTTTTTTGGCAAGGACCACGCCATGGTCTTTTCCACCGGCTTTCTCGCCAATCTCGGCGTGCTGTCCACGCTCATGGGCGCCGACGATTACATCCTGATGGACGCCGATTGCCACGCCTCGATTTATGACGGCGTGCGCGGCAGCCAGGCGCAGATTATCCGCTTCAAGCACAATGACGCCGCCGATCTAGACAAGCGTCTGGCGCGCCTCGCCGATAAGCCGGGGAACAAATTGATTGTGATCGAGGGCATCTACTCGATGCTCGGCGACAAGGCGCCGCTGAAAGAATTCGTCGCCGTCAAAAAGAAATATGAAAACGTCTATCTCTTGTCCGACGAAGCCCATTCGCTCGGCGTGCTGGGCCGCTACGGCCGCGGCCTTCCCGAGGAAGCCGGCTGCGAGGACGATGTGGATTTCATCGTCGGCACTTTCTCGAAGTCGGTTGGGACCGTCGGCGGCTTTTGCGTCTCGAACCATCCTAAGTTCGACACCCTGCGCCTGGTTTGCCGCGCGTATGTCTTTACGGCATCGCTGCCGCCCTCGGTGGTGGCGTCCGCAGCCGTCAATTTAAAGCTCATCCAGCGCGGCGGCGCGTTGCGCACCCGCCTCATGCGCAACGCCGCCCAGCTTCATGCCGGACTGTCGGGACTTGGACTAAAGATCGCCAGCGACGTCAGTCCGGTGGTGGCCGTGGTCGCGCCCGATCCGCAGGTTGCCGTGCAGTTTTGGCGCGGGCTGATTGCGAACGGCGTATACGTCAACCTCGCCCTCCCGCCGGCGACGCCGTTTGGGTTCTCGCTGCTCCGCGCTAGCCTGTGCGCCGCCCATACCGAGCAGCAACTCGACGCGGTCATCGCTGTTTTCGCGAAAGTGGCGGCCGAGATCGGCTTGATCGCGCCGGCCAAGCGCAAGCGCATCGCAGCCGGCTAGTTTCAGCCTATCTGATTCCGCCGCCCTTTAAGGTTTTGAAAAACAGCCTCATCCCGGTCAGCAGGGGCCGGCGCCGCTCGTCCTCGGTCAGCGCGATCTTTACGCCCGAATGGCGTTCGATTTTCCAGGCGGCGTAGTCGAGCCCGCCTTTGAAGGTGAAGGCCGCCTTCACCAAGCGAAGGGCATTCAACGTTTTCCCGATCACCCGCCGCCAATGCCATGCGCGCAAGGCCTGCAAGCGCTCGGCCGTTGAGGCGGTGGGCGCGTGACGGCCGGAGCTATCAGGCGCTCCTAAGACGGCCGCTGTTATGGCCTCAAAGCGCGCCAAATCGCCCTCGACCAAGGCCGCGCGTTTCGCGTCCTGTTCAGGACGCAACTCGGCGGCGTAACTCTCGGCAATTTGGCGCGCAGCCATAGCTCACGGGCGGTGAAACCGGCATCCATGAGCGGCGTCGTGCATGCGATCATTGTGCGAACGGCCTGCGCCAGGGCGTCGGCCACGCGCCGCCTTACTTCATTGTTCTTGGCGATGAGAATGCGCGCGGGTTGGGCGAACCTTGCCCAGACACTCGCGGTGAATGCGTCCGGGCTTGCCCCGCGCAGAAACTGCGCCAAGGACATGACCGCGACCTTGGTGCGCACCGTGCGGCCTTCAAATACCATCTCGTGATAGTAGACGTTGGGTGGAAGCAGGGCCGCGAATGCGGCCGAGAGCGGATGTCCTAGAGCGTGCCGGTAGCGATCGACGAGCACGTAGAAGTCGAGCATCAGCCCGGCGTCGGTGTTCTCACGCAAGCACGAGCCGTAAAAGAGCACCGCGGCGGTGGCCTCGCCATAGTGGCGGCGCAGCTCGTCAGCGAAGGCGCCGGCGGCGGGAAACGTCTCGCGCCGGCTTTCCGCGTCAATAATGTCGACGAGGGACGCCATTACACCGGCAACCGAATGAAGGGAAACTTTGGGCCGGCGTCGAGGATGAGGGGTCGCGCGGCGGTGGCCTCATAGAGCTCGCCATCAAGCGTATAGGCGCCGGAAAACGCGAGCGTCACTTGATGCGCCTGACGGGCAACGCGGCCGGCTCCAGGCGTAAAGCGCTTATTCAGAGCCACGGGCAGCATGCCAAGGATGGCGGTAGCGCTGCGGCGCACGCCGAGGAGATGGACCGCGCCGGCAATGGGTGGTTCGACCGGTGCCGGCCGCAAGCCAAACAACAAGTCATCGAGCGCCGTTACCGCCACCAAAAAATAACTGTCCTCGCTGTTGTCCGCGTCGGCTCCGATCGCCACGCGCCCGCCGCCGCTTTTCCCCAGGAGGCTTCGTCCCAAGATGAGCGGAAGGGCAAGGGCGTGACTAATCGCGTTCGGCAGGCCAAGCGGATAGATGTGCCGGCGGCAAAAGCGAATGACGTCAGCAAACTCCGCGGCGCCGAAGAATGCGCCGTAAAGCGGCGACGAGGCGTCCTCGCGGCGCAACCGCAGAACCGCGTGCTCGTAGACGTGGTCGAAAAGGTTGCCCTCACGGCCGTGGCGCAAGAGCGATCTGAACGCCGCGCGGGCGTCGCCGCGCAAACTCCAGCCAGCCGCCGTCATATTGGTCTTGCCGCCGGACAGGAGGGCGAGGGCCGGGAGTTTCGCCGGTGCCGCCTCCAATAATCCACTAAAGACAAGCCCCGCCGTACCATCGCCGCCATTTACGACAATGACGTCGGCATCCAGGCACGCCTTCAGCAACGCCGGCAGCTCACTCACCTTCTCCATTTGAAAATGGCGAAAATCCGGTGCGTCCGCTCGAACGGACTCAATCCACGCGGCCTCGCGCAAGTTGCGCGTGCTGCCGCGATTGGTAATGACGGCGACGGACGGAATCACGGCATGACCTTAAACTGGCTGTGGGCTCAATCAGGGGCGTTTTTACCGCGAGTCGCTTGATGTTCCAGCAAAAATCCTTTTCTGGCCTCCCTGGGACCCTTCCCCTAGACTGCGCGCCGGCTGGGCCACGGCCGCCAAACCAATATTCGTGCGTGTGGGCATGCGACTAAAGGCCATCGATCAATATGTGGTGGGGCTGATCACGCCCACCCTGGCTGTAACACTGCTGATCGCCGCGGTGGTTCTGGCCATGGAGCGGCTTATGCGGCTTCTGGACATTGCCGTGGGCAACGGGGTGTCCACCCTGGTCGTGTTCCAGATGTTCTTCAATCTTATCCCCTATTACATCAGCCTGGCGTTACCGGTGGGGGTCTTTCTCGGCGTGCTGCTCGCGTTCCGGCGCTTGTCCATGCAATCTGAGTTGGACGCGATTCATTCCTGCGGCATCGGCATCGGCCGCCTCATTCGACCTGCGCTCGCAGTCGGCGCCGTGGCCATGATTTTTTATTTCCTGCTCTCCGGCTACATCATGCCGTACACGCGCTATATATTTAATCGCATCATGTTCAATATTACGTCGGGCGTGATCGAGCAGGGGATCGGCGAGGGCGTGTTTATGAGTCTACCTAACGGATACACCCTGCGGGTCGAAGAATCCCACGGCGGCGGCCGCGAACTGTCTGGCGTGTTCGCACACCGGCAAGAGGATGACGGCCGCATTACCACGTTGACGGCAAAACGCGGCGAGTTAATGAACCGCGGCATCGACGGCTCTCTCTCGCTCCGTCTCTACGAAGGCAATCGTTCGGAGTGGGACCCCGCGTCCAAGGCGAGTTCGTCGGCGCAGTTTGACGTGCTCGATTGGCCGCTTAGCCTTGCCGATCTCTTGCACTTTCGCGGGCGTGGCGGCGACGAGCGCGAGTTGACGATCTTCGAGTTGATGCGCGGCTATTGGGACAATGTCACGTCCGGGCGCATGAGTGTGAAAGCGGAACCCAATCCCTTGCCCGACGCGCCGCCCGAACACGTCGTGGCGCCTTCGGCGGTGGCATCGGAGTTTCACTTCCGTTTGGTGTTCTCGCTGTCCATATTTCTCTTGCCCCTGCTGGCGGCCCCATTCGGGATCGTTTCCCATCGCTCCAGCCGATCCTTCGGACTGGTCGCCGGCCTGTCGATGCTGGTGAGTTACCACAAAGTGCTCGAATTCACGCAAGCCTATACCAGGGCGACCGCGGCTCCGGCGGGCCTGCTGTTGTGGAGCGTCTTTATCCTGTTTGCCCTGGGAACGGCTTGGCTGTTCACGCGCACTGATATGCAATCCGGCGCTCCGCCGGTGCAGCGATTCGAGGCGCAGTGGGTAAGGTTTATCGATGGTATCGGCGCGATCTTCCGGTCCAAGCGTCCCTCGACACCTGCTTAGACCCGCCGTGGACGCCGCATGATCCTCTATCGTTATCTCATTCAGTCCTACCTGGCGTGGTTCGTGGCACTAGTGGCGGGCCTCGTCATTTTTCTGCAAACGCTCGACCTGTTGGCCGAAGCCAACACTGTCCTCGCCGGCGGCGGACCGCCGCTGGCATCGCTGCTGCGTTATGTGAGTTTGCGTGCACCGTCGATTGCGGAAACCGTCGCGCCGCTGGCTGGGCTGCTGGCCCCGCTGCTGGCCCTAAACGCAATGGCGCGCAACAGCGAGATTTTAGCCATGCGCGCGGCGGGCCGCTCGGTCATGAGTTTGGTCGGCGGGCTGATGGCCGCAGGCGCGATCCTGTCGGGCACCTTTTTTCTCTTTAGCGAGTACGTCGTGGTTCCGGCGAATGGCGAAATGGAAAATTGGAAGCAAGCTGGATTTCAAACGGGCGATCATCTGGAGATCGGCGAAAGCAGTTGGATTGTGGAGGGCAACACGATCGTCCGCGTCGGTCATGTAACGCGCGAAGGCAAGGTGCTCAGCGACGTCCGCATTTTCAATCAAGCCCCGGACACCCGCGTCACCGACATTCTAGGCGTACGCCTCGCCATCTGGGAAACCGACCATTGGACCACCTTTGACGTTCGCCGCATCGCCGGAGCGGACACCAGCACACCGGCTTGGAACACGACACTCAAGCCCGAGCAGTTTGTGCAGCTCGCCAATCACCCGAACGAACTTTCCATGAATGCGCTCAAGGAATATGTCGGCTCGGTATCGGTTGGCTCGCGCCCGCCGTATTTCTACGACACGTGGTTGCAACACAAGTTCGCGGGTCCCGTGGTGCTGGCGCTCATGCCGCTGCTTGCGGCCCTCGCGGCTTTTACTCATCACCGCCAGGGCAGCCCCGTATTGACGATCGTACTCGGGATCACATTCGGTTTCATGTTTGTCGTAATCAATAACATTCTTCTGGCCATGGGCCAGTTCGGCTCGCTGCCGCCGCTCCTAGCGGCCTGGCTGCCGCTCGCACTCTTCGCCACCACCGGCGTTTGGGTGCTGTTTAACTTCGAGCATACTGGCGCACGCACCTAGGCAGGTTTATAAACCGCCACAGCGCGCTCACGCTGCGGTCAATTGCCGAGGATATGATTGTGACTGGCACTTTCCTGAAGCTCGGTTTTTGGAGCGACAAGGCATATTACCTTGATCGGATGGATTTACGCGGCCTCACGGCGGCGTATTTCCAGTACTACGCCATCGCGGCTTACATCGTCGTGGCGGCGGCGTGCACCGTCGTCGTCGCCATCCAACTTTTGACGGGCGCGGCCAGCCTCGTGCCGATCGCCGCATGTATTGCCGCGACATTACTGATCTATCCCATAGTTTGGTACCTGCTGCATCGTTATGTGCTGCACTCCAAATGGCTGTGGAAATCGCCGCTGACCGCGGGCACGTGGAAGCGCATTCACTACGATCACCACAGCGACCCTAACAATCTCAAAGTTCTGTTCGGTGCGCTCTACACCACGCTGCCGACCGTTGCCGTGGCCACGCTCCCGGTTGGATATGCGCTTGCCGGTTGGACCGGAGCGTTGACCGCGCTGGCAACTGGCGTTGTCGAGACCTGCGTTTACGAGTTCTTCCACTGCATTCAGCACCTCGGGTATCAACCGAAGTGGGCCTGGGTGCGGGAGATCAAGAAATTCCACATGGCGCACCATTTCCACAACGAGAACGGCAATTACGGCATCACCAATCTCTGGTGGGACAAGGTGCTCGGGACATTTTACGACGGCCCAAAAGATCGGCCACGGTCGCCCACAGTGTTCAACCTCGGCTACGACGAGGACGTTGCCAAGAGTTATCCCTATGTCGCGCGCCTGACGCCGACCTGGCCCTACAATACAAATCCCGTGCAGCGAAAGCGCGAAGCTGCCGCGGCTACGCCGCCGAACGCCGGCTAAACGGCCATGGATCAGAGCGTGGCCGCGACGGCGGTAAACATTCGCCGGGTTGGTGCTGGCGCCACCGTCGCCCAGTTCATGCGGGTGCCGCGCGAGACCCAAGGCCACGACCCTTATTGGGTAGCGCCGCTAAACCTTCTTGAAGCGCCGCGCCTCAATCCAAAAAAAAATCCCTGGTTCCAGCACGGCGAGGCCACCTTCTTTGTCGCCGAGCGCGACGGCAAATTGGTCGGGCGCATTTCGGCCCAGGTCGATCAAAACCATCTAAAGCTCTACAACGATGCCACCGGATTTTTCGGATTCTTTGAGTCCGTCAATGATCAATCGGTGGCCGACGCCCTGTTCAATGCTGCCGCGGCGTGGCTGCGCGAAAAAGGCATGCGGCGGTGCGTCGGGCCCTTCAGCCTGAATATCAATGACGAATCCGGCCTCTTGATCGACGGATTCAACTGTCCGCCGCGCATGATGATGGGTCATGCCCAGCGCTACTACCAGCGCCTGGTTGAGGCCGCCGGGTTCACCAAGGTCGTCGATCTGCGGGCCTATTTGACGGCCATGGATACGGGTCTGCCGTACAAGCAACTCAAATGGCTCAATCGTGCGCTCGAGCGCAATCCGCGGCTGACCGTGCGGCCCATCGACATGTCGCGCTACAATGAGGAATTCGCCGCCGTCATGGGCATCTTCCGCGAGGCGTGGACCGAGAACTGGGGCTCCATTCCTGTCACCGACGCGGAAATTCGGCACAGCGCGAATGAAATGAAATTAATCCTCGTGCCCGAACTGGTGTCGATCGGAACCATAGATGGCAAGCCCGTGGCGATGTGCCTCGCCTTGCCCGATCTAAACGAAATGATTCACGACCTCAAGGGACGCCTTTTTCCATTCGGATGGGCTAAGCTTCTTTGGCGGATCTTGAACCGGCGTTCCTACGTTTCCGGGACCCGTGTCCTGCTTATGGGCGTCATGCCCGAATACAAGCATAAACCCATGGGATCGGTGCTGGCGCTTTTGACCGTCGGTGCCGTGCGCAACGCATCCCTGAAACTGCGCATGCCGGTGTGCGAAATGAGCTGGGTGCTGGAGACCAATGCCCCGACCTGCCACTCGATCGAGGACATCGGCGGGCGCGTTTATAAGACCTACCGGATGTACGAGAAGGCTCTTATATAAGCCGTATCATGATCGGCTTGATCTTCCGTATCGTCGTGGCGGCGCTCGTATTAGCGGGCCTGTTGATATTTTTTGCCTACGCCTTCATCGCCGCGCTGATCGTCACGCCGTTCATTCTGTTATTTTTCTACTTGCTCGGCCACCGTGCCAATGTGCAGTGGTGGACAGTGCGGCGCGAGGAATACCGGGGGCACCGCTCGGCGCCCGCGATCGACCACGATCCCGACGATTTGCCCAAAAAACCTGATTAGGTAGCCTGCGGCGCGTCGCCGCAACACAACTCGACCTCAACCGTGACGTGGCTCAAGCCGGTAATGTCGGCCAGCAGGTTTTTGTAATGGCCTGGCGGACGCGGGGTGTGGGTAACCACCGTCAAGACCGCCGCGAGGTGGCCTGGCCCCAGGCGCCAAACGTGCAGGTCCGCCACGCGGTTGTCGGCGTCGCGCTCGATGGCCGCGCGCACCGCGGCGGTGGTTTCAGCCGACGGATCGGCGTCGAGTAATATACGTCCGGTCATACGCAAGAGGCCCCAAGCCCAGCGCGCGATGATCACCGCGCCGACAATGCCCATGGCGGGATCGAGCCAATTCAGCCCCCAGAATAGTCCGGCGACCAAGGCGGCAATCGCTAGAAGCGAGGTCAAGGCATCCGCCAACACATGCAGGTAGGCCGCGCGCAGATTGTGATCGCCATGGCCATGGCGGTGGCCGTGGCGATGGCCATGGTCATCCGTATGATGATGGGCGTGATGACGGACATGCAGGTCATCGTGGACGGCCCCGTGCCCCGGCTCGGCATCATCCTTCAGCATCCAAGCACTGGCGAAATTAACCACCAGGCCGATGGCCGCCACGAGAATGGCCTCGCCGAAGGCGATCTCCACCGGTGCGAACAACCGGGTCACCGATTCATAAGCCATGAGCACGGCGATCATGCCGAGCACCAGGGCACTCGCGAAGGCTCCGAGATCCCCGACCTTGCCGGTGCCGAAGGCGTAGGTGGTATTCGCGGCATGGCGATGTGCATAGGCATATGCAAATGCCGCAATGCCCAGGGCGGCGGCGTGGCTGCCCATGTGCCAACCGTCGGCCAGCAAGGCCATGGACCCGAAGAGTGTCCCGGCCACGATTTCCGCCACCATCATCACGACCGTCAGGATCAAGACCGCCTGGGTGCGGCGCGCATTCTTGGCGTGGGCCGCCGCCAGGAAGAAATGATCGCGCCGCCAGCGGTCAATCGAGTGCTCAGTCATGGGCACATTTTAACCCGAGCGCGATCCTACTCAAAGGAGACGCAGTGCTTTATTGTCTGATTTATCGACGGCCGGGAGAATTGACATGAAATACGTCCTCAACGCGCTTGCGGCATTGGTTTTGCTGAGTCTGCCGGCGGTGGCGGCCGACGATGGCTACAAGAACAGCGGCATGTCGCTGGAGGGTATCGGCAAGTCTTACATGGGGCGCGAGATCGCCTTTGTCATGGGTCACGAGGGCGCCGGTTGGTTGGAGCGCGGATCGCGGGAGCAGGAGGAAGGCACGTCCAAACTGCTGCCGCTGCTCGGCCTAAAGCCGACCGACACGGTCGCCGACATCGGCGCCGGTACCGGCTATTTCAGCTTCCGTCTGAGCGCCGTCGTAAACCAAGGCAAAGTGTTCGCCGAGGACATTCAGCAAGAAATGCTCGACATGATCAAGGCGCGCAAGGATAAGGGCGAAGGCAAAAACATCGTCACCGTGTTGGGTGGTATCAACGATCCACGGTTGCCGCCGAATGCCATCGACCTCATTCTTCTGGTCGATGCTTATCATGAGTTTTCATATCCGCGCGAAATGGGGCAGGCGATGGTACGGGCGCTCAAGCCAGGCGGACGGATTGCCCTGGTTGAATATCGCGCCGAAGACGACTCTGTGCCCATCAAGGAGCTTCATCGCATGAGCGTCGCCCAGGCCAAAAAAGAGATGGCCGCCGTTGGTCTGAATTGGGTCAGCACCGACAGCACCACGCTGCCATGGCAACACGTGATGATCTTCCAAAAGCCGGGCGCCTAATCATAGTCGGTTGACACGGCGTCCCGCCTAGGACTACCAACTCACTTAGTGACGGTGCCGGAGCTCTTTGACGAGGGCCGAGGCTAATAGGGAATCCGGTGTAGATCCGGAACTGCCCCCGCAACTGTCAGCGGCGAGCAGCTTGTCCACTATGCCACTGGGCCAACCGCAAGGGGCCTGGGAAGGCGGACAAGCCGCAATGACCCGCGAGTCAGGAGACCTGCCGCCACGAGCGTCACCATACCGATGGACGGGGTGATCCATTGGTGCGGCCGATCTGATCGCGGTGACGCGCGCTTCGCAAACCGCGATGGATTGGGCCGGCAGACGCTTTTGCATGTCCATTTTCCATCTTTTTGATTCACCGGTGCCGTGCCGCCTCGTGCGCGCGGTCGCCTTTGGAGGATATGGATATGCGTATCCCACGCGTTTTCTTGCTGAGCACGACCTGTCTTGCCGCCGCCTCCCTTGCCGCAGCCGCGCGGGCGGCGGACAGCAGGTTGCAACCGCTAACCGAAGAAATCGTCATCACCGCGAACCGCACGCCCGTCCCGCTCAAGTCCGTCGGCAGTGCGATAGATATTTTGACCGCCGAGGACCTGGAGTTGCGTCCGCGCACCGAAGTATCCGATATCCTGCGCGAGGTTCCCGGCGTGGCGGTCAGCCGCACCGGTCAACTCGGCGCGCAGACTCAAGTCCGGATGCGGGGCGCCGAGGCTAACCAGACCCTGGTTTTTATCAACGGCATCGAAGTCGGCGATCCGTTCAGCACCGGCGAGTTCGATTTCGCCAATATGTTGGCGGACGATGTCGAACGCATCGAAGTGCTGCGCGGACCGCAGAGCGCGCTCTATGGTGCCCAGGCCATCGGCGGCGTGATCAATATCTTCACGACCGAGGGCAAGGGGCCGCTCAAGTTCAAGGCCGAGGCCGATGGCGGCTCCTTCGGCACCTATCATCTTACGACCGCCGCTAACGGCGGCACTGAACACGCCTCTTACGCCGGCTCCGTCGCCTATCTCAATACCAAGGGGATCTCGCAGGCGGCACGGGGAACCGAGCCGGACGGCCATCGCAACCTCACGCTCAATTTTGGCGCCAAGACCGACCTCACGGACCAATTCGGCATTTCGGCGGCGGTGCGCTACGTCGACGCTTACGGCAAGGAAGATACCCAAGACTTCACCCCGGGTTCGCCGACCTTGGGTTTTGCGGTGGATTCCAACGATTATCATAAATCCAAGGGCGTCTATGCCAAGGGCGCGGCAAACCTCAGCTTGCTCGGCGGCGCTTGGCAAAACACGGCGTCGGTAGCGCTCACGGATGTGCGCAAAAAGAAGTACAGCTTTGGCAGTTTCTCGTTCGGATCCTTCGGGCGCCTGGTCGACGTATCCTATCAATCCGATGGCACCATTGACGACACCGCGCACGGGCTGAAGCACACGGTGACGGGTTACATCCAGCTCCGCGACCAGACGTTCGAAAACCAGAGCGGATTCCCCGGCCCGCAAAACCAGCGCCGCTCCACCCGCGACATGGGCTACGTGGGCGAGTACCGCCTCGATGTGGCCGACCAGGTCTTTCTCGCGGGGGCCGTGCGCTACGACGACACCGATCTTTTCCGCGGTGCCACCACATTGCGCGCGTCGGCCGCGTGGCAGGTGCCGCAAACCGGGGTCAAGCTCCGGGCAAGTTTTGGTGAAGGGTTTGCCAAGCCGGGGTTCTTCGAGCTTTTCGGCTTCGACCCCACCAGCTTCATCGGCAACCCGAATTTAAAGCCCGAAACCTCCAAGGGCTGGGACGCCGGAACCGATATTAGCTTTGCCGGCGGCCGCGGGTATTTTTCGTTCTCTTATTACGCCGCCAACCTGCGCAACGAGATCTTCACGAATTTCAGCAAATTTCCGTTTACCGCCGGCAATCAGCCGGGAAAAAGCACGCGCCGCGGCGCCGAAGTCTCCGTGCGCTATCTGCTCCTTCCGGACCTTAATCTCGCGGCGGCCTATTCCTACACCGCCTCCAAGGACTCGGCCGGTAAACAGGAAGTGCGGCGCCCGCGGAATATAGCAAGTGTATCGGCCACCTATCGTTTCCTAGCCGACAAGGCCGACATCGGCCTCAGCGCCGACTACAATGGCAATATGCAGGATGTCGTGTTCACACCTACCATTCCCGGCGGCCGGACCACCTTGGGCAGCTTCACATTGATCACGGCAAGCGCTGCCTACCGAGTCGCCAAAACCGTCGAGCTCTTCGGCCGGATCGAAAATCTTGCCGGCGAGCATTATCAAGAGGTGTTTTCCTACAACACCATGGGCCGCGCGGCTTACGGTGGCGTGCGTATACGTTTCGGAGGGTAGGCCCACGTGATTCGGTTATGGACATGGTGCGCGGTCGTAGCCGTGCTGCTGGCGAGCCCCGCCGCGGCCGGTCCGCAACGCATCGTGTCCATGAATCTTTGCACCGATCAACTCGCCTTGCTGCTGGTGGGGCCAAGTCGCATCGCTTCCATTAGCTGGTTGGGAGCCGATCCGGCCGAGTCCGCGCTCGCGGATTTGGCCAAGGGAATTCCCGTCAACCATGGCCTCGCCGAAGAAGTCATCGCCGCCAAACCTGATCTCATCCTCACGGGGCAGTATACGACCGGCTTTGCCAAGGCGATGCTACGGCGGCTGGATTATCACGTGGTCGAGATCGATAGCCCAACCACGATTGTCGGCATCGGTGCGACATTGACGGCCGTCGGCGAAGCGGTGGGCGAGCCGGAGCGCACTGCTGCGCTCCTGGCTGAGATGGACCGACGGCTCGCGGACGCGGCGCGCGCGGCCGCCGGACGGTTTCCCGGCACCGCCATCGTCTACGATGCCAATGGCTTTACCGTCGGTCGTCCTGGCCTTGCCGACGACGTGATGACGCTGCTGGGCTTAACCAATCAAGCCCCAGCGCTCGGCATTGGCGCCTACGGGCAAGTGTCGCTGGAAAGCATGCTGGCCGCGCGTCCCGATCACATCATTCATCTCATCTACCGCCCTGGCGTTCCGTCCATCGCCAGCGCGGCCATCAACCATCCGGCGCTCAAGAAGGTCTTGCATGGCCGGAAACCCTTGGAGATCTCCGGGCGGCTGTTGACCTGCGGCACGCCCCTGGTAGCCGACGCCGCGGAACAATTGTTGGCGGCCCTTGCGGCGGAGCAACGCTAGTGGCTGACACAGGTC